>JACDAB010000262.1 GCA_013695665.1 Geodermatophilaceae bacterium | reverse complement strand
GCGGTGGAGCATGAGCGCCAAAGGCGGCCCGGCTCCGGCCGCGCGGGCCGCACGGCAGACCTGATCCCAATCCGGAGACTCGTTGCGGACCGACTGCTCGACGTCCTTGATCCACACCAGGCGGTGTCCCCCGGCCAGTGCCCCGTGGACACCGAGATGGATCAGCGTCATCACCGGGTCCAAGGTCTGCACGCTCGCCGTACCCACCCGCACCCGGCGCAGACCCGGCACCCACCTCGCCCGGTCGAGAGCGAACTCTGACCGGAGTGTCTGGTCGTTGAGCAGATGCCAGTGCAGGTCCACCATCGTCCCCGCGGGCGTCAGGAGCCGGACCTGACCGATCCGGAGACGCTGCATCAACGTCCAGTTGCAGTCCAGGACGACGTGCCCCGCCTGCTCCAGACTGCTCAGCGCGGCTGCGAGGTCGGCCGGAAGCACAACGAGGTCCAGGTCGACGTAGGAGCGCAGATCGGGTCGGGCGTAGATGATCTCCGCGAGTACCGGACCCTTGACGACGCAGAACTCGACTCCGGCCGAGCGCAGGCAGTCCTCGATGACAGCGAGGTCGGACAGCGTGCGGAGATGACGACCGAGGCTGTCGAAGTGCGCCGTACGAAGCGGTTCGGCGCCGGCCACCCCCTCCAGGCCACCAGCGCGGACCGCGCCCCACAGGCAGCCGGTGACGCCGTGACGATGCGCGGCAGCGACCAGCGGCTCCCATCCGTGCCGCGCCACACAGTCACTCACCCGGTCCCCGGCCTGAACCGGGTCCGCCGTCACGGCCAACACTGCACGAGATAGCGCCGTTCTCCGGCCAAAGTTCACCAGTTGTCCGTAGCGCGACTGGTCATCGGCCCGCCAGGGCAGCACCGCGGCGAGGTTCCCCCGACGGTGACCTCGCGTGACCTGTCATCCTTGCGATCCTGCCGCCGCCCGCCTGCTGCTATGGATGTGCCGCAGACGCAATGGGACTCGCCGCCCACATCTCCTTCGCTGCGCTCCTGCCAGATGAACCTACCGGCAGATGACCCCAGGGGGACCCTGTGGTCCGTGCCTCGCAAGCCCTCCGCATTGCAGTACCCTTCACTGTTGCCGCACTGTCGGCGACGAAGTCAGGGGGGCTCAGATGCACGGACACGTGTCTCCTGCTGCTGGATGTCGGCTGCGCGTCACCCGACTGGCTGCTAGCAAGCCACCGAGCGTCGGCGGTTTCACGCAGGGATGAGTCGTGGCATTCGGGGAGGTGACCGTCAGCGGAGCGGCGACCAGGCGCCGTGGATTTGTTTCGCGGCGCAGGATTGGTGGTACCACAACCGCGCCCATTCAGACTTCCAACTCATGACGCGGCTCGCCCGGCAACGACAGGTTCTCTTGGTCAACAGCATTGGACTGCGGCTCCCGACCCCGGGGCGCAGCACCCAGGTGTTGCGCAGGATCGCGCGAAAGGCGCGCAGTGTGTCCAAGTTGGTGCGCCGGCCCATTCCCGAGACACCGGGCTTCATCGTGATGACACCACTGGTAATCCCGCTCTACCAGCATCGGCGGGTACGAATGCTGAACGCCGCCCTGGTGCGACTGCAGGTTCGTCTCGTCATGGCCCTACTTCGGATCCGCCGTCCGGTGGCCTTTGTCACCATTCCCACAGCCGTCGATGTCCTACCGGGAATGGATGTCAAGGCAGTGCTCTACAACCGCTCGGATCGGCACTCGGAGTTTCCTGAGAGTGACCAGGAAACCATTGCCGCCTTGGAGGCAGACCTGCTGCGAAGAGCGGACCGGGTCCTCTATGTCAGCCACGCACTCATGGCGGAGGACCTGCCCGCCGTGGGAGCCCGGGGAATCTTCATCGATCACGGCGTCGACCTTGAGCACTTTTCGCTTCGCCCCGAGTCCGAGCAGCCGGCGGAACTCCGATTGCTTCCGCACCCCCGGATCGGCTTCTTCGGCGGTCTTGACGACTACGTCGTCGACATCGATCTACTCGAGCGGTTGGCAGTGGAGATTCCCGAAGCACAACTCGTTCTGATCGGATCCGCTACCTGCCCCATGGACAGGTTCGAGCAGTACCCGAACGTGCATTGGTTCGGATTTCAGCCATATTCAGACATTCCCCGATTCGGGTCAGGCTTCGATGTGGCGATCATGCCGTGGCTGGACAACGATTGGATCCGGCTGTGCAACCCCATCAAGCTCAAGGAGTATCTGGCCCTCGGCCTGCCGGTGGTGAGCATCGACTACCCACAGTTGCACAGCTACGACGGGCTTGTCGGCGTTGCGCGCGGACACGGTGAGTTCATTGCTGCGGTGCGGGCGGCGCTGCAGCATGCAGGCCCGGGCACGCCGCAGCAACGGAGGAACGCGGTGCTCGACGCGTCCTGGGATGCGGTGACCAGCCGGCTGCTGATGATCGGCGAAGACGCCTCTTCGAGCGTCCACTGATGTGCGGCATCGCCGGGGAGATGCGCTTCGACGGCCAGCCTGTAACTGCCGAGCGCATGGCGGCCATGACGTCCCAGCTGCAACACCGGGGGCCAGACGGCGAAGGACATTGGCTCGGCGCAACGGCCGGCTTCGGGCACAGCCGCCTGGCCATCATCGACGTAGCTGGCTCCGCCCAGCCCATGGCGTCCCGCGACGGCCGATACGTCGTCACCTTCAACGGCGAGATCTTCAACTATCGGTCATTGCGGCGCGAGCTGGACTATCCGTTCGCTACCGACGGGGACACCGAGGTCCTGCTTGCGCTTTTCGACAGTGCCGGCCCCGCCGGCGTACAGCGACTGCGCGGGCAGTTCGCGTACGCGATCTATGACACGTTCACCGGCGAACTGCACCTGTTTCGAGACCGGTTGGGCATCCTGCCGCTGTACTACACCGTCGATGACGACCGCCTGCTGTTCGCCTCGGAGATCAAGGCACTTCTCGCCGTAGTGCCCAACGCGGCTGTGGATGTCGACAGCCTGCATGACTACCTGGGTCGACGCTCGGTGTTGGCGCCATACACACTGTTCGACGGGATCCGAAAACTGCTGCCAGGCCACCGACTCCTCGTCCGTCCCGGCGGAGCCGTCGAGGTACACCAGTACTGGTCAGTACCGAACGAGTCGGTGACGACCCCCATCGAGCCCGGCGAGGCGATCGATCGGGTCGAGGAGGCGCTCACCGAGTCCGTACGCGACGCCCTGGTTGCCGACGTACCGGTCGGGGCTTATCTGTCGGGAGGTCTCGACAGCAGCCTCATCGTGGCGCTGGCCACCTCGGTCAATAGCGGCGCGCAGATGCGCACGTACTCTGCGGGTTTCAGCGACCCCCGCTTTGATGAGCTGCCCTGGGCTCGGCGCGTCAGTCAGCTGCTCCACACCGAACACCACGAGGTCACTATCGGCCCGTCAGAGTTCATCGACCTGTGGCGGCCACTGACGTGGCACAGGGACGCACCGATGAGTGAGCCCGCCGATGTCGCCGTTCACAAACTCGCCGTGCTCGCCGGGCAGGACGTCAAGGTGGTCCTTTCCGGCGAGGGTAGCGATGAATTGTTTGCCGGCTACCCGAAGTACCGCATGGCCACCACTGCGGACGTGGTGGGAATGCTGCCCTCGCGTATTCGAGGACCGGTGCTCACCCGCCTGGACAGGGCATTGCCCGCCGCGCTAGGCAGGCTGACGATCCCGGTGCGTGCCATGGCGGCCACCTCGCGCGAACAGCGGTTGCGGACCTGGTTCGCTCCCTTCACCGACACCGAACGTCAGGCCCTGCTCGGTCCCCCACGCCGCCATGCCGAGGAGTGGTTCGGCCCGGGGCGGGGGGATGCGGTGCGTCGGATGCTCTATGCCGACACCCAGGGCTGGCTTCCGGACAACCTGCTCGAGCGTGGCGATCGGATGTCCATGTCGGCCTCCGTGGAGCTGCGGCCGCCCTTCCTCGACGCCCGCGTGGTCGAACTCGCGTTCGGTCTTCCGTCGGCGGTCAAGCTCCGCCGGGGCACCACGAAGTGGGTGGTCAAGGAGGTGGCACGCCGGCATCTGCCCACCGAGATCGTGGACCGGCGCAAGGTGGGCTTCGCGGTGCCACTGGACGCCTGGTTCCGAGATGGCTTGCGGGACATGGCCTGGGACATGCTGACGTCCACCAACTCCTATGTCGGCGAGATCATGGCCAAGTCCGCGATCCAGGACCTGCTGAGCTCGCACGACAGCGGTCGTCGCAACGAGCACATCAGGCTGTGGACACTGCTCGGTCTCGAGGTGTGGCACGAGCTGTTCTTCCGGTCGGCACCGACCGGAGCGTGAATGACCTGTTCACCCGGCCAATCGCTCGGGTGCGGACTCGCCAACCCGCTCGTGCAGAGCCTCGGCGAGGGCGCCGGGCCAGCGCAGGTCGACGTAGGGGAAACCCCACGGCGACAGCCCCGGTCCCTCGTCGCTCACCCGGCGCTCTCCGTCGCGAACCACCGCGGGCCGCACTCTGCCGGTGACGCGGTCGAAGACGGCGACGTACTTCTCGGCCTGCGGCCTCCAGTCCAGATGGGTTTGCGCACGGATCCGTCCGGCGACGCCCATGTCGATCCGGCGCTGCTCGTCTCCGAGCAATTCCTCGATCGCCGCACTCAATCCACGCGCACCCGAGGCGGGATCGACGTAGTTCGCGGTGTCCCCTGCCGAGACCCGGGTCTCGTGCAGATCGAAGGCTACGACCGGCACGCCCAGTGACATGTACTCCATGGTCTTGTTCATGGTCGACACGTTGTTCAGCGGGCTGGCCGGGTCCGGGGACAATCCGATCGACGCGGTCGACAGGTAGGACGCCACCATTCCCCAGTCCGCTCGACCGGTGAACGTGACGTGGTCGTCCAGGCCGAGCTGTGCGGACAGGGCCACCAAGTCGTCGTAGCAGTCGCCGAATCCGAGCAGAGCAAGGTGCACATCGGTGCGACCACGTTCATGGACCAGATGGGACAGTGCATGCAAGGCGATGTCGACCCCGTCCTGGGGGCCCATGATGCCCAGGTAAACGAGCAGGTGGCGACGTTCCTCTCGCAGGTCCGGCAGCGGGTGCAGTGGACGCATCTGCGAGGTGTTGGGGCCCGACCGGACGACAGTCACTCGATCGGGATCGCAGCCACCGCGTTCGATGGCTACCTGGCGGTAGGACTCATTGGTCGAGATGACCTGGTCCGAGGTGCGGAAGGTCGACCGTTCCAGCCAGCTCAGAACGGCGAACTGCAGCCGGCTGAACAGCCCTCGAGGCTCGCCGAACCGTGAGCGGAACACCTCCGGGTTGAGGTCGTGCTGGTCATAGACGAAGCGGACCGAGCGGAGCCGCCAGAGCTGGGCCAAGGACCAGTAGGTGTCGGGCGGATTGCAGGCCTGGATCACACCGAATCCATGCCGCCGCCACACCCGCAGCGACAAGGCAGCCGTTCGCATCCAGGAGTAGAGGAACTCCCACAGATACGTCAGTGGCCCGTCAGACGGAGGCGCCGGCTTGTATTTGTAGATGTGGACGCCCTCGAGCTCTTCGTAGCTCGGATCCTCGGGTCCTTTGGGGCAGATCACCGATACCGCATACCCGGCCGAGCGCAGCGCGAGGCACTCCAGCCAGACTCGGCGATCCAGCGGTACCGGCAAATTCTGGACGATGATCAGAACTCCGGTGTGGCTACGACCTGTGCGCCTCATGCGATTCACCCCGCTTGTGCGCTAGCGTCTCGTTCTCGGAGTGAACGATGCGCCATAGCGCGGCTAAACAACCCAGAACGACAAAGGTCAACGATCGACCTGTCGGAAAACTCAGTGCGTCGTAGGTGAACCACGTCGACACGCTCACGGCGAGGCAGGCCAGCAGCGCCAATGCCAGATCGCGATCCGCGCCGCTGCTGATCCTGGCCGCCTCCCGGCGGATCGCGAATCCCAGACCCGCCGCCGTGCAAACGAGCAGCCCGAGCGCTGCGACACCGACAACCCCGGTCTCGACGGCACTGAGCAGCACCTGGTTGTCCAGGAAGGCATACCGCTCCGGGAGGAAGGTTCCGAAGCCGCGGCCCAGCAGCGGACGTTGCCCGAGCAGATCCAACGCGGTCCCCCGGGCGATCTCACGGGACAGCAAACTAGGATCCTCCCCAGGGTTTAACAGGAACGACTTCAACGTCCCCAGGAGCCCAGGAACGACCAGGCGCATCGCGACCAGGCCGACGGCGCCGACGGCGAGCAC
>JACDAB010000235.1 GCA_013695665.1 Geodermatophilaceae bacterium | reverse complement strand
GGCTCTCGTTCTGGCTCTGGCTCTGGCTCTGGCTCTGGCTCTGGCTCTGGCTCTGGCTCTGGCTCTGGCTCTGGCTCTGGCTCAGGGTCTCCGTCTCGGTCCGATCCTGGCGCCGCGGGTAGAACGGCAGCCTGCGACTCGACGCGACGGCGTCGGCCGCCGCGGCCGACCGGTTCGATGCCTGCCTCACGCAGGATGTCGGCGAGGGTCCGCGGCGTGCCAGCCGCCGGCTCATCCGCCGAGCTCACCCCGACGCCTCCGCGGCGAGAAGTTTGTCGGCGGGCTCCGACGCCTCCGCGGCGAGAAGTTTGTCGGCGGTCTCCAGCGCCTCCGCGGCGAGAAGTACGTCGGCGCGCATCAAACGCCGTCGAGCCAGTCGAGCCGACGCAGGATGATGCCCTCACGCAGCGCCCATGGGCAGATCTCGACGTCGGGCAGCCCGAGCGCCTCCATGGCCGCCTCGGCAACGACCGCGCCGGCGAGCAGTTGGTGCGCGCGGGCCGGGCTGACCCCTTCCAGTTCGGCCAGATCGCCTGCCGCGATCCGGGAGATGAACCCGATCACCTGGCGCAGACCGGGCAACCCGAGGTGCCGCGCTACCCGCATGCCCTCCTTCGACGGCGCAGCGCCGGTCAGTCGGGCCAGCGATCGCAGCGTCTTCGACGTGGCCACTGCGCGGTCAGGGACACCGGCCGCGAGCAGTTCCTGGGACACCCTCGCCAGCTGCTCACCGACGTACGAACGCAGCGCCTGCACGTCCGTGCGACCGGGTGGGTCGCCGGAGAGGTGCTCGCGGGTGAGCCGACCGGCGCCGAGCGGAAGGGAAATCGCTACGTCGGGAACCTCGTCGATCCCACTGGCCAGTTCCAGCGAACCACCGCCGATGTCGATGACGACGAGGCGGCCCGCGCTCCAGCCGAACCACCGGCGTACCGCCAGGAAGGTCAGGCATGCCTCGTCCTTTCCGCTGAGCACCTGCAGGTCCACGCCGGCCTCGTCGCGGACCCGATCGAGGACCGCCGCGGAGTTCCTCGCGTCCCGGACCGCCGACGTGGCGAAGGCGAGAAGGTCGTCACAGTGCAGGTCCAGCGCGGATTGCCTGGCCGCCGCCACTGCCGCCACCAACGTGTTGGCTCCGGTCTTGGACAACTTCCCCGAGCTGTCGAGGTGCTCGGCCAGCCTCAGCACGGTTTTTTCCGAATGCGTCGGGAGGGGGTGACCGCCGCGGTGGGCATCGACCACGAGCAGATGGACTGTGTTGGAACCGACGTCCAGCACACCGAGGCGCATTCGGTCACGCTAACCCACCGCCTACGCTGCCCGTCATGACCAACCGGCGGGTGCAGGAGGTGCCACTCGAGTTTTCCCGGGAGTGGGTGGATTTCACCGATCCGGCCGACGCCGAGCACGTCATCCGGGTCGACCTGACCTGGCTCTGTTCACGGTGGACCTGCATCTTCGGAGCCGGCTGCCACGGGATCCTCCGCGACCGGCCAGATGACGGCTGCTGCACGCACGGGGCCTTCTTCACCGACACCGCCGACCAGAAGCGGGTGCGCCGAGCGATGCGCGAGTTGACCCCCGAGGGCTGGCAGTTCCATGCCCAAGGCCAGCGGTCCTGGACCGAGCGCGACTCCATCGGGGAGGAACCCAACCGCAAGCGCACCCGGGTCGTCGACGGAGCGTGCATCTTCCTCAACCGTCCCGGTTTCGCCGGCGGGGTGGGCTGCGCCCTGCACGCCCTCGCACTGCGCACGGACCGGCATCCGCTGCAGACCAAGCCCGACGTCTGCTGGCAGTTACCCCTACGCCGCGAGCAGGAGTGGGTGACCCGCCCCGACGACAGCCGCATCCTGGTCAGCACCGTCACCGAGTTCGACCGGCGCGGTTGGGGCCCGGGAGGTCACGATCTGGACTGGTGGTGCGCGAGTTCACCCGAGGCGCATGTCGGCCGCGAACCGTTGTATGTCAGCTACGGCCCAGAGTTGGTCGCTCTCATCGGGCAGCCGGCGTACGACATCCTCGCCGATTTCTGCGCCGAGCGGCTCAGGCGGGGACTGCTCGCCCCGCATCCGGCCGGGGCGGTCACCCGCCGCGTAGGTGGATAGCTCTTGCGGCGGTACCGCCGGGGCAGCGCACGGCGCGGTTAGCGGTCGCCTGACTTGCTGACCGAGGTGCGGGCACCCCCGCCGCCCTGCCTGCCACGGCCGGGCACCTTCGAGCCGCCACGGCCCCCCGAGCTGACCTTGCGCAGGGCCTCGGCCCGCGCATCGCGCTCGGCCGCCACCCGAGCCAATGCCTGCTTGGCGGCCTCCATGTCTGCGGCGTGCTCCTCCCCCGCCGGATCTGCGGGAGGGCTGGGCTGCTTCTTGGTCCTGGGCATGGCCCGCATTCTGTCACCGGCAGCCGCTGCCCGTATGCCCGCAGACAGGCTCAGCTGAGGAACACGTTCAGCGCCAGGTAGACCCCGGCCGCGACGAGGCCGGCCATCGGGATGGTGAGTACCCAGGCGAGCAGAATGTTGCCGGCCACCCCCCAGCGCACCGCCGAGGCCCGCCTCATCGCGCCCACCCCCAGGATCGAGGACGTGATCGTCTGCGTGGTCGAGATCGGGGCGGCAAAGATGAAGGCCGTCGCGTAGAGCACGCTGGTCGCGGTCGCCTCGGCGGCGAAGCCGCGCGGCGGGTCGAGGGCGACGATCCGCCGGCCCACGGTGCGCATGATCCGCAACCCGCCGGCGTACGTCCCGGCGCTGAGCGCTCCAGCCGCCAGGACCACCACCCACCACGGTACGGCGAAGCCGTCCTGGTAGCCGCCGATGACCAGCACCAGCACGATCACGCCCATCGTCTTCTGAGCGTCCTGAAGCCCGTGCCCCAACGCCATCGCCGCCGCCGCCGCGATCTGGGCCCGCCGGAAGCCCCGCATGGCCCGGTGCTGATTGGCCCGGCGGAAGGCCCAGAGCAGGCCGTACATGAACAGGCCGGCGAGGGTGAACCCGACGATCGGCGCGACGATCATCGGGATGACCACCTTGGTGAAGACCCCGCCCCACTGGACCGCCCCAGACGAGACCAGTGCTGCACCGATCAACCCGCCGATCAATGCGTGCGAGGAGGACGAGGGCAGGCCGAAGTACCACGTGGTGAGGTTCCACACGATGGCCCCGATGAGCGCGGCGAAGACGACGAGCAGGCCCTGCATCGCCTCGGGCGCATCGATGAGGCCTGAGCCGACCGTCTGGGCGACCTTGGTGCCGAGGAATGCACCGACCAGGTTGAACGCCGCCGCCATCGCCAGCGCCGCCCTCGGCGTCAGCGCACGGGTCGATACCGATGTCGCCACCGCGTTCGCAGCGTCGTGGAATCCGTTGGTGTAATCGAAGACGAGAGCAATGACGATCACGGTGACAACGGCTGCCAACTCCACGTCAGCGTCCCCCAGCGGTGATCGACGCGAGGGGCACGGCGCCACCCTAAACAGTCGCGAACCAGGCCGCGACCGTTGCCTGTCCAATCGGTGCAAGGGTCGACGGCCAAGGGCGCGTGCCCCTACGTTGGTCTCGCCGCAAGCGGCGGTGCATCTTTCGGGAGGACCAATGACCGACGTACGACGACGTAGTTTCCTCAAAGGCGCGGCGGCGGCCACCGGGGTCGCGCTCGCGGCCGGGCCGTTCCAGGGTTTCTCCGCGGCCTCGGCCGCGCCACCGGCTGCCGACGGCCGGTTTCCGGGCTACGGCCCGCTCTTGCGCCGGCCCGACATGCGCGACGGCGTCGTCCGGCTGCGCCTGCCCCGCGGCTTTCGCTACCGCTCCTTCGACCCGACCGGGGCCCTGCTCACCGACGGGACCGTGATCCCGGGCAGGCACGACGGCATGGCCGCCTTCGCCGGTCCGGGTGAGCTCTACACCCTGGTTCGTAACCACGAGGTGAACGGTCCGGTCGGAGCCTTCGGTGACCCCGCCCAGGCCTACGACCCGCTGACCGGCGGTGGTACGACGACGGTCGAGGTGGACGGCTTCGGCAACGTCTCACGCAGCTTCGTCAGCCTCAACGGCACCCAGCAGAACTGCTCGGGTGGCCCTATGCCGTGGGGCAGCTGGATCAGCTGCGAGGAGACGATCAACGGTGCCGACGTCGGCCCGGACTTCACCGGACAGCCCAACGACGGACTGCAGAAGCACGGCTACCTCTTCGAGGTTCCGGTCGGGGCGAAGGCGCCCAACACGCCGGTCCGCCGGGCCGGCCGCTTCGCCCATGAGTCGGTTGCGTGGGATGCGGGAACCCAGGCGCTGTATCAGAGCGAGGACAACTTCGGATATCCCTCCGGCTTCTACCGCTACCTGCCGCCGGCCGACCCGATGAAGGTGGGCCGCCTGCTTGACGGCGGCAGGTTGCAGATGCTCGCGGTCACCAACGAGACCAACGCCGATCTCGCGGGTGTACTCGAACCGGCGCCTGCGGTCGGATCCCGGTTCCCCGTGCGGTGGGTCAACATCCCCAACCCAGACCCGACGTTCCGGGGAACGCCGCCGAACGACACGGCCATCCAGGCAGTCGGCCTGCAGGGCTTCGCCCAAGGGGCGGCGAAATTCTCACGCCTCGAGGGGACGGTCGCCGACCGCGGCCGGATCTACTTCACTTCCACCCAGGGCGGGACACCGCCGCCCGACGAACCGCTCCCCTCCGGCGGGTACGGCAACGGACGGGGCCAGATCTGGGCCTACGACACGCGGGGACAGTTCCTCGAGCTGCTCTACGAGTCGCCGTCGAAAGAAGTGCTCGACTTCCCGGACAACGTCACCACCAGTGAAGGCGGATCGCTCGTCATCTGCGAGGACGGGGGCGAGGGCAACTTCCTGCGCGGCCTCACGCGCAACGGCATTCTGTTCGACTTCGCACAGAATGCGATCGCCGGACAGGAGAACGACGAGTTCGCGGGATCCACGTTCAGCCCCGACTTCCACACACTGTTCGTCAACATCCAGTCCTCGAATGGATTGACGTTCGCCATCTGGGGGCCGTGGGACATCGGCGGCTTCCGCTGAGCGCCCACTCCCCCGCTGACCCGGTCTGATCAGTCGACAAGCAGGGCGACGGAGACCGCGACACCCACGACGACGATGATGGCGCGGTAGGCCGCCGGCGGCAGCCGGCGGCCTATCCGTGGCCCGAACTGCCCCCCGATCGTCGACCCGACCGCAATGGCGAGCGCGGCAAGCCATGCCACGTCGGTGACGAGGGTGAACACGATGGCCGCGGCCAGGTTGGCCAACCCCGCCAGCACATTTTTCGCGGCGTTCAAGCGCGGCATATCGTCGTCGAGGAACACGCCGAGCAGCGCGATGAGGATGACTCCCTGCGCTGCACCGAAGTACCCCCCGTACACCCCGGTCAGCAGGACAGCCACCCACAACAGCGCGGCCCCGTGCCCGATCGGGCGTCCCCTGCGTCTGACCGCGGCGGTGATCCGCGGCTGTACGGCGACCATGACGCAGGCGAGCAGGATCAGGACCGGTGCTACTCCGTCGAATACCGATTCGGGGAGGAGCAGAAGCAGCACCGCGCCCGTCGTTCCGCCGATGAGGGAACCGGCCGCGAGCCGGACCAGCCGATGCCCTTGACCCCGCAGTTCGGGGCGGGACACCGCGAGTGCGCTGAAGGACCCCGGCAGTACGCCGACGTTGTTCGTCACGTTCGCCAGCAGCGGCGGGTAGCCGAAGGCCAGCAGGGTGGGGAAGGTGATCAGCGAGCCGGACCCCACAATCGTGTTCACGGTCCCGGCTGCCATCCCCACCACGAACAGCACGAGCACTTCCCCGACGGGCACGACCGGTCACTCTAGGGGCCGGCTTCCGGTAGAAAGACCCAATGGGCACAGTGCAGGTGGTGGAGGTCGAGCGCAAGTTCGAGGTCGACGACACGTTCGTGCTGCCAGCACTGTCCATCATGGACGGTGTTGCGGAGCAAGGTAAACCGCAGGAGTTCGAGCTCGAGGCCACGTATTTCGACACCGTCGACCTACGCCTGGCAGCGGTCGGCGTGACGCTCCGTCGGCGTACCGGCGGACCGGACGAGGGGTGGCACCTCAAGCTTCCGGTGGCAGCGGACGAGCGCCGGGAGGTCCGGGCGCCCCTCGGTGCCGGGCGCCGGGTGCCGGTGGCCCTGTCCCGGCTGGTCCGCGTGCACGTGCGGGACCAGCGACTGGTCCCGATCGCGACGATCTCGACCGCGCGGGTCGTCCGTCGCTTGATCGGGGGCAAGGGTCGCGAGCTCGCCGAGGTCGCCGACGACCGGGTCCGCACCACCTCACCAGACGGCGACAGCGGCTGGCGTGAGATCGAGGTGGAGCTCCGCGACGGCAAGCGGCCCCTCCTGGACGCGGTGGGCGACCGGTTGATCGAGGCGGGAGCACGGCCGGCGCGAAGCTCGTCGAAGCTGGCCCGGACGCTCCGGCTGCCGACACCGGCGCTGGCTCCCAGAATCACCGGTTCGTCGGCCGGTTCGGAGGTCACGCGCTACCTCGTCGAACAGGTCAGCCAACTCCAGGCGCAAGACCTCGGCGTCCGCGAGGACACCGCGGACTCCATTCACCAGATGCGGGTCGCCATCCGCCGGATGCGGAGCACCTTCGCGACGTACCGGCCACTGTTCGACAGAGAGGTCACCGACCCGCTCCGGGATGAACTGCGCTGGCTGGCCACCTTGCTCGGCCCGGCCAGGGATCTGGAGGTAGTCCAGGACCGGCTCGACGAGCTGCTGGCCGCTGACGGCGTCGCGGATCGGCACCTGAAGGTGCTCGTCGACCGCGACCTGGTCGCCCGGCGACGCGCGGCACGGCGCGAGCTGCTTGCCGAGCTCGACGGCGCACGGTACTTCCGGCTCCTGGACGCCCTCGACGCCCTGATCGCAGCCCCACCCCTCACCGAACTCGCCGGCGGCAGCGCCAAGTCGGTACTGCCCAAGCCCGTCCGACGTTCGTGGAAACGGCTGAACGGTGCCGCCGCCGCCGCCGCCGAACCGGATCTGTCCGACGCCGAGCGCGACCGGCGACTTCACGCGGCTCGCAAGGCAGCCAAGCGCGCGCGGTATGCGGCGGAGGCGATCGGCGATCGGTTCGGCAAGCCGGCGAAGAAGTTCGCCAAGAAGATGAAGCACGTGCAGACGGTCCTCGGCCACGTGCAGGACAGTGTTGTCAGCGCGGAGGAACTGAGCCGGCTGACGGGTGTCACCGGCGACTCGTTCGCCCTCGGCAGGGCGCAGGTGCTCGAGCAGGAGCGGGGCCGCCGGGCGCTGGCCAAGTTCGACTCGGTCTGGTCCGCCGCATCCGCGCCGAAGCTCAGGCGCTGGCTGCACTGACCCTTGCTCATGACGGCCGTCAACTGTCACCGGTCTATTGACAAGAGAAGCTGTCAATTGGCAGGGTGGGCGCCGTGCCCGCAACTGCCCTTCGTCTGTTAGCGGATCCCGAGCCGCTACGGGCGGCCCTCACCCCACTCCGACGGCAGCTTCTGGGCCTCCTCAAGGAACCGGCATCGGCCACGGAGCTTGCCGCGCAGTTGGGTTTGTCGCGACAGAAGGTCAACTACCACGTGCGGGTGCTGGAGGACGCCGGACTGCTCGAACTCGTCGAGGAGCGACAGCGGCGCGGGTGCGTAGAGCGGGTGCTCCGAGCCAACGCTGCGGCGTACATCGTCGATCCCGGCGTGATCGGTCGGCCGGAGGGGAGGGTGGCTGCGCGGGACCGGTTCGCCGCCGAGCACCTCGTCGCGGTGGCCGGTCAGACCCTCCGCGACGTCAGTCGAATGCAGGCCGCTGCCGACGTGCAGGGCAGCCGGCTGCTCACCTTCACTATCGAGACCGAGGTCCGATTCGTTCAGCCCTCCGACGTCCACCGCTTCACCGACGCCCTCGCCAAGGCGGTGTCGGACACCGCCGCCGAATTCGCCCATCCGCGACGCGGCCGGCGCTACCGGATCGTCGTCGGTGGGCATCCCGCCCCCGAAACCTCCTCGAAAGGGTCTGCCCCATGACCGATGTCCAGAAAGACGGGGTGACGATCGAGGTCACCGTCGCCGCACCCGTCGAAACGGTGTGGCACTCCTTGCGCGACCCGGCCTGGATCAGGCGGTGGCACGGCTGGCACTTCGACGGCCTCGACGAGGAGATCGAGCTCATCTACGGCACCGAGGCACGTGAAGGTGAGCAACCCTACGTTCTGTTAATCGACGGCGGCGACCAGTTCGTGCTGTCGGAACACCTTGGTGGCACGCTCGTTCGGATCACCCGCGCGCCGCCCGGCGGCAATCCTGAGTGGGACGCGTACTACGACGACATCACCGAGGGCTGGACGTCCTTCCTCCAGCAGTTGCGGTTCGCCCTGGAACACCAGCCGGGTCGCGAGCGCCGCACCCTCTTCTTCTCCAGCGAAGGGCTCGGCCAGTCGATGGCGTCGCTCGGTGTGGACAACCCCGTTGCCGGCCAGCGCTTTGACGTCAGCGACCCGTCCCGCCCGCTGCGCGCCGGCGAGGTGTGGTTCGTCTCCGACCACCAGGTCGGACTGACCCTCGACGACCTCGGACCGGGGCTGGTCGTCGCGGGCATCAAACCAACCAGCCCGGCCAGCCCCGACGGCGGCGCGATGGCGATCCTGAGCACCTACGGACTCGACGATGCCGCGTTCGCCGCCGTACGCGAGCGGTGGTCAGCCTGGTGGCGCAGCGCGTGTCCCGGAAGCGCGGATCCCGTCGAGTAGGCGCTGGCCCGCCGATCTGATCGATAGGTGTTCCTGGTCAGCGGACCGGAGCGGGGAGCAGGCCGGCGCAGTCGCGGAGTGCCTCGAACGCCGCGAGCTTGAGCGGCGCCTCCGGTCCGAGGACGGGCTGCGGACGCCCCGAGTCGTCGATCAGGGCTGGCGTGAAGTCGGCGTCGACAACGGTCCCGTTCTCGACAGTCAGGGTGAGAACGCCGGTGTCGTCGGAACTGGCCCGAGAGCGCCACCAGAGGAAGTTGCCGAGCCCGTAGGCGACGTACGCCTTGCTGCCCGGCTCGTCGTGGTAGCCCGCGCCGAGAAGCAGATGTGCGTGCGTCCCCACGATGGCGTCCGCGCCCGCCGCCGCCAGGTCCGTGACCAGCGCCGCCATTTCCTGGGTCGGGCACGCATCCCCCTCGAGCCCCCAATGCACGTAGACGATGGTGACGTCGCCGGCCTGCGTCGCAGCGCGCACACCGTCGATGAGCCGCGCCTGATCGGCGGTGGAGGCAACTCCCGGCGAGGAGTCGGTCGCTGTCCAGGCGGTGAACGTGTGGTCCGGGATCTGGGTGACGGCGAAGAACGAGATGCCGACGCCGCGGACGTCGCTGCGATAGGGCGCGTACGCCGACGCCGCATCGCGCCCCATCCCGACGACGGGAAAACCGCCTTGCTCGATGGCCTCAAGGGTGTCCGCCAGGCCGACGGGGCCATAGTCAACAGCGTGGTTGTTGGCGAGGGAGGCGAGGTCCACACCGGCGGCTGCGAGGGCGTCCAGGGCAACCGGTGGTGCCCGGAAGTGGAACTGCTTGGGCGCTTCCTCCCCGCGTTCGGTGATCGCCGTCTCGAGATTGACCATGGCGACATCCGCCGCGGACAGCGTGTCCGCGATCGGCCCGAAGGCGCTCACCGGGTCTGCGAGGAGGGCTTCGGTGCGCCCGGTGAAGTGCACATCACCCGCGAAGGCAATCGTGACACGGGGTGGCGGCTCCGGAATTGGTGACGGCAGCGGGGTAGGACTCATCGTGGAACTGGCGGCTGGTTCCCGCGACTGCATCGGACTGGTTGGCGCGGCACCCTCAGTGTGGTCGGGTGGATCCGGCTGCAGGAGGGCCACGACGACGATCACGACAACGGCGAGCACCCCGACGCCGAGGATCCCAGGCCACGCGCCGCCCGCTGCCCGCTTCTGCGCATGCCGCCCCACGGGTTTCAGGGTAGGGGTGCATGCAGCACGGTGCGTCCTCACACGCTCACTCACACGGCTGTGCCACACGATTCACGAAGTCGGCAGCTGCGCAGGGCAACTACACGGATGGAGATGCGACATGCCGCTGGTCGATATGAAGGTCATCGGCGTACGCGCGGTCGGCGGCCGCCGTCCGCCACAATCGAACACGGGGTGGGCTGGCGACCCGTCGTAGGGCGAGCATCTTGCTGAGGGGGTGAGCTCATGCTGACGATCCGGCTGTTGGGACCGCCGGCTCTTGAACGCGATGGCATGCCGGTCCGGCCGCCGCGGGGCCGCAAGGCGTGGGCACTGCTCAGCTACGTGTTGCTGGCGGAGCGACCACCCAGTCGCAGTCGCCTGGCCGAGATCCTCTTCGGCGAGGCCGAGGATCCCCTGGGCGCGCTGCGATGGTCGCTGGCCGAGTTGCGCCGGGCCATCGGCGTACCGGATGTTCTCGGCGGTGACCCGGTCGTCGCGACGTTCGGCGAGGATGTGACTGTCGATATCCACCTGCTCAGCCGCGAGTACGCCGACGTGCCCCCGCTGCTGGACGTGGGAGGCGAACTGCTCGAGGGCGTAGACCTGGCATCCTGCCTCGAGTTCGAGTCATGGCTGCTGGTGGAGCGACACCGCGTCTCGGCCATTGTGGAGGCGCGCCTACGTGAAACGGCGGTGACCCTGCTGGCAAGGGGACGGGCCAGCGACGCGATCGCCTACGCCAGGCGCGCGGTGGCTCGCAACCCGCTCGAGGAAGGCAATCACGAGCTGCTGGTCCGCAGCCTGGCAATGACCGGTGACCGGACCGCGGCACTCCGGCAGGTCGCGCTCTGCGAGGACACCCTGAGACGCGAACTCGGCACCGAGGCGTCAGCGGCGCTTCGGGAGGCGGCAAGCGCCGGGACAGGGTCGTCGATGGTTCCGCCCCTGGGCGGCCGAGCCGCCGCCTCCAGCCAGCTGGAGGCGGGCCGCGCCGCCATTGTGGCCGGCGCCGTCGATGCAGGTCTGCAGTGCCTGCGGCGGGCCGTCGCCGAGGCCGCCCGCTGCCGGGATACCGCCCTGCAGGGCCGCGCCCTGGCCGCCCTCGGGGGCGCACTGGTGCACGCGGCGCGTGGCCGGGACGAGGAAGGCGCGGTGGTGCTGCACGAAGCGATACACCTGGCCACTCACACCGGTGACCGCGCCACCTCGGTGACCGCCCACCGGGAGCTGGGCTTCGTCGAGGTCCAGGCGGGCCGGCGCCGTACCGCCGAGGTGTGGCTGGCCAAGGCCCAGGCCTTGGCTGACACCGACGAGGAGCTGGCCGCGGTCCTGGGTGTTCGCGGGATGAACTGCTCTGACCGCGGTGACTACCCTGCCGCCTTCGAGCACTTGGGAGAGTCCGTCGAGCGGGCCGGTCGGTGCGCTGCTCATCGGCAGCAGGCATGGTCGCTGTCGATACTGGCCCGCGCGCACCTGCTGCGCGCCGAACGCAGTCAGGCCGCCGCCGCAGTGGCGCTTTCCCTGGAGCTGGTCCACCAACAGCGTTGGATGGCCTTCCTGCCGTGGCCGCAGACCCTCAGGGCTCAGCTCGACCTGGATGCCGGCGACACCGAGGGGGCGGCCGATGGGCTCGAACAGGCGTGGGCGCTGGCGTGCCAGCTCGACGACCCTTGCTGGGAAAGCGTTGCCGCGCGCGGTCTCGGTCTGCTCAACGCTGAACGCGGCGACCGCGTCGCTGCCACGGGGTGGCTCAGTGAGGCGGCGGTGCGGTGCAATCGCGTCCCCGACCGCTACCAGTGGGTTCGAGGCTATGTGTTGGATGCCGTCATCACGATCGCCTTGGATGACCACGCCGATGACCGGGCCAGGCCGTTGGTCGAGACGCTGGCATCGCTCGCCGCGCGCTGCGACATGGGCGAGCTCGTGGTGCGAGCCCATCTGCACCGCTGCCGGCTCGG
>JACDAB010000210.1 GCA_013695665.1 Geodermatophilaceae bacterium | reverse complement strand
CCACACGCAGTCGTTGTCCGAGTGCCTTGGCGTAGTCGCTCATCTGTCCGCCCTGCCTACCGTTGTCCGCGCGGCGCGCCGAGTCGCAGTGGCGCCTCATCACTACCGGGCTGCCGTAACGGGCTCGTCACGGCGAACGTCGGCTGATGAGATGTTACCCTGTGTTCCAGGATCCACACACGCTGTGTTTGCATGAAGTACACAATCCTGACACGTTCAAGTCAAACACATGTCGACGACCGCGCGTCGAACGGCCGCGAGGACACGTAAAATCGGAGCGGTCGCCCCAGACCCCTGGTGACGCTCCGTCTGGACCGACCAGGGTGAGGTGAGGCATGGACGACCACTCCCGCGGGTACCCAACGATGGGGTGCGTCGCGGCGGAGCCACGGGTCGCCCGCTATCGCCCGCACGGTCCAGGGTGCTGGTGCGGGCCACGCCCAGACGCACGCAGAGAGCGGGACCGGTAATGGTGCGCAGCCCCCGGGTTTCCGAAATCTTGGCGTCGCTGTCGGGTGGCGGCGGCGATCGCGCCGTGCAACCGGACCGGTTGTGTCAGGAATGCGCGGCGGCGGTCGCTGTCAGCGGGGTGGCCTTGGCGCTGATGACGGCCGATGGTCCCAGCGGCGGCATCGTCGCTGCCACCGACGGAGCGGCCAAGCAGATGGAGGAACTGCAGTTCGCCCTGGGCGAGGGGCCTTGTGTCGATGCGTCGAGAAGCGGGCGCCCCGTACTCCAGCCCGACATCCTTGCCACCGCCGTGGGTCGGTGGCCGGCGTTCGGCCCAGGCGTGCTGGCCGCCGGAATCCGGGCGATATTCGCGTTCCCGCTGCGGGTGGGAGCCATCCGCCTCGGAGTGCTGGACCTGTATCGCGACACGCCCGGGGGACTGAGCGCCGAGGAGCTCCTCGACGCCCTGGCATTCGCGGACGCAGCGACTGTGGTGCTGCTGCATCTGCAGCATCAAGCCGATGCCGGTGGTGCGCAGCCCATGCTGGCCGGGGCCTTTGACGACCGGGCTGAAGTCCATCAGGCCACAGGCATGATCACCATCCAGCTCAATGTCAGCCTGGCGAACGCCTTGGTCCGGCTGCGCGCGCACGCCTACGCGACAGAACGGCCGATCGGTGAGATCGCCGCGGATGTCGTCAACAGACGGCTTCGTTTCGACCACTCCGATGCCGGCAGCTCGCGACAGGATCCAGGATGATGGCCATAGCGGAGGTGGACTGACAATGAGCTCGCGAGAACAGCTGCTCGCCAGGACGTTCGTGGAGCTGGCAGACACGCTGGTGGCCGACTTCGACCTCATCGACTTTCTCCACCTGCTGGCTCGCCGTTCCGCGGAATTGCTCGATGCCAGCGCAGCCGGGATCATGCTGTCCGACCAGCGCGGCGGGCTGACGGTGATGGCGTCCTCGACCGAGGAAGCGCGGTTGCTGGAACTGTTCGAACTGCAGAACGACGAGGGCCCGTGCCTGGACTGCTTTCGAGTCGGCGCCCCCGTGGAACGCGAGGACCCGCAGGCCATGCGTTCGACGTGGCCGGTGTTCACCGAGCGCATGGAGGAGCTGGGCTTCACCTCCGCGCAGGCCATTCCGCTCCGCCTTCGCGCCGATTCGATCGGCGCACTGAACATTTTCCGGACCGGGCAGGGTCCGATGGCAGCCGATGACCTGCAGATCGCTCAGGCGCTGGCCGACGTGGCCACCATCGGCCTGCTGCAGGAACGTGCCGTCACCGCCGAGGACCACCTCGCCGAACAGCTGCAGGCCGCCATGAACAGCCGGATCCTGCTCGAGCAGGCGAAGGGCGTTGTGGCCGAACGCACCGGCCTCCAGATGGACGACGCCTTTCAGGCGATGCGGGAGTACGCCCGCGTGCGAGAGCTGCGACTCGCCCACGTCGCCCAGCGACTGATCGACGGGTCCGTCGAGGTGCCCCTCCTGCTGCCGCGACCGGGCCCGCCTGCCGAGCCGGACACACAGGGCTGATCTCGCGGAGACGGCTTCTCGCTGGTCAGCGGGCGAGCCGCTTTCCCACCGCGTCAAGGAGCTTGTCCGGGAGCAGTGGCCGCACTGCGCTGGCCAGCTTCGCGCTGGGGCCCACGGCGTACCGGCTGGAGGGCTTTTCCGCCGTGACGGCCTGCTCGATCGTCTCGGCAACCTCGGCTGGCGAGGACCCGTTCTTTCCCTGGGAACGCAGCGTCTCCTGGAAGGAGCGCAAGCGGTCGGCGTAGCGGGCCGTCTGGGGTGAGGCGTTCGCGAGCAGCTTGTCGATCCGTTCTGCGGCTTTCGCCCAGATCGGCGTCGCGATCGGACCCGGCTCGATGAGCGACACCGCGATCCCCTCGGGATCGAGTTCCTGGCGCCAGCTGTCGGCGATCGCCTCCATCGCGTATTTCGAGGCGTGGTACGGCCCCGCGAACTGGACAGCGACCTTCCCGCCGATCGAGCCCACGAAGATGACCCGACCGCCCGCGCGACGCAGCAGTGGGAGAATCGCCTGGGTGACGGCCACCTGGCCGATCACGTTGACCTCCAGTTGTTGCCGAAGCTGGTCGATGGGGAGGATCTCCAGGGGTCCGGGGATGCCTTCACCGGCGTTGTTGATGACCGCGTCCAGGCCGGCCTCGCCCAGCTGCGCGTCCAGGCGTGCCACCGCCGACGCGATGGAGTCCGCGTCGGTGATGTCCAGCGTGAGTACCTGCAGCCGGTCGGATGCCCCCTTGTGCAAGGGGCCGGCCTCACTCGGATCGCGGAAGCCGGCGAACACAGTCATGCCGGCCCGATCGAGGGCGAGTGCTGTCGCTGCACCTATCCCGCTGGACGCGCCGGTCAGAAGCACAGTTGTCATGCGACTTACTGTGCCCGGTCGCCGCCCGTTCTAAGCATCGGAGTCGGCAGCGGAAGCACGACGCCGAAGCCCCAGCGGTCCGCGCCACGGTCCGCGGGTGCTCTCCAGCGCGGGCTGGGGCGCGAAGACATTCCCGGCATGTGGCTCGATCGGCTCCCGACTGATCCCCAGTCGCTTCATCAGCGGGACGACGAGTACGTCGTACACGCCGGGAAAGGCGCTGAATCCGAGGATCATCACCGGGTTGGCCAGGCCGACCCCCGTGCGCGCCCGCGGCCTGCCGACGACCCTGTCGATCGCCGTCGCCACCCGCTCGGGCGAGACAACGAGCGGCGGGGGCCGGCCGACGCGGCCCGCGTAGTTGGCACTCTGCTGATACACCGGCGTGTTCACCCCGCCGGGGTAGACCTCGCAGACGTGAACATCGGGCAGGTCCTGCGCCTCCAGCTTCAGCGTTCGCGCGAACCCACGAATGGCCCACTTGCTCACGCCGTACGGTGACATGAACGGGGCCGAGATCCGTCCGAGGACGGAACCCACGAGGATCAGCGTCCCCCTTTCCCGCGCCCGGAAATGCCGGAGCACGGCTCGCGCGACATGGGCGGTGCCCTTGATGTTCGTGTCGACCACGCGGTCGAAGACCTCGGCGGGGATGTCCTCCAAGCGCCCATAGGCGGCGACTGCGGCCGCGTGGACGCACACGTCGATCCCCCCGAAGCTGTCGACTGCACGGTCCAGGGCGGCCTCGACCTGCTCCTGCACTCCCACATCTGCGACAGCGATCTGCACGGCGTGAGCCCCAGCGCGAAGGCACTCCTGTTCGACGGCGGCCAGCGCCTCCGGGGAGCGGGACAGCAGGATCACTCGGGCGCCCTGAGCGGCGAAGCTGACGGCGCTCGCCCGGCCGATGCCGCTGGAGGCGCCCGTCACGAACACCACCAGCGGACTGCCTGTCACGGCTTGAGGACCACCTTGATGCAGTCGTCCTCCTTCTTCTGGAAGATCTCGTACGCGTGCGGCGCCTGATCCAGTGGCACCTTGTGGGTGGCTAGGTCCTCGACCCCGAGAACGTCGTCGTCGACCAGCAGCGGCAGGATGTCGTCGATCCAGCGCTTCACATGCGCCTGGCCCATGCGGATCTGCAGCCCCCGGTCGAACATCTCCATCATCGGCATCGGCTCGACTTCGCCGCCGTAGACGCCGCTGATCGAGACGGTCCCGCCGCGCCGGCACGCCTTCATCGCGGTGTGCAGCGCCGCCACTCGGTCGATCGCGAACTTGTCGATCACCGGCTGGGCGATCGCGTCGGGCAGTACGCCGACGGCAGCCTGGGCTGCCTTGCCGATCGCAGAGCCGACGCCGCCGTGTGCCTCCATGCCCACCGCGTCGATGACGCTGTCCGGCCCGCGGCCACCGGTCAGTTCCAGCAGGGCCTCGGCCACGTCGTCGTGGATGTTCATGTCGACCATCTCCGCGCCGTGCACGCCGGCAAGGGCCAGCCGCTCGGGGACGCTGTCCACACCGAAGACCCGCTCGACCCCGAGATGGCGGGCGATCCGAACGGCGATCTGGCCGATCGGACCCAATCCGAGCACCGCCAGGGAGCCCCCTCGCGGTACGTCGGCGTACTGCACGGCCTGCCAGGCGGTCGGGAGGACGTCGGACAGGTAGAGGAAGCGCTCGTCGGCGTGGTCCGCGGGCACCTTGATGGGGCCGAACTGGGCCTGCGGGACCCGCAGGAACTCCGCCTGGCCGCCCGGTACCGCGCCGTAGAGGCTGGTGTAGCCGAGCAGCGACGCACCTTTGCCCTGCTCGCGGACCTGCGTGGTCTCACACTGCGCGAACAGCTTCCGGCTGCACATCCAGCAGTGCCCGCAGGAGATGTTGAACGGGATGACCACCCGGTCGCCAGGAGATATGTCTGTGACCTCCGCCCCCACCTCCTGCACGATTCCCATCGGCTCGTGACCGAGGATGTCCCCCGGGGTCAGGTAGGCGCCCAGCACCTCGTACAGGTGCAGATCGGAGCCGCAGATTGCCGTCGACGTCACCTGGATGATCGCGTCCGTCGGCTGCTCGATCTTGGGGTCGGGTGCGGTCTCCACCCGCACATCGCGCTTTCCGTGCCAGGTCAGTGCCTTCATGGGCTCCTCATTTCCTTCGACGTGTCTTCTCGTCCTCGTTGACCTACCCGACACGGCGACGCGGCACACCTGATGCGAGCCTCGTCACAGGGCCTCCTACGACACCCGCGGCTGCAACAGTCGAGCCACGTCCAGCGCGCGGCTGCCCGGCGTACCGCCGTCCTCGGCCGTCCACACCTCCGACAGCACGGCCTTGACGAAGGCG
>JACDAB010000197.1 GCA_013695665.1 Geodermatophilaceae bacterium | reverse complement strand
CAGGCGCCAGCGCCCGGTTTTCGGTGACCGATGTCCTGCGACACTCGTTTCGCGGTCCCGAACCCGCATCTACCTGACCCCATCTCACGAGAAGGGCCGACCGTACGTGGCTTCAATCGGCGGAGTCAAGCACGTGGTGGGAGTCTGACAACCGGGTCCAGATCAGTCGATCGCGCGGCGGAGAAAGCCCTTGACGCCGACCGTCATGAAGGCCGCAAAGAACGCGAGTAGGGCCATCCCACTGACCCAGACGGGGATGTGCGGAAGCGAGGGCAGCATCTGCGCGCGCATGCCCTCGCTGGCATAGGTCAACGGGTTGAGGGCGCAGATGACCTGGAACCAGCGCAGGTCGTCCAGCGCCACCCACGGAAACTGGGTGCTCCCGGTGAACAGCAGCGGCGTCAACACGATCGCAAACACCAGGTTGATCTTCGAAGCGGTCACCAGGGTTCCGAGGGTCAGACCCACCGCCGCACCGACGAGCGCCCCGAGCACGAGGAACGCTGCGACCGCCGGCACCGCCGACCAGGTGATTGACACCTCGCCCAGCACCCAGTAGCCGAGGGGGAACATCAAGACGGCGGCGATCAGCCCTCGCAAGGTGGCGAACACGACCTTCTCCACCGCTACCCAGGACGTCGGCAACGGCGCCATCAACCGGTCCTCGATCTCCTTGGTGTAAGAGAAGTCGATGACGAGGGGAAATGCGACGTTCTGCAGGGCGGTCAGGAAGGCGGTGAACGCGATGACGCCGGGGAGCAGAACCTGCTCGAAGTTGCCCTGCGTGTAGCCCAGGTCGCCCAGCACCTTGCCGAACACGAAGAGCAGGAACAGCGGCTGGAGGATCACCTGGGCGAGGAACGCCACCAGTTCACGGCCCGTTACGAAGACGTCGCGCCACAGCAGCGCACCGAACGCCCGGAACGCCGGGTTGTTGACCGGACTCGACGACAGGTCCGTCACCGCAGGTCTCGTCCGGTGAGGCTGATGAAGACATCCTCCAGGCTGGGTTCGCCGAGGCTGACGGCGCTCAGCCGCGCGCCGCGGGCCAGGACGATCTGGGTGACCGGTGCGATCAGGGCGGCGGCCTCGCCGGTCAGGTAGAGCCTGACCCGCAGGTCGCGGGCGATCGAGGACTCCGGCGCGGCCGATGACGACGCCCCGGCACCGGGCAATCCCGGGGGGACGGACGAGACGCTCTCGACCTGCTCGACACCGGGCAGCGACGACAGCACGTCGAGGATCGCATCGGGGTCGTCGCCCTCGGCGTGGGAGATGGTCACGTCCAGCGTCGTACTTCCCGGAAGTGACCTGGTCAGCGCGCCTGGAGTGTCCAACGCCAGGAGAGTGCCGTGGTCCATGATGCCCACCCGGTCGGCCAGCGTGGCCGCCTCGTCCATGTCATGGGTGGTCAGCACGATCGTCACCCCGTCGGTGCGCATTTCGCGGATCCGGTCCCAGACGAACAGCCGCGCCTGCGGATCCAGGCCGGTGCTCGGCTCGTCGAGGAAGAGCACCTCAGGGGCATGCATCATGGCCCGGGCGATCAGCAGGCGCTGGCCCATCCCGCCGGAGTAGAAATCGACCTTGTCCTTTGCCCGATCGGCGAGCCCGAACTGCTCCAGCACCGCGTCAGCCCGCCGGTTCCGCTCGGCAGCCGGTACGCCGTGGTAGGCCGCATGGAAGACGAGGTTCTGCCTGGCGTTCAGCGCCCGGTCGAGATTGATCCGCTGCGGTACGACGGCCAGCCGTGCCCGTGCGGAGACCGGATGGGCGCCGACGTCGATCCCGCTGACGCGCGCCGTCCCCGAGGTGGCCTTCACCCGGGTCGTCAACACGCCGATCGTCGTGGTCTTACCCGCTCCGTTCGGCCCCAGCAGGCCGAAGATCTCTCCGCGTCCCACCGTGAAGGAGATCCCGTCGACGGCATTGACCGGCCGCTTCGGGTAGCGCTTGACCAGGTCCGTGACTGCGACCGCAGGGCCGTCGACCGCAGGGGTCACCGACCGGCTACCTGCTCCAGCATCCGTCGGTACTGCAGCGCGCCGCCGGCGCCGACAGCCCCGCCGAGGACGAGGAAACCTACGATGCCGCCGAGTAGGGAGTCCGACACACCGAGGACGAGTGCCAGCACACCACCCAGCGCGATGAGGGTTCCGGTCGCCCACAGGCGGACGGCCCGACGGCTGTCACCGCGGGCCAGCGGCTTTTGCGGCAGCACCACGATCGAGTACGCGCCGTACACCAGCAGCCCGAGACCGACGAACACCAGCAACGCGGTCCCACTCCTCCGAACGCGACAGGAACCCACAGTAAGCCCGGTCACGGCGATTCGCTCGAAGCCCGATGATCATGGGGATTCGCCGGCCCGAAGCCGGGATTCAGCGATTGCGGCGACCGGCCCAGGTCCAGGCGTGCCGGTGTCCTCGCAGGCGCTTGCAAGTTCGGTCAGGTACAACGGGGCGAACGTGTCGACCATGACAGCGAGCTCGTCGAATCGCTCAGCCCCCATCGACGCCTCGGCGGCGCCGGGCTGCGGCCCGTGGGTGAACCCCGACGGGTGCAGCGAGATGGAGCCCTGTTCGATCCCGGCACCCTTGCGTGCCTCGTAGTTGCCGCCGCAGTAGAAGAGCAACTCGTCGGAGTCCACGTTCGCGTGGTTGTAAGGCACGGGAATCGAGTCTGGGTGGTAGTCCACCTTGCGCGGCACGAACGAGCAGATCACGAAGCGGGGCCCCTCGAACGTCTGATGCACGGTCGGCGGCTGGTGAACGCGGCCGGTGATCGGCTCGAAGTCGGCGACATTGAACACGTACGGGTACAGGCAGCCGTCCCACCCGACGACATCGAACGGATGCCGGGCGTACGTCAGCTCACTGACTCCCTGCCGGTGCCGAACCAGCACGGGCACGTCCTCGCCCTCGACGACGTGTGGCTCCGCCGGACCGCGCAGATCCCTTTCGCAGTACGGCGAATGCTCGAGGAACTGACCCTTGGCCGACAGGTAGCGACGCGGTGGGCCGATGTGACCGAACGCCTCGATCGTCAGCATCCGCACCGGCTCGTCGCCGGTGGGGACCACGGTGTACGTCGTGGACGTGGGGACGATCAGGTAGTCGCCGCTGCCGATATCGAGCGCGCCGAACACCGTCTCGACCCGGGCCGAGCCGCTCTCGACGTACAGGCACTCGTCGCCGGTGGCATTGCGGTACAGCGGCGAGGGTCGGTCGGCAGCCACGTAGCCGATCCGCACGTCACCGTTCACCATCAGCTGCTGTCGACCGGTGACGGCGTCCGCGCCGCCGGCGTCGAGCTTGTGCGTCTTGTAGTGTCGGGGCAGCAACGGATGGTTGGGTCGGTGGGCGAGCGCCGGCTCGTCATACACCCGGCTGTCGACGATCGCGGTGGGCAATCCGTCGTGGTACAGCAACGCCGAGTCGCTGGAGAAGCCCTCGATGCCCATGAGCTCCTCGGCGTACAAGCCTCCGTCGGGCTTGCGGAAGGCCGTATGCCGCTTGTGGGGCACCTCGCCGACGCGGCGGTAATGCGGCACGGTCTCGCTCCCATCCCGGCGGCTTCGACGCCGACCCGGCCATTGTCGCCGATCCGGTAGGGGACATGCACGGCGGCCGCAGACCGACCGTGCGCTAGCGTCCGAAGCATGTCAACCGGGCATCCGCTCTTCACCGCGCTGGTCGACGACGCGGCGCTGTTCCCCCCCGGGTGCGCGAGCATGCCGGACGCGTTGGCCGCGCACCCGCACCACAGGTCGGCCCACTACGCAGACATCGTCGGGCGCTTCCTCTGCCCCGCGTCCCGGCTGCCCGAGCTGATCGCCACACTGCCTGCCGAAACGTCGATCGAACTGTCACTGATCGCGGACACCGGGCCAACCGGGCTGGACGAGGCCCTCGTTCTCGGGCTCGCCGACGACCGCATCGACATCGAGGCGGTCGAGGTCGCCCCGGTGCAGGAGTTGGACCTGATGGAGGCCGTGGAGCGGGCGCTGGAGCCGTTGCCGCCGATCCTGGCCTTCGTCGAGGTGCCCCGCTCCCCTGGCTGGACCGGTGGCCTGGACGCCATCGCGGCGGCCGGCCGCGGTGCCAAACTTCGCACTGGCGGCGCGAGCGCTGCGGCCTTCCCCAGCGAGGCCGAACTAGCCGCCTTCATCCTGGCCTGCGTCACGCGCGACGTGCCCTTCAAGTGCACCGCCGGACTGCACAACGCCCTACGGCATCGGGACTCCGCCAGTTCCTTCGAGCAGCACGGCTTCCTGAACATCGCCCTGGCCACGCATGCTGCGGTTCTCGGGGAGGGGACCGAAGCGGTGGAGGCGCTGCTCGCGGAACGGGACGGCTCCCGGCTCGTGGCGACATTCGGGCAGGTGACCGATCACGACGCACGGCGGACCCGGGCGAATTTCGTCGGGTTCGGTTCGTGCAGCATCCTCGAACCGGTCGCCGACCTGACCCGGCTGGGCCTGCTCGGATGAGTCCACAGACCTGGGTTCCGGTCCCCGAGGGCTCGGACTTCCCGATCACAAACCTGCCGTACGGCGTGTTCCGGGGAACGAACGGCCGCCGGATCGGAGTCGCGATCGGCGAGCACATCCTGGACCTTGCCGGCGTCGCCGAGCGCGGCCTGCTGGACGGGCCGACAAAGGCCCTGCGTACGGCGACGCTGAACGACTTCATGGCCTCGGGCCGGGCGCAGTGGCTCCGGGTGCGCGCCGATGTCATCGAGATGCTCACCGACGAGTCGCGCCGCGGCAGGGTCGAGCCGCTGCTCGTTCGCCAGGACGCGGTCAGCATGTGCCTGCCCTTCGACGTCGCCGACTACGTGGACTTCTACTCATCCAAGGAGCACGCCACCAACGTCGGAAAGATCTTCCGGCCCGACGCTGCAGCGTTGCCTCCCAACTGGTCGCATCTGCCGATCGGATACCACGGCCGGGCGGGCACGGTGGTGGTGTCCGGGACGGACATCGTGCGCCCCTGTGGACAGCGAAAGGCGGCGGTCGATGCGGCACCGACGTACGGCCCGTCCCAACGGCTGGACATCGAGGCCGAGGTCGGATTCGTCGTCGGCGTCCCCTCGTCGCTCGGCGAACGCGTGTCCACCGCGGGCTTCGCCGATCACGTCTTCGGTGTGGTCCTGGTCAACGACTGGTCGGCCCGCGACATCCAGGCCTGGGAGTACGTCCCGCTGGGGCCGTTCCTCGGCAAGTCCTTCGCCACGTCGATCTCCCCCTGGGTTGTGCCGCTGGCGGCGCTGGCTGGCGCGCGGGTCGCGGGGCCGGTTCAGGATCCGGTGCCGCTGGACTACCTCGCCGACGCCGACCCCTGGTCGCTGGACCTCGTCCTCGAGGTGGCGTGGAACGGCACGGTGGTCAGCCGGCCGCCCTTCGCCTCGATGTACTGGACTGCCGGGCAGCAGTTGGCCCACCTGAGTGTCAACGGGGCATCGCTGCGGACCGGGGACCTGTACGCGTCGGGGACCGTGTCCGGACCGGCCAGGGATCAGTTCGGATCTTTCCTCGAGTTGTCCTGGGGCGGGACGCAGCCGGTAGAACTGGGCGCCGGCGTGCTGCGGACGTTCCTGGAGGACGGCGACAGCGTGGTCCTGCGCGCGTCAGCACCTGGCCTCGACGGCACCCGGATCGGCTTCGGCGAGGTCGTGGGAACCGTCCTACCCGCACGCACCGGGAGTGGGTAGACCAGCGACCTCTCCCGCGACGTACGGCGGGTCGCGCCAGGATTGACTTCGCACTCCGGGCTGCCCAGTATTGCCTCGGACGAGTGTCATGTCGGTGACAGTCGGGGATGAAAACGTGTAAGCGGTTGGTCCGCGCATGCTGAGGAAACCGGAGTCAGGATGCGGGCGACCCCCTCCGCTACATCCCGGCGTCGACTGCTTACCTTAGGCGATCAGGTCGTGTCCAGCCTGTCCAATATCGTCCTGCTCCTGATCGTGGCCCGGTCGGTCTCGGCGGAGCAGCTTGGCGCGTTCGTCCTCATCATGACGTTGCACCAGACCGCGTGCGTGATCGGTCAGATGCTCGTGGGCGAGCCCTACGTGGTGCTCAGCAGCGACGAAGGCCCCTCGCCCGATCCGACGCGGGCAGCCGGGGCGTTGGGAACCGCCCTCCTGCTGGGCATCACCATCGGCCTTCCGGTCGCCGCCGTGGCCTACCTCGGGCTGGGCAATGTAGCGCTTGCCGTGCTCGCCCTGTGCCTGCCCGGCCTGCTGCTACAAGACGCCGGCCGCTACGTCTCCTTCGGGCTCAAGCGTCCGGGCATCGCCTTTACCAGCGACACGATCTGGGCGGTCCTGGCAGTTGCCGGGAGCATCTGGCTGTCCGTCGCGCACCAGCCGACGGTCACCGGGCTGGTCGCTGTATGGGCGCTGTCCGGTTGCCTGGCCGGCATCCTCGGCAGCCTGCACCTGGGCCGACTCCCCCGTATCGGTGCGGCCAGGGAGTGGCTCCGGGGGAGCAGGGACCTGGGCTGGCGGTTCCTGGCGGAGAGCTTCGTCGCCCGCGGCCAGTCGCAGATCGTGCTGTACGTCTGTGGCGGTGTCATCGGTCTGGCAGCTGCGGGATATCTCCGCCTCGCACAGGCCATCTTCAACCCCATCCACGTGGCGGTGTCCGCCTACCGCGTCGTCGCGCTCGTCGACCTCAGCGCCAAGGCAGTGAAGCGGGAGTCCATGCGCCGTCCCGTCCAGCACGGGACCTGGGTGCTGGGCGCGGGCGGTGCGGCGTGGACCCTGGTCCTCCTGGTCCTGCCGGATACCGCCGGCACATCGGTGTTCGGCGAGGCGTGGGTGGGTGTCGTCCCCCTGATCGCCCTCGTCGGCCTCTTCAAGATCAGCCAGTGCACCGCGATAGCGCCCTACCTCGCGCTCCGCGCGATGCGCCTGGCGGACCTGACCCTGCGCGCCAGGGCGTGGATCAGCGGGGTGGGACTGCTGATCACCTGCCTCATCGCTGTCCTCGCCCAGAGCCTGCAGAGCGTGCTGATCGCCCAGGCGGCGACGAGCATTCTGGCCTCGGTCACCTGGCACATCCTGTTCCGTCGTTCGGAGCGCGTGCGATTCCGCGAGGTACCCGCTGACATCGGGCAGCTCCGGTGCGCGGTCGTCAGCCATGCGTATCTGGAACCGGAGTTCGCCAAGAACCTGGAGTCACAGGGCCAGCTGTGCCAGCTGACCTGGATCACCGCGCACCGGCACCGGACTCTCGGCTTCCGGTCCGCGTCAGCGGCCCCGGGGACGCCGATGAACTACCGCGTTCGCGACTTCCCCGCGTTGACCTTCAAGCCGTCGGACAGATACCTGCTGCTGTCCGCCGACATGGGCCTGCGCACGATCTCCCCGCACGTGGTCATCGTCGAGTATCAGCCGTGGTCCATCATCGCCATGCAGGTCCGGCTCTACACCAGGCTCTACTGTCCCGACGCCTGCCTGGTGTTCAGCGTCAAGAAGAACACGTTCCGTCCGTACCCCCGGCTACTTGCGGCATACAAGCGGTGGGCCATCGTCAGCCTGATTCGGCGCGATACCCACATCATGGCCTCCAGTGAGATGACCCGCGACCTTCTCACCGGACGCCTTGACATCCCCCACCACCGGGTGAGTGTCGTCCCTCATCGTGGCCTCGATACCCGGACGTTCGCGCCCACGGCGCGTGCGCCCGCGGCGGACTCGGTGGCCTACGTCGGCAAGTTGACCGTGTCCAAGGGTGTCGACCTGCTGATCCGCGCGGTGTGCGCCGTCCGCGCGGAAGGGGAGCGGGACATCCGGTTGGAGCTGCTGGGGCCAATCGGTGAAGCCGACCCTGCCGTCCTGCAGTTGGTCCTGGACAACGACTGGGTGACGCTGCACGAGGCACGTCCCAATTCGACCATCCCCGATTTCCTGGCGGGAAGCGCCATATTCGTCATGCCCAGCCGAGCCACGCCCGACCACGAAGAACACGACGGTCGGGCCCTGTTCGAAGCCATGTCCTGCGGTCTGATCTGCATCGGCAGCGCGGTGGGCATCATCCCGGAACTCCTCCGGGACGGTCGTGGATATCTCTTCCCGGGGGATTCGCAGCCTGGCCTCGAGTCGGCGCTTCGAGCGGCCCTCACGGACAGCACAGGCAGGCGAGGTACCGCCGAGCTGGCTCGCGAACACATCATGGCCGAACTCTCCCTCGACGCCGTCGCGCTGTCCCGGATCGGCTCTGCCTACCGCACCCACGCGGAGAGACGTGTATCGAGCTAGGACCTCCTATCTCGACCCGGCCGACGTGGCCCACTACGAACGCAACCGCTTCAGCGGTCCACTCGGTGCTTACAAGCTGCGCCGCGAGCATGCAGCCGTCGGGGCGGCACTGGCCGCCCTTCCCCGGAACCTCGTCGTGCTCGACTGCCCGACGGGCATCGGCCGCTGGCGCGGAACGCTGGCTGACCGGGGTCACCGAGTAGTCGGGGTGGACATCTCCCCCGCGATGCTGGCCGAGGCGCGCACACACGCCGGCGGGGTCCCCAATGTCTGCGGAGAGGCCGAGAATCTGCCGTTCCGGGACGGCGGCGTCGACCTGGTGTTCTCCTTCGCGCTCGTCAAGCACCTTCCTCGGAGCGTGCGGTACGGCGTTCTCGATGAATTCGCGCGGGTCGCCCGGATCGGTGTGGTCTGCACGGTGAACATCTCGCCGCCGCTGCTGTGGTCCTGGGCGATGAAACGCGCGCCGCGGCACCGGGCGGTCGACCGTGCCGCCCTCCTCGACTGGGCACAGTCGCGAGGCATGGCCATGCTTGACTTCGGTCGCTGCCATACACCGATCGGCATGGAGCGCTGCCTGCTGTTCCGTCGTACCGGCTGACCGCCCGGAGTGGCCGGGGCACCTTTTCCGGTGTTCTGCGCGGCTGGCGTAACCTCCGCCCGGTCAGACGCTCCGGTCCACGACGGGCGACTGCACCTCGCCCTGCGGGCATGGGATCGCGACCGTCCAGCTCCGGTTGGCAGTGGGTCGCTAGTGTCGCTGGGTGCGGTGGCGCCGTAGGCGAGAAACGCCCGGCCGCTTCGGCGGACTGGCAGCTCCGGGGCTACCCCGGGGGCCGCGTCACGACCTCACCACGGCACCGCAGGCGCGCCGCTGCACGCCAAGCAGCTATGCGCCCGCACGACCAGACAGGTCGCCCGGCGCCACCGCACCACCATGGAAGCCCGTAGCTTCGACCGGCCAAGCGCTCACGCCTTCGGGCGCGGCGAAGGTGGTCGGCGTGGCGTGACCGGCCAGGGCGAGCGGGCCGTGGCGTCCGCGCTCGCCGGTGCATTCCTGGCCGGGGACAGGACCGAGCCCGGGCTGGTCGAGCGGGGCGGCGCGGCGCTCGGTGGCCACCCACGTTGGCTGCGCCGGGTGGCTGTCGGAGTCCTGTCGCATTACCGGGACCCGCCGGTCGACAGACCCCGCGAACTGGCGACAGTCATCCTGGCCGCGGACAGCTTCCAGACCGCGGTGAGCGCCGCCCGGCGGCACGAGGGCCCACCGCTTCGGGTGGTCCGGATTCTTGCTGAGCCGACGCGGATGGCGGGCAGCCGGTGGCCGGTGGCCACCGTGGACGATCTCGCCGATCTCGCTGGTCTGCTCGATCTCAGCATGGGACATCTGGGCTGGTACGCCGACCCCGCCGGGATGCAGCGCCGGAACCGGGTGCCGGCCCTGCAGCTTTACCGCTACCGCTGGCTGGACCGGCCCGGGCGGGCGCCGCGATTGCTCGAGGTACTCAAACCACGGCTGCGCCGGGCCCAGCGAATGCTGCTCGACCGCATCGTCGGACTGGTGCCGGCGCACGCCGCCGCGCACGGCTTTGTCGCAGGTCGCAGTGCTCGCACCGGTGCAGCCCCGCACGTCGGCACCGACGTGGTGATCGGCCTGGATCTCGCCGGATTCTTCGGGTCGGTATCCGCCCATCGGATCTACGGCATCCTGCGCGTGGCCGGCTATCCCGAGGCGGTGGCGCACATCGTCACCGGTCTCTGCACGACCGCGACCCCGATCGCGGTGCTCGGTACCATGCCGCCGGGTGGACCAGTCGATGATCGCTACGCGCTGAGGCGGGCATTGACCACACCACATCTGCCGCAGGGCGCACCGACGTCACCGCAGTTGGCGAACCTGTCGGCGTACCGGCTGGACTGCCGCCTCGCGGGCCTGGCAGCCGCTGTCGGCGCGACGTACACGAGGTACGCCGACGACCTGTCGCTGTCCGGCGGACCGGAGGTGGCGCGGCAGACCGCACGGATCGTCGGCGGCGTCCGGCGGATCGTCAGCGACGAGGGCTTCCGGCTCAACGAGGGCAAGACGCGGGTACAGCCGCGGGCCGGGCGGCAGACCGTGACCGGCATCGTGGTCAATGAGCGGGCGAACGCCGCCCGGGCGGACTACGACCGGTTGCGCGCGATCCTGCACAACGCCGCGCGAACCGGGGCGCAGGGGCAGAACCGCGGCGGGCACCGCGACTTCCGCTCGCACCTGCTAGGCCGGATCGCCTGGGTCGAGGCGCTCAACCCTGCCCGCGGGCGCCGGCTGCGCGCGGACTTCGACCGGATCGACTGGACCTGACCGTCCGGCTCAGTCAGGGCGCCGCGGGTGATCGACCCAGCCGAGGTTCTCCGCCATCCGGCGCAGCACGTCCAGCGTCGCCGCGTACTCCTCGCCGCTGATCCCGGCGGCAACGCGATCGCGATGTGCCGCCGCCGCCGGGTGGAGACCTGCATGCGCGTCAACTCCCTGCGGGGTGACTGCGGCGCGGTCGCCGACCGTCCACGCGAGCCAGCTACGGGATGCCAGGTCATCGAGAACGGGACGGGTAGTCGGCTCTCCGGCGCCGAGGAACGGCGCGAGCCGGCGGTCGAGGTCGGCCACCGTCGCAGGCTGCTTGGAGAGCTCATTGAGAACCTGCCAATGCCGACGGTTCAGCTGCCGGTCTCGGAGCAGGGCGTCGAAGCCCTCGTCGATGAGTCTGTCCACCAGCTTGAGCCAGAAACCGATCGGTCGCTGCATCGCATCTCCAGATCAATCGCAGAGGGCTAGCACGGCAGTCTGGCCGTCCTCCAGCCAGTGTGGGCCGGGTGACGCGGGAAAGCGGTCCCGAGCCGAAAGGACAGCTGCCGGCGGTCCGTGCTGTCCGTGCTGTCCGTGCTGTCCGTGCTGTCCGCGAGCAAAGCTCCCTCTGCATCGAGCGGGAGCAGTTCCTCACCCACCCGGACCAGGACCGGGCCGAGCCGAGCCGAGCCGGTGGAGGCTGACTGCGGTCCGGCCGCCCGTAGACCGGCGAGCAGGCCGGCAATGTCGTCCGAATCCGCGCCGTCAGAGTCCACGAGCACCCATGTCGTCGGTTCACCCGGCGGCCGCGCTCGGACGTCCGGTTCAGTTCTGCGCTGCGCTGGCGCGGAGTGTGCCACCGACTGCGGGGCGTAGCAACGGCAACGGCCCGGGCTAGCGCGAGCCCGACGGATGGGCGCGGTGCGCGGCGGCGGTGGCCGCACGGAGCACCTCTTTCAGCGGGAGGTCGAGTTCGGCGGCGGCCCGCCGTACGTCCTCGAACTCGACACTCACATTCACCACCCGGCCGCCGTCGCGCGCGATCTTGACACCGA
>JACDAB010000169.1 GCA_013695665.1 Geodermatophilaceae bacterium | reverse complement strand
CATCGGCGTGCTCCTGGCGGGACCGCTCGGCCACCCAGCAGCCGTAGACGGGTACGGCGTTACCGTCGGCGCGCAACGTGGCGACGGCAGCAGCCAGTCCCTCGACCACCTCGTCCGAGCCGGCCCGGGCGAGCAGGATCGGGATCACGATGTCGACCTCACCTGACCGGGCCAGCACGTCGACCAACGCCGGGTACAGCTCGGCGTACCGGGACCAGATCGGCGTCATGTCCACGGGATTGCGCGGACTGCCGTAGGACGGGAGCAGCCGGCGGAGTTCCTCCTGGAGTCCAGGGGTCAGCTCAGGCACCCCGAGACCCTCGAGATCGAGCAGGTCGGTCAGCTCGACACCCAGACCGCCGGAGTTCGTGACGATGCCGACCCGGTTCCCGGCCGGGAGCGGCTGCGCGGCCAGGAGCTTGGCCGCATCGAGCATGGCCAGGCCCGACGATGTCCGCACCACCCCCGCCTGTGCCAGCGCGGCATCGCGGATCGCGGTGTTCGAGGCCAGCGCCGCGGTGTGCGAGACGGCTGCCCGTTTGCCTGCGTCGCTGCGCCCGGTGACCGCGGCGATGACCGGCTTCACTGCGGTCGTCCGGCACGCCTCGGTGAAGAACGCCCGCGGGTCGGTGATCGACTCCAGCAGCAGGCAGATCACCCGGGTTGCCGCGTCCTCGCGCAGGTAGGCCAGCGTCTCGGCATCGGAGATCTCCGCCTTGTTGCCGGCGGCGTACACCTTGGCGAAGTGCATCGATTCATCCAGGCCGAGGGCGTGCACAGCCATGCCGTAGGAACCCGACTGGGTCACCAGGCTGATCCCGCCGGCATCGGCGCCCGGCGGTGCTCCCGGTGCGATGGATGCGTTCAGCGGCAGGTCGCAGTTCTGTATGCCGAAGCAGTTCGGCCCGACCAGGCGGACCCCTCCTTCCCGGGCCGCGGCAACGAGTTCTGCCTGCAGCCGTGCGCCGTCAGAGCCGACCTCGGCGAAGCCGGCGGTCAGGACGACTGCGGCACGGACGTGCTTGGCCGCTGCCGACCGGAGCGCCGCCACCGCCCGCTCGGCCGGCACGCCGATGACGGCGAGGTCGATGTCGCCCGGAACGTCGGTCAGATCGGCGTACGCCGGGGTGCCGTCGATGCTGGCCGATCGGCCGACCGGGACCACGTCGCCGGGGAAGTCGCGCAGGTTGTCCCAGAGCAGCCGCCCCATGGTGCCCGGCCGGTCCGACGCCCCCACTAGGGCGATCCGCCGTGGGTTGAACACGGCCTCCAGTCCCGCCGTCAACAGGCGCAGCCCATGGCCGGGTCGTGATCGAAGACTCGCTCCAGCTCGGCGGGGGCGAACTCGCTGCGCCGTACGCCGAGGGAGTCCACCGCTCGGAGCGCCGACAGTTCGGCGCTGGACGGGGGCGCCACCGTGCGCAGATCACCGGCGACCCGCAGCTCGAAGCCGGTGGCCGCCCGGATCTCCTCCACCGAGACGTCAGGAAAGCGGTGGGTCAACCGGGCATGCCCCTCGGGGAAGTCGAAGACGCCGAGCTCGGTGACCATCCACTGTGGACCACCGCCGGTGAAGCCGAACTCGGTCCGGTCCCCGGCGGGCGTGCGGTGCCCCATGTCGGTGATGAAGTCACAGTTCTCGACGAGTGCCCGACCCGACCGGTGGCGACTGCTCCACAACGACAGGTGGCGGACGGTCGCCGCCAGGTTGCAGCCGCCGCCCCCGCCGCCGAGCTTCACCTTGAAGCCGGGCTGCGAGGGCCCCATCCCGGTCACGTTCGTATTGCCGTGGGCGTCGATCTGCCCGCCGGACAGGAACATCCGGTCGACGTCACCCCGGATCGCGGCATCGAAGAACTCGTCGAAGCGCATGCTGTACGCCGCGCCCCGCTTGAGGCTCGCGTCATTGCTCGTCGGGGGGATGAACGGCGGATCCGGGTTCACCGCATACATGGCGCCCTCGATGAGGGTCATGTCGCGAGCGTGGGTACGCCGGGCGACGTGCATGGCGACCTGCGCGCAGGGGCTCCCGAACCCGTGGAACACCGTCTCGGCCGGTCGGATGGTGCGCGAGAGCAGCACGACGAACCACTCATCGAGGCTGAAGGTGCTCACCGGAACAGCCCCTTCCAGTCCGCTGTGGACTGTGACCACCGTCCGAGCGCTGACAGTCGCTCGTCGCCGACGGTGTCCTGGTAGCCGCGCTCGTCCGCGACGCCGTACACATAGGTCTTGAGGTAGCCGTCGAGCTCGTCGCCGCCGACCTGCGCGGCGCGGGTGTACTGCGCGAGGTGCTGGCGGTCGTAGGCATAGTCGGGGTAGCACGACGCCGGGTGGGCACCGAACGGCGCCTCCACCACTGCCGCGACCAGGTGCGCGGGAATCGTCACTCCTGCGGCGGCAATCTCTTCGGTGGTCACGAGCCGTTCGACGGTGGCGACCACCCGCGCCGAGGCCGAGGCGAACCGCTCGTCGAGCACGTAGGGCTGCTCGAGGTGCAGGTTGCCGTAGCGGTCGCCCAGTGGCGCGTGCAGCAGTGCCACATCGGGCTTGAGAGCCGGTACGGCAACGAGCACCTCACCGGTGAAGGGGCAGGTGACCTCGCCGTACTCCGGATGAAGGCGCACGATGTCGGAGCCGCGAACGCCGCGCACAGGTAGGAAGGGCAGCCCCATCTCGGTGGCGCGTAGCTGGGCCAGCATCGTGACGCAGCAGCTCTCCGCCACCTCGATCGTGGCGGTCTCGGCGGCCCGCCGGTACGCCGGCGCCAGACCGAGATCCTGCTCGAAACCCACGTAGCTCTCCTCGCAGCGGCGCACCGCCCCGGCCGCGACCAGCAGGTCGACGTCGATGCTGTGCGCGGACCCGACGAGATGCAGATCGCGGGTGCCCTGCCGGATCAGCTCACGGACCGATGCCATGGGAAGCCGGGCGGACAGCCCGCCGCCGAGGGCGATCATCGCGCCGTCGGCGATGTCGGCGATGGCTGCGGCAAGGCCGACCACCTTGTCGCGCTGCGGTTGGAAACCCATGGCGACTCCTCAGGACACGACGGCGGGCAGGTTCAGCATGGCGCGCTGCGCGGCGATCAGCATGGGGTCGTACACCGGCGCGAACGGTGGTGCGTAGCTCAGGTCGAGTTCGGTGAGGTCGCAGATGCGCAGCCCGGCGTACAGCGCGGTCGCGAGGACGTCGATGCGTTTGGCCACCCCGTCCCTCCCGGCGAGCTGACCGCCCAGCAACCGGCCGTTCGACTCGAACACCAGCCGCACGTGGATCGGATGACCGTCGGGGTAGTACTTGGCCCGGGAGCGGTGCACCACGTCGCAGGTCAGCGCGTCCGGGCCGGCCTCCGCCGCGCTCAGGCCGGTGCGGGCGACCTCGAGGTCGAACACCTTGACCACCGCGGTGCCGACGATGCCGCCGAAGCAGGCGTTCCCGCCGGCTGCCACCGTCCCGGCCACCCGGCCGGTCTTGTTCGCCGCCGGGCCGAGCGGGATCCAGGCCGGCGCGTCGAGCACCCGGTGGTGGTGGGCCACGCAGTCACCGGCCGCGAACACCCCGGCGATCGACGTGTGCATCTGGTCGTCGACCAGCAGCGCGCCACCCGGCAGGTGGTCGGCTCCGGCGGCGGTGAGCAGGCGGCTGTCCGGTCGTACCCCGGTCGCCAGGACGACGGCGTCCACGTCGATCATGTCGCCGTCGGACAGCCGGACGCTCAGGGCGTCGCCGCGCGACTCGAGCGCGGTAACGGCGGTGTCCAGGCGTACGGCGACGTGCGCGCGCAGCTCGGCCTCCAGCAGCTCCCCGATCGGCCCGTCCACGCCCATGGTGACCTGGGGGAGTGCCTCGACAACCTCGACCTCGATGTCCTGGGCGGCGAGGGCCTCGGCAGTCTCCAGCCCGATGTAGCCGGCGCCGACGACGAGCGCGCGGCGGACGCCTCCGTTGTCGATCATGGCGCGGAGCCGGATCGAGTCCTCCAGCGCCCGGACGGTGAAGACCCGGTCGTGGTCGACGCCGGGGATCGGCGGCCGGGTCGGCTGGGCACCGGCTGCCACCACGAGCACGTCGTACCCGATCGGCTCGCCCTGGCCGGTCTCCACCTGATGCCGGGCCGGGTCGATCGACACCGCGCGCGTGTGCAGTCGCAGGTCGAGGCCGCGGTCCGCGCGGAACGTCTCCGGGGGGTAGGCGAGCAGGTTCTCGGCGTCCGGGACGACGCCCCCGATGTAGTAGGGCAGGCCGCACATGCCATAGGCCGCGTAGCCGTTCGCCTCGAGCACCACGATCTCCAGCGTGGGATCCACGCGGCGCGCGGCGGAGGCT
>JACDAB010000144.1 GCA_013695665.1 Geodermatophilaceae bacterium | reverse complement strand
ACGGCAGCCAACCATGACCGGAGGCCCCCGCCAGTGCCACCGTAAGCGCGACAAGCCCGAATAAATTTTCGGTGCTCTTCACCATCCGGGACCATGACGCCGGCGTGCTCTTCACCCGCCTGCAATATACGAGGGGGTGGGTCGTTGGTGGACAAGGTGCTCCAGTACAGCAAAGGCAACGTGTTCGACTGTGGGTTTGCCGGTGAATAAATCCATCTCGCTGGCCCCGCGATTGTGAAAGACAACTAACCCCTGGTGGTACTCAGGGATGAACAGGGCGATGCTGCGGCTGCCGGAGGTGCCGCCGGTGTGCATCCATAGGCGTACCGACCGTTGCGGTAATGTAAATGCGATCCAGCCGAGGCCAATCCCCTCAAAGACAGGCTCATAGAGGACTTTGGCGTTTCTGCTGGCAAGCCACCCGATGATCCGTTCAACTCGTGTGGGTGCGGCCATTGTCCGAGACTGGAGGCTGAGCGTCAAGGTCATCGCCTGATCCGGGTTGAGATAGGCTCGTAGGAAACGTAACATGTCGTGCGCGGTGGAGACAAAAGCCCCCGCCCCCTCGAGAGTTGGCATACGGAAGGGGGGTAGGGGCTTTCCCTTGGAGCTGAGGGGTAGCGCATAGCGTGCCTGCGCGGGCTGGGTCATCGTGGTATCCCTCATGCCAAGCGGCTCGCAGATGTGCTGCTTCCCCGCGCTCTCATAGGATATACCCAGGTGTCGTGCGAGGAGTTGGCCCAGCAGTCCCATCCCAAGATTGGAATAGCTAATTTGCCCGGCACGCCCGGCGAGTTTTGCAGGGGTGAAGCCCTTCAGTTCAGCCAGGAGATCGTCCTGGCTGTAGTGGGCAAAGGGATTCATTGTGTCTTTCAGCAGCGAGCGCCAAATGTTGCCGGGAATGCGCGGCAGCCCGGCGGTATGGGTGGCGAGCTGGCGCAGCGTGATAGACGAGGGAAATGTCGGAACCTCCGGCAAGTATGTCCCTGCTGGCTCATCCAGGGAGAGCTTGCCTTGTGTAACCAGGGTCGCAAGCAGGAGACCCGTCAACACTTTGGTGAGGGAGCCGATTTCATAGAGCGTGGTTCCGTCGGGTACTTTCGGGTGCCCATAGCCCCAGATATACTCTTTTCCCTCATGGAGCAGACCAACCACAACGCCGGAAGGCCCGCCCAGGAGCGGGGTGACGGCTTGATCGACAATGGATTGCATCGGACCTCCGTGCTATAAGCGCTTCATGCAATATGGCAGTAGCGTATGGTGAAGCCACCGCGTCGCGCGCTGTGAGGCTTCCCACCATGAACACGTAGCGGAGTGTCAAGAACGGAGCAGGATGTCCACAGATCGCCGAGCTAGAATCTCCCCTGAAGGTTGAGCAAGGTGTCCCCCGCTCATCAGCTATAGACGTTCAGAAAAAGATTCGTGCGAAGTCAGGAAGTAGACAAAAAAAGAGAAGAGCCTCATGCTCGGTGGTGTCAAAGCCAAACCAAGAAAAGGAGACTCCTCTCATGACTATTAGAATACACCTGACGAACCGCACGCGCAAAGCGGTACAAGCCCGGTAGTAGGAAGGGCACTGTCAACTTAAGTTGGGTGAAGTGGATGTTCTGAAGAAAAGCACAGGCAGGAGGCGCTTTCCGCAGCCAGGCGCAGTGGTCTCTACCCGTGTTAGGCTGCGGTTGAGCGTCCCGTCACCTCGTTCCAAACGGCAAATCGCCGTTGACGCTCCTGGCGATACGCCTCTGCCGTGAGCGCTTGGCGTCTCGGACGGGTATGCTGGTAGATCGGTCCAAATGCGGCCAGAAAACGTTGCGCGTGGCCGGCTGACTTGAAGCGCCGCATCAGCCGTTCACGCTGTCGCGTCGGCTGGTGCGAGTTCTCGGCCCGGTTGTTGAGACCCTTATGTTGGCGATGCTCCACGCCTGGGAGGATTTCCTTCTTCGCGACTCCATAGCTGCCGAGTTTGTCGGTGATGATCACCCGTGGCGTGTACTGCAAGCCCTTGAGCAACTTGCGGAAGAAGCGTTTGGCCGCCCGCTTGTTGCGGCGCGGTTGGACCAGAATGTCCAGCACGTTCCCCTCCTGATCGACCGCCCGCCAGAGATACGGCGTTGGCCGTTGATCCTGAGCAAGACCTCATCAAGCTGCCACTTGTCGCCCGGTTGTGGTCGGCGACGACGCAGTTGGTTTGCGTAACTCTGCCCAAACTTCTGACACCATTGGCGGATCGTCTCGTACGTCACCTCAATTCCGCGCGCTGCCATCATTTCTTCCACATCTCGGTAGCTGAGGGCGAAGCGAAAATAGAGCCAGACACAGTGGCTGATGATCTCAGCTGGGAAACGATGGTGTTTGTAGGAGACAGCCGCAGATGAGTTCGAGTTCATGCACCGAGCATACCATCACAGCTCGCATTTGGGCAAGCCTCGCGATTAACCTGACAGTACCTTCATCGTGAATGAGTTGGCCTACTCACGGCGCTTTCACTTCTGGTGTAGCGACAGCCAGGATGCGGAACACACCTATGAGGGGCTGATCCGCAGCCTGGAGTACTTCGGGGGCGTACCCGAAGAAGTGCTTGTTGACAACCAGAAAGCGGCTGTCCTGGAACATAGCGGGCGCGGACAGGTGCGCTTCAACGCGCGCTTTGTGGACCTGGCGCTGCACTACGGCTTCACACCGCGCGCCTGCCGTCCCTATCGCGCGCGCACCAAGGGCAAAGATGAACGGATGGTGGGCTACATCAAGCAGCACTTCTTTGTGCGCTACCGCTCTTTCGACAGTTGGGCGCATCTCAATCAACTCGCCGAGCAGTGGCTGCGTGAGGAGGCCGACTTACGCCTACAGAGCACCGTTAAGGAGGTGGTGGCTGAGCGCTTTGCCCG
>JACDAB010000114.1 GCA_013695665.1 Geodermatophilaceae bacterium | reverse complement strand
GTCGGGGGGGACGCGGAGGAGGCGGCGGTCCTTTTTGTGGCGAAGCAGGTCCAGCGCGTCGGCGTCAAAGGCGGGGGCGAGGATAAGTTCGGTGAAGATGTCGTTGAGGGCGGTGGCGAGCGCGAGGTCTACGGCGCGGTTCAGGGCGACAACACCGCCGAAGGCGCTGACGGGGTCGCTGGCGAGGGCGCCGCGCCAAACGTCGAGGAGCGAGGCGGCGGTGGCGATGCCGCAGGGGGAGGCGTGTTTGACAATGACGAGGGTGGGCGCGTCGAAGTGCTGGGCGCCGGCCCAGGCGCCGTCGGCGTCGAGCCAGTTGGTGTAGCTCATGGCTTTGCCATGCAGTTGCTCGGCGTGGGCGAGGCCGCCGGTTCCTTGTGTTTGGTAGAGGGCGGCGCGCTGGTGCGGGTTTTCGCCGTAGCGCAAGGTTTCGGCGCGGGTGGCGGTGAGCGCCAGGCGCTGGGGGAATTCGGGGGTGGGGTCGGTGGCGGCGCCGAGGAAGGCGGCGATGGCGGCGTCGTAGCGGGCGGTGGTTTGGAAGGCTTTGACGGCGCGGGCGGCGCGGGTGGCGTCACTTACGTGGCCCTGTTGGCGCAGGTCGCGCAGGGTGGCATCGTAGTCAGCGGGGTCGGAGAGCACGGTGACGTCGCGGAAGTTCTTGGAGGCAGCGCGGAGGAGGGCGACGCCACCGATGTCGATCTGTTCGATGGCATTGGCGAGGGTGACGTCGCCAGAAGCGACGGTCTGCTCGAAGGGGTAGAGGTTGACGGCGAGGAGGTCTATTTTGATGATGCCGTGCGCGTGCAGGGCTTTTTCGTCGTCCGGTTCGTTGCGCCGGGCGAGGAGGCCACCGTGGATCATGGGGTGGAGGGTTTTGACGCGGCCGCCTAGCATCTCGGGGTAGCCGGTGACGAGTTCGACGGGGGTGACGGGGATGCCCGCCTGTTGGAGGGCACGGGCGGTGCCGCCGGTGGAGATGATCTCGATGCCGAGTTCGGCAAGGCCACGGGCGAGTTCGATGAGGCCGGTTTTGTCGCTGACGCTGATTAGGGCGCGTTGGATCATTTGGTATTCTCGTCTCTTTGTAGGCAACGACAACGGAGCGGGCTACAAGCCCGCGCTCCCAGGATCTAGGTGGCGGCGCTCGAGTTCGGTTTCGAGGGCGGCGAGGGGGATGTGGTGGTGGGCGAGGAGGACGAGCAGGTGGTAGATGAGGTCGCTCGCCTCGTAGATGAGTTCGTCGCGGCTACCGTTTTTGCTGGCGATGATTGTTTCGGCGGCCTCTTCGCCTATCTTTTTGAGGATTTTGTCCTGGCCCTCGGTGAAGAGGTAGGTGGTGTAGCTGCCCTCGGGTAGCGTGTCGCGGCGCTGGGCGATGAGGGTTTCCAGGTGGGTGAGGATGGGGTTGGTCATCATGCGTCCAGCGCCTGGGCCAGGTCGGCGAGGAGGTCGTCGATGTGTTCGAGGCCGACGGAGATGCGGACGAGGGTGTCGGTGAGGCCGATGGCCTCGCGGCGCTCGCGGGGGACGCTGGCGTGGGTCATGATGGCGGGGTGCTCGATGAGGCTCTCGACGCCGCCGAGGCTCTCGGCCAGGGTGAAGAGGCGGACGGCGCTGAGGAAGCGGCGCGCATCTTCGAGGTCGCCGCGCAGGAATAAGGTGATCATGCCGCCGGAGCCGGATTGCTGCCGCATAGCAAGCTTGTGCTGCGGGTGGGAAGGGAGGCCGGGGTAGAGGACGCGTTCGACGCGGGGGTGCTCCTCGAGCCAGCGGGCGACCTGGAGGGCGTTTTGTTGGTGGCGGTCCATGCGCACGGCCAGGGTCTTGGTGCCGCGTAGGACAAGCCAGGAGTCCATCGGCCCCGGTACGCCGCCCATCGCGTTTTGGAGGAATTTGAGCCGCTGGTGGAGCGCCTCATCGTTGAGGATGAGCGCGCCGCCGACGACATCGGAATGGCCATTGAGGTACTTGGTGGTGGAGTGCATCGCCACGTCGATCCCCCACGCGAGCGGGCGCTGGAAGTAGGGGCTAAGGAAGGTGTTGTCGCAGACGCTGATGGCGTCGCCCGCGCGCGCGACGGAGGCGACCATTTCGAGGTCTATCAGC
>JACDAB010000104.1 GCA_013695665.1 Geodermatophilaceae bacterium | reverse complement strand
GTGCAGGGGGCGTCGACCAGCACCCGGTCCGCGCCCAACGCGGGTGGGTGCCGGCCATCCCCGCGGACGGTGAGCACGGGCAGCCCGCGGGTGGTCTGCTCCACGAGCTTCGCCCGGTGCGGCTGGATCTCCACGGCCAGAACGCTGGCGTCCCGCGCCGCTGCGATCGCCCCGAGCAGTGCCGCCTTGCCGCCCGGGCCGGCGCACAGATCCAGCCAGCTCCGGTCAGGGCCGTCCAGGTAGGCACCGGTCAGCGCGAGGACGGCGAGCTGGCTGCCTTCGTCCTGGACCCCCGCCCGGGCGTCGCGCACCGGGGCAAGCGCGCCGGGGTCACCGCCCTCGAGCCGGACGGCGTACGGCGACCAAGGACCTGGGGCTCCCCCGCCGAGCGCGAGGAGTTCGTCGCGGCCGATCCGGCCGGGGCGGGCGACCAGATGAACCTGGGGGCGCTCATCATCGGCAGCGAGGGCCGCCGCTGTCTCGGTCCAGTCGCCGCCGAGTGCGTCGCGGTAGGCCCGCACGATCCACGGCGGATGCGCGTGCCGCTGCCCCAGGTGCGCGGCCGGATCCTCGGCCATCGTCGGCGCCACCCGCTCCAGCCAGCCCGTCTCGTCGCAGGCCGAGACCTTCCGCAGGACGGCGTTGACGACGCTCACCTGCCCGTGCGTCAGAACGGTCCGGGCCAGATCCACCGACGTGTTCACCGCGGCATGCGTGGGAATCCGCGTGCGCAGCAGCTGATAGGAGCCGAGTCGCAGCACGTCCAGCAGTGTCGCGTCGACCGCCTCCAGCGGACGGTCGAGGCAGGCCGCGAGAATGGCATCGAGAGCGCCCTGAGCGCGCAGGGTGCCATAGCCCAGCTCGGTCGCGAGCGCCCGGTCCCGCTCGTCGAGGGCTCGCTCGCGCAACATCCCCGGCAGGGTCAGGTTGGCGTACGCGTCCCGCTCGGCGACCGCGCGCAGGAGGTCGTAGGCGACCCGCCTCGGGTCGCTGGTCGACACCGGCCGGTACGCCGGCCTACGCCCTGTCACCGCACCAGCTCCGGGGGGGTTCGCAGCCCCCGGATCCAGGCAGCCGCCGGCATGAAACGTCTACCGGGCGGCTGCACGTCTCCCAGCCTGACACCGTGCGTCGCGGTGCCGACGACCACGTCCCCGCCGTCGATCCGCAGCTCCCCCGGCCCCAGCCCAGCCACTGTGGGCAGCGGGAGGACCGGCCCCAACCTGAGCCGCTCGTCGTCGACGCTCGTCCACGCACCGGGCGCGGGTGTGCACCCCCGGATCCTCCGGTCGATCGCAGTGGCCGGTGCCGACCAGTCGACGCGGGCGTCGGCAGCGGTCAGCTTCGGCGCGTGCGTCACCCCGTCCGCGCCCTGCGTGCGCGCATCCAGCCGACCGGCCTCGATCCCGTCCAGGGTCGCCAGCAGCAGGTCCGCACCCGAGCCGGCCAGGCGAGCCAGTAGGTCACCGGCGGTGTCCCGGAGACCGATGGGCTGGGTCAGTACGCCGTACACCGGGCCGGTGTCCAGGCCCTCGTCCAGCCGGAATGTCGTCGCGCCGGTGACGTCGTCGCCGGCCATCAGCGCGTGCTGCACCGGAGCCGCACCCCGCCACGCCGGCAGCAGGGAGAAGTGCAGGTTGACCCAGCCGTAGCGAGGGACGGCAAGCGCCACCGACGGGATCAGTGCGCCGAAGGCGACGACCGGGCAGCAGTCGGGCGCAAGCTCACCCAGCCGGGCGAGGAAGCCGGGATCAGCCACCCTTGCGGGCTGCAGCACTTCGAGTCCCTGCTCGGCGGCGATCGCAGCCACCGGAGACGCCTGGAGCCGCCGCCCGCGCCCCGTGGGCGCGTCCGGCCGGGTGAGCACTGCTGCCACCTCGTGGCGGTCCGAGCCGAGTACCGCGCGCAGGCTGGGCACCGCCACCTCCGGCGTACCCGCGAAGACGATTCTCAGCGGACCTCCCCTGGCACCGGTGCTCAGCGCCCGCAGTCGAGCCGGCCGAGCGGCACCGCGTCGCCCATGGCCTGGTATCCCGCGTCGCTCGGGTGCAACCCGTCGCCACTGTCATAGACCGGGCGGAAGGTGGCCGGCGCCGCCCGGTCCCGCACCGCAGCATCGAAATCCACCATTCCGTCGAACTCACCGCTGGCCCGGACGAAGTCGTTGACCGCCTGTCGCCGGGCCTCGGCAGCGGCGTTGCCGCCTTCGTTCGGTGTCAGGGTCCCGCCGAGGATGCAGGTGTCATCGGCGTGCGCGCGGGCGATGAGCTCGCGGTAGCCCGCGATGAGCTCTGCCGCCGTCGTGCCGGTGTTGATGTCGTTGCTGCCCTCTAGCAAGATCACGGTCTCGACTCCGGGCTGGTCGAGCACCACGTCGGCGTCCAAGTAGATGCTCACGGCCAGCGTCTGGCGGGCGGCGAGGACACCAGGCAGGCGGTCGCTCAGGACCTCCACCCCGGCCGGGACGGTCACCGGCAGGCCGCGCCCTGCCACCGACGTGGTGACGACGTTCCGGACGGTCTGCCCGGTCACCCTCGTGAAGGTGACGTCCGCGCTAGCCGCCCAGGTGATCAGAGGCTGCGTCGCAGTGACCGGGAGAGCTGCCGCTGCCGGGGCGCTCAGGCCGCCCATCAACAGCCCGGCGACCAGTATCGCCAGCAGTCGAACCCGACCCGGCCTCAGCACAGTCGCACCCCTCGACACCTCACGGCAGGCCATCGTGACCAACCGTAGGCAGGCTAACCGCTGGCTCCGACCCGACCCACGCCCCGATCGCCACGTCCGAACAGGGGGCGGCAGGCGTCGACGCCGTCGATCTCGGGAGGGCGATGCTAGAGCAGCTCGTGCGGATCGAGCTGGACCTTCACCGGGTCGGGGGCCTTGCGCGCGCTGCGCACCCCCTGTGCCTCATGCAGGGCTCGGGCCAGCGCCGCACCGTCGGCTCGCGGCACCCGAACCAGCATCCGCTCGAGCGAGTCATCGACCGGCACCGGGCCGAGCACCTGGGCCGATGCCGGCAGCCGAGCCGCCGCGAGCACGTCAGCCACAGCAGCAGGTACGCCGGTGATCGCCGCGAACCGCGACGCCGGGGGGAACCCCAACGCGGCCCGTTCGGACAATTCCCGCTCAGCGAGCCACGCCGGCGCCCAGCGCACCAGCGCCTGGACGGCAGGCACCCCGGCCTCGGCGCCGACCAGCACCGGTCCGCCGGGGCGGACCAGGGCGGCGGCGTTCATCCACCGCCGCAGCGCCTCCTCCGATGCGCGCAGGTCTGCCCGGGTCAGCAACGCCCAGCCGTCCAACAACAGGGCCGCGCCGTAACCTCCTACGGCGACCGGTTCCGCACCAGGGGTCGACACGACGAGGGACGCCTCGGCCGGCACCGTGTCGAGCACCGCGTCCCGCCCGGAGGTCCGCACCAGAGCGCCGGGAAACGCCCGACCCAGCTCCTCAGCGGTCCGGCGCGCACCGACCACTACCGCACGCAGCCGGCGCTCGCCGCAGACCGCACAGGACCAGTCGGTGGCCGGGCGAGCGCACCAGCCACAGGCCGGCAAGGTCTGCGAACCCGAACCCGCACCCGAACGCGACTGCCCGAGCGGACCGCCGCAGACCGCACACCGAGCGGGAGCGCGACACCGGTCGCACGCCATCGACGGCACGTACCCCCGGCGCGGAACCTGCACCAGCACCGGCTGCCCGGCCCGCAACGCCGTACCCGCCGCCTGCCAGGCCGTCGACGGCAGCCGCGCCGTCCGCGCAGCCTCGTCGCGGGCCAGCGCCTCGTCATCGGCCATGGCCCGGACCGCCGGAGCGCGGGCCCGGACCGCCGCAGCCCGCGCACTGATGTCCCGTGCCCATCCCGTCGCAACCAGTTGAGCCGCCTCGGCCGACCGCGCGAACGCGCCAAGCAACGCACCGGCACCGCTCAAGTGCGCCCGCATGACCAGCACGTCCCGGGCGTGCGCGTACGGCGCCCGCGGCTCGGCGTACAGGTCGTCGCCGTCGTCCCAGATGGCAACCAGGCCGAGGTCGGCCACCGGTGCGTACGCCGCCGCGCGCGTCCCGGCCACGATCCGGACCTGCGACCGGCAGATCCGCAGCCAGTTCCGGTACCGCTGGGCCGGCCCGAGGTCGGCGGACAGCGTGACGTGCTGCCCCGCGCCCAGCGCCTCACGCAACGCGGCGTCTACCCGGACCAGGTCACGCCGGTCGGGGACGAGCAGCACCGCCCCCCGCCCGCCGGCGACGCACGCCCGGGCCGCCTCGGCCAGCCGCGCCGGCCAGTCCTCCCCAGGCAGCGCGGTCCACACCGCCCGGGGTGCTCGCCCGGAGGCAAGAGCCGCGAGGTACGCCCGTCCCGTGCCGTATAGCGACCACGGCACCGGGCCGTTTCCCGGCTCTGTGCTTGCCTCGTCGCCGTCGGGCGATGCCGTCCCGGATTCGGCCTCGGTCCGGGCGTGCCGCGGCGGGACGGCCAGCCGCAGCACGTCCGACAGCGAGCCACCCCAGTGGTCGGCCACCGCCCGGGCCAGTCGGGCGACCTCGGGGACGAGCACCACCTCGGAGGACACGATCCGGTCCAGGAAGGCCAGCCGTCCGCCGTGTTCGCTGGCCGGGAGACGCTCGAGCACGAACGCGTCCACGAGCCGACCGGAGAACCGCACCCGCGCCCGCACTCCGGGCGCGGCGGTCCCTGCCAGGTCCGCGGTCACCAGGTAGTCGAAGGGCCGGTCCAGGTGCGCCAGCGGGACGTCGACCGCGAGCCGGGCGACCGGGTTGTCCTCGGCCGGCGCATGCTGCGCGCGTTGGCGGCTAGGCACCAAGGACCGCCGGCAGAGGCTCGTCAGGACCGGTCGACGGCTAGGCGCCCGCGGCCGCGCGCAGCGCGTCGGCGCGGTCGGTGAGCTCCCACGTGAAGCCGTCGCCCTCGCGGCCGAAGTGCCCGTACGCCGACGTGGCGGCGTAGATCGGCCGGAGCAGGTTGAGGTCTCGGATGATGGCGCCCGGGCGCAGGTCGAACACCTCGGTGACGGCCTTGCTGATCGAATCCAGTGGCACCGTCTCGGTGCCGAAGCAGTCCACGAACAACCCGACCGGCTCCGCCTTGCCGATCGCGTAGGCGACCTGCGCCTCGCAGATCCGGGCCAGGCCCGCAGCGACGACGTTCTTGGCGACCCAACGCATCGCGTACGCCGCCGAGCGGTCCACCTTCGAGGGGTCCTTGCCGGAGAACGCGCCGCCGCCGTGGCGGGCCATCCCGCCGTACGTGTCCACGATGATCTTGCGGCCGGTCAGCCCGGCGTCACCCATCGGGCCGCCGATGACGAACTTGCCGGTCGGGTTCACGAGCAGCCGGTAGTCGTCGGACTCCAGGCCCAGGGCGTGCAGCTCGGGGGCGACAACGTGCTCGGCGATGTCGGGCGCCAGCAGGGTCTCCAGGTCGATGTCCTCGGCGTGCTGCGAACTGACCACGACGGTGTCGAGCCGGACCGGCCGACCGTCGATGTACTCGATCGTCACCTGTGTCTTGCCGTCCGGTCGCAGGTAGGGCACGGTCCCGTCCTTGCGGACCGCGGCCAGCCGGCGGGCGAGCCGGTGGGCGAGCGCGATGGGCAGCGGCATCAGTTCCGGTGTCTCGTCGCACGCGTAGCCGAACATCAGCCCCTGGTCGCCGGCGCCCTGCCGGGCGATGGCCGCTTCCGCCTCGTCGTGCTGGGAGCCGCCGCCGGCCCGTGACTCGTAGGACGTGTCGACGCCCTGGGCGATGTCCGGCGACTGCGAGCCGATGGAGACACTCACGCCGCAGGAATGGCCGTCAAAACCCTTCTGCGACGAGTCGTAGCCGATCTCGAGGATCTTCTTGCGGACGATCGCCGGCATGTCGGCGTACGTCGCAGTCGTCACCTCACCGGCGATGTGGACCTGGCCGGTCGTGATGAGGGTCTCGACGGCGACCCGGCTGCGCGGGTCATCGGTCAGCAGCGCGTCGAGAATCGAGTCGCTGATGGCATCGGCGATCTTGTCGGGATGACCTTCAGTGACCGATTCTGAGGTGAACAGACGTCGAGACACGGTGCTCCTGCCGGTGGGGACGCGCGAGCCTGACGTTGGAGTCTAGCGAGACAATCCGGCCAGGCGAGCTGAAACCGCATCCCAGACGGCGGCGGCCAGCTGCGACTTGAGCCCGTGCGCCACGTCGACCTGGGTCCCGTCCGCCCCCAGGATCACGGCCTCGTTCGTGTCCACCTCGAAGGCCCCGCCCTCGCCCACCGCGTTGACGACGAGGAGGTCGCAGCCCTTGCGGGCCAGCTTCGCCCGTCCGTGCGCAAGGACGTCACCGTCGGCATCACCGGTCTCGGCGGCGAAGCCGATGATGAGCTGACCGGTACGCCGCCGAGCCACCAACTCGGTGAGGATGTCGGGGTTGCGGACCAGTACGACGGGGTCCGGCTCTTGGCCGTCCTTCTTGATCTTGTGCCGCCGAGCCTCCTGCGGGCGGAAATCGGCGACCGCGGCTGCCATCACGACGACGTCGGCCCGCGCGGCGGCTCCCAGCATCGCCGTGTGCAACTGCTCGGCCGTCCCGACCCGCAGCACATCGACGCCGGCCGGAACGGCCAGGCCGACGTTGGCGGCGACGACGCTCACGAGGGCCCCCCGCGCGGCTGCCACCGCGGCCAGTGCCCAGCCCTGCCGGCCGCTGGAGCGATTGCCGAGGAAGCGGACCGGGTCCAGCGGCTCGCGGGTACCACCGGCGCTGATCAGGACGCGGACACCACTCAGGTCGCGGGGCAGGGCGTCGGGGCGGGCCAGCAGCAACCGGGCCAGGTCGGCGATCTCGGCGGGCTCGGGCAGCCGACCCGGTCCCGAGTCGGCCCCCGTGAGCCGGCCGACCGCGGGGTCCATGACGATCCCCCCGCGCCGCCGCAGGGTCTGCACGTTGTCCTGCGTCGCCGGGTGTTCCCACATCTCGGTGTGCATGGCCGGGGCGTAGAGGACGGGGCAGCGCGCGGTGAGCAAGGTCGCCGTCAGCAGGTCGTCTGCGAGCCCGTGTGCGGCCTTGGCAAGGAGATCGGCAGTCGCCGGCGCCACCACGATCAGCTCAGCGGCCCGGCCGAGCCGCACGTGCGGCACGTCAGGAACGGCGGTCCAGACCTCCGTGGCAACCCGATGGCCGGACAGGGCTTCCCAGGTGGCGGTGCCGACGAAGCGCAGCGCAGACTCGGTGGGAATCGGCTGGACGTCGTGACCGGACTCGGTGAGCAGCCGTAGCAGTTCGCAGACCTTGTACGCCGCAATTCCGCCGCCGACCCCGAGCAGAACCGTCATGTGCCGACCCGCAGCCGCAGCTGAGGTTGTGTCGGCGCCGCTCAGACGTCGACCTCTTCGTGGGTCAGCAGTCCCTCGTTGATCTCGCGCAGCGCGATCGACAGCGCCTTCTCCTGGGGTGCGGTGGCGACCAGCGGGCCGACGTACTCCAGCAGGCCCTCGCCGAGTTGGCTGTAGTAGGCATTGATCTGCCGGGCCCGCTTGGCGGCGAAGATGACCAGCGCGTACTTGGAACTGGTCCGGTCCAGCAGCTCATCGAACGGCGGGTTGGTGATTCCCTCGGGGGCGGCGACGACTCCGGACACAGAGACCAGCTTTCTCAGTTCGTTGCGAGACGTGTGAGCAGTCTTTTGCGCCTCGGCGGCGGGAAGTGCCTCGGCGCTCAACCCGGCCGTTGGCGGGGATGTCGGACCAACTGTACCAATTCCTCCGCAGCTCGGCCGACCTCGTCGTTGCAGACGACCACATCGAACTCGCTCCTGGCGGCGAGCTCCACCCGCGCCCGCTCCAGCCGTGCCGCGACGACCGCGGGTGGCTCGGTGCCGCGATCGACCAGGCGGCGCGCCAGCTCGGCCCAGCTCGGCGAGGTCAGGAACACCAGCTGGGCCTCCGGCATCGCGGCGCGGACCTGCCGCGCGCCCTGCAACTCGATCTCCAGCAGCGCCGGCGTACCGGCAGCCAGGGCGGCGAGAACGGGCTCGCGCGGCGTGCCGTAGCGGTAGCCGGCGAAGTTGGCCCACTCCAGCAGCGCGCCCGCCTCGATCATGGCCGTGAACCCGGCGTCATCGGTGAAGGAGTACTGCACGCCGTCGGTCTCCCCTGGGCGAGGTGGCCGGGTGGTCACCGAGATCGATACCCAGATGTCGGGGAACCGGCGGCGCAGCGCGGTGACCACGGTGCCCTTGCCCACGCCTGAGGGTCCGGACACGACCGTGAGGCGGGTCCGCGCTGCCGTTGCTGCCACTCAGGCCGGGTCGGTGCTGAATTCGCGTTCCAGCGCCTTACGCTGATTGGCCCCCAGACCGCGGACCCGACGGGTCGGCGAGATCTCCAGCCGTTCCATGATCTTCTGTGCCCGGGCCTTGCCCGTGCCCGGCAGCGCCTCCAGGACGGCGCTCACCCGCATCTTCCCGACCACGTCGTCGGTCTCGCCGGCCCGCAGCACATCGGCGACGCTCACCTCCTGGCGCTTGAGCTGATCTTTGAGTTCGGCCCGCGCCCTCCTGGCGGTAGCTGCCTTCTGCAGGGCCTCGGCGCGCTGTTCAGGACTGAGTTGGGGCAGAGCCACGGGGGGTCACCTCACGAGATCGGAGGGCACGGTCCGGCTGACTGTGACGAAGTCCCGAACCTAGCGAGCGAGGGCTGGACCGGCAATGCGGCGACCTGTTCGTGAAGCTGATCGTTGAGCCGGTCCGCCTCCTCACGCAGGGACTGCACCCGTGGCCCGTGACCGAGTACCTCGCGCGAGGTACTGGCAAGGACGTCGGGCAGCGCCGAGCCGAACAGGCGGCGGAGGTCTTCCGGCGTACCGCCCTGGGCGCCGAGACCAGGCGCGAGGATGGGGCCGTTCAGTCCGCCGAAGGCGTGCCCGGTCTCGCCCACCGTGGCGCCCACGACGACGCCGAGCGAGCCCATCGGCGCGGCCCCGGCGTTCCGGGCGGCCACCTCGTCCAGGATCGCCTGCGCGATGCTCGGACCGGCCGCGGTCCGGGCGTGCTGCACGTGCGCACCCTCCGGGTTCGAGGTCAGGGCAAGCACGAAAATGCCCCGATCGTGGGCGGCCGCCAGGTCGAGCACCGGCTGCAGCGACCCGAACCCGAGGTAGGGGCTGACCGTGATGGCATCGGCGGCGAGCGGGCTGGCCGGATCGAGGTACGCCGAGGCGTAGGCGGCCATCGTGCTCCCGACGTCGCCGCGCTTGACGTCGAGCAGGCCGACCGCGCCGGATTCGCGGATCGCGGTCAACGTCCACTCCAGTACGGCGATGCCGGCGCTGCCGAAGCGTTCGAAGAACGCCGACTGCGGCTTGAGAACGGCGACCCGCTCGCCGAGCGCCTCGACCACGATGGCGCAGAACCGCTGCAACCCGGTCACGTCCACGGGCAGCCCCCAGGCAGCCAGCAGCTCAGGATGCGGATCTAGGCCCACGCACAGGGGGCCGCGCACGTCCATGGCCGCGCGGAGTCGCCCGCCAAATGTCACCGCTGCAAACCCCGGTGGGCCAGGCCCACGACATCGGAGAGCCGCCCGAAACCCCGCCCGGCCAGCTCTGCACGCAGCTCGGCCAGGATCCGCACCGGCGCGCAAGGATCGTGGAAGACCGCCGTACCGACCGAGACCGCGCTCGCCCCGGCGAGCAGGAACTGCAGCGCGTCCAGGCCGGTCAGGATTCCGCCCATCCCGAGGATCGGTACGGTGGGGAGCGCCGCGTGGACCTGCCACACGCACCGCACGGCGACCGGCCGGATCGCCGGTCCCGACAGTCCGCCGGTGACCCCCGCCAGCACCGGCCTCAGCGTGTCGGTGTCGATCGCCATGCCGAGCAAGGTGTTGATCATCGACAGCCCGTCCGCCCCGGCGTCCACGCACGAGCGGGCGATGCCGACGATGTCCGTGACGTCCGGTGACAGCTTGGCGAACACCGGCACGTCCGATTCCGCCTTGACAACGCGCACGACATCCGCGGCGGCCACCGGGTCGCAGGCGAACACCTGGCCCCTGGAGGCGACATTCGGGCAGGAGATGTTGACCTCCAGCACGGCAAGCCCCGGCGCGCCGGCCAACCGCCGCGCCAGCTCGGCGAACTCACCGACGCTTCCACCGGCGATACTGACGACCGCGCGTGCTCCGCGCTCGGCCAGCCACGGCAGGTCGTGCGCCAGGAAGGCGTCGATCCCCGGCCCCTGCAGGCCGATCGAGTTCAACATTCCGCTCGGCGTCTCGGCCATCCGCGGCGTGGCCCGCCCCGAGCGGGGCAGCAACATGACCGACTTGGTGACCACCGCTCCCAGCTCGGCCGGGTCCAGGAACGGCGCCAGCTCCCGGCCGGCCGCCGCGCAGCCCGATGCGGTAAGCACCGGGTTGGGCAACGTGACGTCTGCCAGAGACGTCACCATGCTTACGGAAGTCTCCATCAGTGAACGACCATGGCGTCGGCACCCAGCACGTCCGCCGGGAGGGTGCCCACGTCCTTCCAGCGGATCCTCTCGGCGTCGAAGACCGGGCCCTCGACACAGCTGCGCAGCATCCGGGTCCTGCCGTCCGCCCCGATGACCGGCAGCACGCACGTCATGCACACCCCGATCCCGCAGGCCATCGACTCCTCGACCGCGACCTGGCAAGGCACGTCGTGCGACGCCGCCGCCGCACCGACCGCCTCCAGCATCGCCATCGGCCCGCACGCGTAGACCATCGACGCACCCGCCGGACCCAGCAACTGGGGCAGCGGCCTGGTCACCAGCCCCTGGATGCCGCGTGATCCGTCGTCGGTCAGCACCACCACCGAGTCCGCCACGGCGTGCGCCTCGTCGACACCGAACAGCCGCTCGGCACTGCCCGCGCCGATGACCATGTGCACTGCCGATCCACCGGCGCGCAATCGGCGGGCCAGGTCGAACATCGGTGCGCTGCCGTAGCCGCCGGCCACGAGCACCGCCGTACCGGCCTCGGGCGGCAGCCTGAACGGCCGGCCCAGCGGACCGACAACGTCGAGGGACGCACCGGGCTCGACGCGCACCAGCCACGCGGTGCCGGGGCCGTGTTCGGCGACGACGATCTGGATCAGGCCGGTGCCCGGGTCTGCCGTGTAGAGCGCGAAGGAGCGGCGCAGCAGCATCGACGTCACCGGCCCACCCACCGCGACGGCGACGAACTGGCCGGGTTCCGAGCCGGCGGCGACGGTAGGTGCCGCGAGGGTGAGGAGCTGGTAGGCGCCGGCCGGCTCGATGGCCACCACCCGCGCAGTGACCTGACTCGGTGCCCTCATCGGCGGGCCGGGCCTTGCCAGTGCGTCCGCAGCGTCGCGTGCAGCTGCTGCAGGGGTTGTACGCCGACCCGCCCGGCCAGCTGCGCTTCGATTCCCTGCACAGCGGCGGCCGCGCCCTGGATCGTGGTGATGCACGGGATGCCGACCGTCACGGCGGCGGTGCGGATCTCGTAGCCGTCCAGCCGGGGACCGGCGTTGCCGAAGGGCGTGTTGATCACCATCGCCACGTCGCCGGCCAGGATCCGCTCGACGCAGTTGCCCGGCCCCTCGCTGTACTTGCCGACCACCTCCGCGTCGACCCCGTTGCGCCGTAGCACCTGCGCCGTGCCGGCGGTCGCCAGGATGTCGAAGCCGAGGTCGGCCAGCCGCTTGACCGGGAAGATCGCCGAGCGCTTGTCGCGGTTGGCCAGGCTGACGAAAACTGTCCCGGACGTCGGCAACGACCCGTACGCGGCGGTCTGGGACTTTGCGAACGCGGTGCCGAAGACAGCATCGATGCCCATCACTTCACCGGTTGATTTCATCTCCGGTCCGAGCACGGTGTCCACGCCGTGCCCCTCCACGGTGCTGAACCGGTGGAACGGCAGCACGGCCTCCTTGACCGAGATGGGGGCATCCCACGGCAGGTCGCCGCCGTCCCCGGACACCGGGAGCAGTCCCTCCGCACGCAGGTCGGCCACCGACGCACCCAGCGCGATCCGGGCTGCCGCTTTGGCCAGCGGGACGGCCGTGGCCTTGGACACGAACGGCACCGTCCGTGACGCCCGCGGGTTGGCCTCGAGCACGTAGAGGACATCGTCCTTGAGGGCGTACTGGACGTTGAGCAGCCCTCGCACGCCGACGCCGGCGGCGATCCGTTCGGTGGAGCGACGGATGCGTTCGATCTCGCCCGTCCCGAGAGTGATCGGCGGCAGCGCGCAGGCGGAGTCGCCGGAGTGGATGCCAGCCTCCTCGATGTGTTCCATGACACCGCCGAGGTAGAGCTCCTCCCCGTCGTACAGCGCGTCCACGTCGATCTCGATCGCGTCCTCGAGGAAGCGGTCGACCAGCACCGGGTGCTCAGGGCTGACCTCGGTCGCCTTCCCGATGTAGGCCTCCAGCGTGGCGTCGTCGTACACGATCTCCATTCCGCGGCCACCGAGGACGTAGGACGGGCGGACCAGGACGGGGTAGCCGATGGTCGCAGCGATCGCGGCGGCCTCGGCGTAGGACGTCGCCGTGCCGTGCCGAGGTGCGGGCAGTCCGGCCTCGGCGAGCAGTCGCCCGAAGGCGCCGCGCTCCTCGGCCAGGTGGATGGCTTCCGGCTGCGTCCCCAGCACCGGTACGCCGGCGTCCTTGAG
>JACDAB010000067.1 GCA_013695665.1 Geodermatophilaceae bacterium | reverse complement strand
TGTCGTACCAGCCGAGCACCTTGACCTGATTGCCCCGGCCCCGCCGGGTAGAGGCCATGTCGACGGTGCACGAATGCCGATCGCCGACGAAGTCGCTGGACACGAGCGGCTCATCGGTGGCCGCGAGCAGACCGGCCCAGCCTGCCTCGGCGGAGGCCCGCAGGAAGGCGTCGTTCACCTCCCGGTTCGTCGCGTCGGTGCCCAACGTGGCGGTCAGGTCAACGAGTGAGACGTCAGGCACGGGCACCCGAATCGCGATTCCGTGCAGCCGTCCGGCGAGTTCAGGCATGACCGTGTCAATGGCACTGGCTGCACCGGTCGCCGTCGGCGTCATATTCAGGCACGCCGCCCGCCCGCGGCGGGGGTCGTCGTGCGCGGCGTCATGGATCTCCTGGTCCCGGGTGTAGGCGTGCACCGTGGTCACCATGCCGCTTTCCAGCCCGAAGGACTGATGTAGCACCCGCGCCATGGGGGCCAGGCAGTTCGTGGTGCACGACGCCGCGGACACCACATCGTGGGCGTCGTCGTCGTACCGCTGGTGGTTGACGCCCATCACGATCGTGATATCCGCGTCCCGGCACGGCGCGGTCACGATGACCTTTCGCGCGCCGCACCGAAGGTGGGCCGCAGCCTCATCGCGCAGCCGGAAGCAGCCGGTGGCCTCGACCACGACGTCGACCCCGAGATCGCCCCAGCGGCAGTTCTCGGGGTCGGCCTCGGTGGAGACGAGCACCTCGCGGCCGTCCACGACCAGCATGCCGGTCCCAGCATGCACCTCGCCGTGATAGCGGCCAAATACCGAGTCGTAGCGAAACAGCTGAGCGAGCACGGCCGGCGTCGTACGCCGGGTGTTGACCGCGACGACACACAACTGCTCGTCCCGGGAGACCTGCCGCAGCACCTGACGGCCGATCCGGCCGAAGCCGTTGATCGCCACGCGCACCGGAGGGGGGCTCATCCGATGATGGTCGCCCGCGGGGTCTCACCCGCGCCTCCACCCCCCGGGGGAAGTGCGACGGTGAACCGCCACGCGCAGCACTGTTTGAAAACTGCCTGCTGGCGGAAGCACAGACCCATGGCAGACGAACTCCAGGGCATCACGGTGGCGATCCTGGCCGCCAACGACGCGCTGATCCTGCCCGAGGTGTTCGCCGCCGTCCTGGCGCCGGTGGCGGGCAGCTGAACGGCAACCAAACGCGGTTTGCCTGCCTGACCACCGGTGGGGACTTCCGCCCCGACCCGATTGACGATCTGATGGGTGCACGCACCCCGGAAGATGATGGAGATCCCGACATGGCTTCGAAGCGAGCGGTACGGCGTACGACGGCATTGCTGGCAACCGCTGTTCTCACCGGATTGGTGGCGACCCTGACGCCAGCCCACGCCACGCCGGACCCGGCCCATCAGCCGCCGGAATCGGTGCGGTTCGCGTCCTTCAACGCCTCGCTGAACCGCAGCACCGAGGGGCAGCTCATCACCGACCTGTCCACGCCGGACAACGCCCAAGCGCAGAATGTCGCCGAGATCATCCAGCGCACCCGGCCCGATGTGCTGCTCGTCAACGAGTTCGACTACGACGCCGGCGACGTGGCTCTCGGCCTCTTCCAGGACAACTACCTGTCCGTTCCGCACAACGGGGCGGCGGCGATCGACTACCCGTACTCGTTCACCGCGCCGTCGAACACCGGCATTCAGTCGGGTTTCGACCTCAACAACGACGGCGTGATCGGCGGCCCGGACGACGCCTTCGGGTTCGGGTTCTTCCCCGGCCAGTTCGGGATGGCCGTCTACTCGAAGTTCCCGTTCGTCGAGGCCAACATCCGGACCTTTCAGGAATTTCTCTGGAAGGACATGCCCGGCGCGTTGCTACCCGACGACCCGGGGACCCCCGAGCCCGGCGACTTCTACTCCGAGGAGGAACTCGCTGTTTTCCGGCTGTCGTCCAAGAGCCACTGGGATCTGCCGGTGCGGATCGGGCCGCGCACAGTGCATTTCCTGGTCAGCCATCCGACACCGCCGGTCTTCGACGGTGACGAGGACCGTAACGGTCGCCGTAACCACGACGAGATCCGCTTCTGGG
>JACDAB010000040.1 GCA_013695665.1 Geodermatophilaceae bacterium | reverse complement strand
GGGGGGGGGACGCCGATGAACTCCTGGACGGGTACGCCGAGGAGCGGATGCTCGCCGCCCGGGAGAACCTCGCCGTGACCGACGCCACCATGCGCTTCATGGTGCCGGGGACCGATTCCGAGCGGCGGGAGAGGGACGCGATCCTGCTCGCCAGCGTCGAGGACCCGGCCATGCGGGCGAAGGTCAACTCCGGACGACTGGCCACGCCCACCGTGTACGGCGCCCCGGAGGCGGGGCTGGCCGGCGCCGTACTTCCCGACGCCCCGGTCGAGCCGGTGCGCGGTACGTCGGCCGCCCGGCTGCGCGAGCTGGTCGGGACCGCCCGGCTGCAGTTGCACGTGGGCTGCCCGCCCGACGGCGCGCCCGGTGACAACGCTGTCGAGGTGATCGCGGCCGACGCCCCGGTCCCCGGAGGCCGGCACCCGGTGGTCCGGGATCGGCAGGGTCGGGTCGCTGCCCGGTTGCAGGACGGTGCGGGGGCGATCGTGATCACGGTGCGACCCGACGCGTACGTCGAGGCGGTCAGCGGGCGGTCCTAGACTCCGCGCACGTGGACGGCACCGGACTCCTGGGCAGGACGCTGCTGCTCCGTGGACTCGGGTTCGCGCTGATCCTGCACGTAGCGGCTCGTGCTGTCGGGCTCGCGGTGCTCAGTCTGATGGCCGGGACCGCCGGCCAGGATCCGCGGGAGCGGCTGGCCATCTGGGACGGCGGCTGGTATCTCCGGATCGCCGAGAACGGGTACGCCGCGCAGCTGGACCTCACCCAGGAGAGCACCGGATCGCTCGGGTTCTACCCGTTGTACCCGCTGCTGATCCGCCTGATCAGCGCCGCGACCGGGCTGGACGGCCTGACGAGCGCCGTCCTCATCTCCGAGTTGGCGGCGGCGGTTGCCGCGGTCGGGCTCTACACGCTCGCCGTCCGGCTCTGGTCGCCGCAGGTCGGTGTCGCCCTCGTCCTGCTGTGGTCGGCTCAGCCGCTGGCCATCGTGCTGTCGATGGCCTACACCGAGGCGTTGTTCAGCGCGCTGGCGGTCTGGTCGCTGGTGCTGCTGCACCGCCACAACTGGCTGGCCGCCGGTTGCCTCGGGTTTCTCGCCGGGCTGAGCAGGTCCTCCGGGCTCGGCGTCGGCGCGGCCGTGGCAGCGTACGCCGGGTGGCTGTGGTGGCGGCGGGAGCAGCGCAGTTTCCTGCAACTGGCCGGCGCCCTGATCGCCCTGGCCGGCGCGCCGCTGTGGTGGCTGTACATCGGTGTGCACGTCGGCCGGCTCGACGCGTGGTTCGCCGTACAGGATGAGATCTGGGGTTCGCGCTGGGACTGGGGAGCTTCGGTGGTCGGTCTCGGTCACAAGCTGTTCATCCAGGAGGTGCGGTACTCCGGCGACGCGGTCTTCGTGATCACCCTGACCTTCGCGCTGCTCATCCTTGCGGTGGTGTTGCTCCTGGAGGCGGTGGCTCGCCGGGTGTGGTGGCCGCTGCTCGTCTACGCCGTCGTACTGCTCCTACTGACGCTCGGGTCGGCCGGCTTCATCAACTCCAAGCCGCGGTTCCTGGTACCGATCTTCCCGCTGCTCGTGCCCCTGGCCATGGCCTTGGCCGGTGCAGCCCGGCGGGTGCAGGTGATGGTGGGCCTGCTCGTCACGGTGGCCTCGGCCTGGTTCGGCGCATTCCTCCTCGTGGTGTGGCAGTACTCGATCTGAGTGCCGGCGGTCAGCGGCGTACCCACGCCTCCGGTGCGCGGGTCAGCCGGTGCACGGCATCGGGCAGCTCGTTGCGGGCGACCTGCTCGATCGAGACCTCTTCGAGAACGCTGCGCAGGCTTGCTCGGACGGCGACCCACACCTCGCGCAGCGACTCGGCCGGGCCGGCGTAGCTGCTCGCCTCGGGGCGGTCCCCGCGCACCTCGGCCAGCGGGCCGTCGACTGCGCGGAAGACGTCGGCGACGGAGATGTCGGCCGCCGGCCGGGCGAGCCGGTAGCCACCGTGCGCTCCGCGCCGGCTGGCGACGATCCCGGCCCGACGGAGTTCACCCAGGATGCGCTCCAGGAAGCTCGCGGGGATGCCCTGGATTTCGGCGAGGTGCTCGGTGCGCACCAGCGGGGCGTCTGACACGGCCAGCTCGACCAGCGCCCGCATCGCGTAGTCCACCTTGGCCGAAATGTGCACGGCCCCATTCTGCCCGGGCCGGGGCCGTCTCGGGGGCGACCGCAGATACGGTCCCGACTCCGCGTGACCATTCCGCTTCTGCGGAAGTATCCTGGTCGCCGTGACTGTCTTCGGAATCCGCGACGCGGCCGACCTGCTCGGAGTCAGCGACGACACCGTACGGAGATGGGCCGACTCGGGTCGGCTGCGGACCCACCGGGGCGAGCAGGGCAGGCTCGTCGTCGACGGCATTCACCTGGCCGAAGTCGCTCGCGAGCTAGGTTCGGCCGCCGGCCTGGCGGCGGTGCCCGCGGGCATTGGCCGGGAATCCGCACGCAACCGCCTTCGCGGCATCGTCACCCGCGTCGTCAAGGACACCGTCATGGCGCAGGTGGATCTGCAGGCCGGTCCGTTCCGGTTGGTGTCGCTGATGAGCCGCGAGGCCGCCGACGAACTGGGACTGGAGCCGGGTGTCGTCGCAGTGGCATCGGTGAAGTCCACGCAGGTCGTCATCGAGATCCCCGGTGACTCGTGAGGCCGCCCGGCCGTCCGCCGGCACTGCAGTCCGTCGTGCTCGGTCTGCTCGGCGTCCTCGGTCTGCTCGGCTGCGGCGCCTCGGACCCGCCGACAACTGGGGCAGGAACCGCCGGCGAGGAGAGGATCAGCGAAACTGTCACGGTGTTCGCGGCGGCGTCGTTGACCGATGTGTTCACCGTGCTGGGTGACCGGTTCGAGGCCGAGCACCAGGACGTCACGGTGGTGTTCAACTTCGCCGCCAGCTCGACACTGGCCCAGCAGATCACCCAGGGCGCCCCGGTCGACGTCTTCGCCTCGGCCAGTGCGGCCACGATGCAGACTGTCGTGGACGCGGGGCTGATCGTCGCGGAGCCGGAAGTGTTCGTCCAGAACACGCTGCAGATCGTCGTACCAGCCGGCAACCCGGGCGCGGTCACCGGCCTCGAGGACTTCACCAATCCGGATCTGATCATCGCCCTGTGCTCTGCGGAAGTGCCGTGCGGTGCGGCCGCGGTCAGGGTGTTCGAGGCGGGCGGGTTGACGCCGCAACCGGACACGTTGGAGCAGGACGTCCGGGCCGTCCTGACGAAAGTCGAACTCGGCGAGGTCGACGCCGCGCTGGTCTACCGGACCGATGTCCTCGCCGCCGGCGAAGCGGTCGAGGGGATCGAATTTTCTCAGTCGTCAGAGGCCGTCAACGACTACCCGATAGCCCTTCTCGCCGGGTCGCCCAATCCGGGCGCGGCCGCCGCCCTCGTCGAGTTCACCGCATCGCCGGCCGGCCTGGACGTGCTGGCGGCAGCCGGGTTCCAGATTCCGGAGGGCTAGCGGTGAACGCGCCGGTTTCGGTCCGGCAGTCGAGGTCGCAACCGGACGGAGCGACCGGCGTACCCGCCATCCTCCTGATCCCGGCGGCGATCGCCGTCGCGTTTCTCGTCCTGCCGCTGGCCGCGCTCCTGGTCCGGGCGCCTTGGTCGACGTTGGGTTCGCTCCTGAGTACGCCGGAGGTCCGCGACGCGCTGCGGCTGTCCGTGGTGTCCGCCTCGCTGGCCACGCTGATCTCACTTGTCGTGGGCGTGCCGCTGGCCTGGGTGCTGGCACGATCGCAGATCCGCGGGCGCGGCGTGCTGCGGGCGCTCGTCACCGTCCCGCTCGTGCTGCCCCCGGTCGTAGGGGGCGTCGCACTGCTCCTGGCGCTCGGGCGCAGGGGTGTGCTCGGCGAGCCCCTCTACAGCGCGACGGGGGTGTCGTTTCCCTTCACCACCACCGCCGTCGTACTGGCTCAGACCTTCGTCGCGATGCCGTTCCTCATCATCAGTGTGGAGGGATCGCTACGAGCTGCCGACCGGCGGTATGAGGACGCAGCGGCGACCCTGGGCGCCGGCCGGGCGATGACGTTCCGACGGGTGACCCTCCCGCTGATCGCCCCTGGGGTCGCCGCGGGTGCCGTGTTGTGCTGGGCTCGCGCGCTCGGCGAGTTCGGCGCAACGATCACCTTCGCCGGCAACTTCCCCGGGACGACGCGAACGATGACCTTGCAGGTGTACCTGGCCCTGGAGACCGACCCGGATGCTGCCATCGCCCTGAGCCTCGTGCTGCTGGCGGTCTCTATCCTCACGCTGGGGCTGCTCCGAGACCGCTGGCTGATGCGCACGTGAGTCTGTCCGCGCATGTCGTGATCCAGCGCGGGTCGCTGGGCGTCGATGTGGCTCTCGAGGTCAAGCCGGGGGAGGTTCTGGCCCTCCTGGGGCCGAACGGCGCAGGCAAGTCGACGGTGCTGCGGGTGCTGGCCGGCCTGGCCCGCCCGCATGCCGGGCTGGTCCGGCTCGACGGCCAGAGCCTCGACGATCCGGCCGCGGGGATCAGGTTGGCGCCCCATCGTCGGCCGATCGGCATGGTCTTCCAAGACCATCTGCTGTTCCCACATCTGTCCACAGTGGACAATATTGCGTTCGGGTTGCGGGCGCGGGGTTCGTCCCGGGCGGCCGCGCACACAGTGGCGGCCCGGTGGGTTGCCCGGATGCACCTCTCCGAGCACAGCTCGGCCAAGCCGCGGTCGCTGTCGGGCGGGCAGGCCCAGCGGGTGGCGCTGGCCCGGGCGCTGGCCGGCGATCCCCGGCTGCTCCTGCTGGACGAACCACTGTCCGCCCTCGATGCCCGTACCAAACTGGACGTGCGTGCCGACCTGCGGCATCACCTTGGCGACTTTGCCGGCGCGACGGTTCTGGTGACGCACGACCCGGTGGACGCAATGGCCCTGGCCGACCAGCTGGTGGTCGTCGAGCGCGGCCGGGTAGTGCAGGTCGGTACACCGGTGGAGGTGTCGCGCCGTCCGCGAACCGACTATGTGGCCAGGTTGGTCGGACTGTCCCTGCTCTCCGGTACGGCGCACGGCCGGGCGGTCCTGCTCGACAACGGGGCCTCCGTACAGGTCGCTGAGGCGAGCAACGGGCCGGTCTTCGTCGCGATCCGGCCGGCGTCGGTCGGGCTCTACCGCTCCCGTCCCGACGGCAGCCCCCGCAATGTCTGGCCGGCCACCGTGGCAGGCGTCACGCCCTACGGCGAGACGCTGCGGGTCGACCTCGAGGGTGAGGTGCCGCTTACCGCAGACGTCTCGCCGGAGGCGGCTGCCGAGCTGGATCTCGTGCTCGGCGCCGGTGTGTGGGCTTCGGTCAAGGCCAGTGAAGTCGCGGCCTACCCTGCGTGACGGTGCCTGGCCTGGCCTGGCCTGCCCTGAATGACGTGGCCTAGCCTGCCTGACGTGGCATCGACTGCTGGGCTGCTGCTCGCGGCCGGCGCTGGCCGGCGATTCGGTTCCCCCAAGGCCCTCGCCACGCTGCCCGACGGCACCGGGTTCCTGCAACGGGCCGTCGCGGCCCTGTGCGAGGGCGGCTGTGAGCCGGTCGTCGTCGTCCTGGGGGCGCAGGCGGATCAGGCGCGCGAACTCGCCGACGGGGCCGAGGTGGTCGTCAATGCCGACTGGGCGGCCGGCATGGGGTCCTCGCTCGGCGCCGGCCTGGCTGCGCTGCCGGACACTGTGGACGCTGCCGTCGTACTGCTCGTCGACACACCGGGTATCGGGTCGGAGGCTGTCGCGCGGCTGTCGTCGTACGCCGCACAGGACGTGTTGGCTGTGGCGACGTACCACGGCCGCCGCGGTCACCCGGTCCTGCTCGGTCGCCTCCATTGGCCCGAGGTGATCCGCTTGGCGGTGGGCGATGCCGGTGCCAGGGCGTTCCTGCGCACCCATGCCGACCAGGTGACGGAGGTGCCGTGCGAGGACGTCGCCAGCCCCGAGGACATCGACACACCGGATGACCTCGGGCGCTGAGCTTGTCCACAGCCTTCATGCGTGGGCTGTCGGCAAGGAACTGCTGCGCGCTACCGTTTGTTCGTGGGCACAGCGCCGTACATCAGCACCGTGGTGTCCATCTGTCTGCTGGCCCTCGGAGCGATCTACATGATCATGGGGCATCTCGGTCGGCGTATCGACGACGTGAACAAGCGCTTCGACAGCCGCTTCGACGATATGAACAGGCACTTCGACGGCCGCTTCGACGCGGTCGACAGCCGGTTCGACGATGTGAACAAGCATTTCGACAGCCGTTTGGACTCCATCAACGGTCGGCTCGACGACCTGCGGACCGATATGGATGCGCGGTTCACCGGATTCCGCGCCGAGGTCGGTGCTCGCTTCTCCGGGGTCGAGAACCGGCTGGGGCGGCTGGAGACGCAAGGCGACACGATCATCGGGGCGGTCACCGACCTGGGTGAGCGGGCGACCCGGCTCGAGGCGCGCACCAACAGCTGAGCGCCGGTGCGGCGACTACCGTTGACGCCCATGCAGGTTCAGAGCGCCGTCGTGCGCGCCGTCGTCGTCGATGCCGCCCTCTCCGTCGCCGAACACGAGACGCTGGTAGCGCACGCCGGGGCCGGGGCCGTCGTGAGTTTCGGCGGCGTCGTCCGTGACCACGACGGCGGCCGCGGCGTCGATGCTCTGGAGTACGTCGGCCATCCCACCGCGGAGCAGATCATTGCCGAGGTGGCCGCAGACATCGCCGCATCCGAGGACGTGTACGCCGTCGCGGTGTCCCACCGGATCGGAAAGCTGACGGTCGGGGACGTCGCCTTGGCCTGCGCCGTGAGTAGCGCACACCGCAGCGAGGCCTTCGCCGCGTGTGCGCGGCTCGTCGACGAAGTGAAGCATCGGTTGCCGATCTGGAAGCGGCAGATGTTCAGCGACGGCACCGACGAATGGGTTGACTGCCCGTAGCTCACGCCACGCCGGCTCGGTCGTCAAAACCGGCCCCTGTGGCGCGCGGCGTCATTGCCGCCGTCAGCGCTGCGCTGGCCAAGGCCGCAGAGACAACGGCCTAGCCGCCGGCGAACGGTGGGAGTACGTCGACGGTGGCGCCGTCATCGAGCCGGTACGCCGGCGAGCGCACACTGACGCCGTCCACGAGGAAGCTCGAGGCTGCAAGCACTCGCGTCAACGCAGCCCCGTGTGCTGCCGCCAGACGGGCGACTAGATCCTCCACCGTGGATGCGGCAACCTGCTCGGAGGAGACACCGGCGGCCGCGCGGGCGCCGGCGAAGTACCGGACCGTCACCGGCAACGCGCTCAGCCGCCGATGGCGGACATCGGCCGGGCCGGCTGCAGGAACGACGGGTCGTCGATGCCATGGCCGGGCAACTTGGTCCACATGGCCAGCCGCCACCGGTCGGCGATCTCCTCGTCCGAGGAGCCGCCACGCAACGCTGACCGGAGGTCGGACTCCTCGCGGGCGAACAGACAGTTGCGGATCTGGCCGTCCGCGGTAAGCCGGGTCCGGTCGCAGGTCCCGCAGAACGCCCGGGTGACCGATCCGATGACACCGACCCGGGCGGGCCCGCCGTCCACGAGCCACGTCTCAGCGGGGCTCGCGCCACGCTCGATCGGATCCTCTGACAGCACAAAGCGGGTGCGCAGGGAGGCCAGGATCTCCTCGGCGGTGATCATCGTGGAGCGGTCCCAGCCGTGCTGGGCGTCGAGCGGCATCTGCTCGATGATCCGCAGTTCGTAGCCGTGCTGCAGGCAGAAGTCGAGCAGCGAGACCGCGTCGTCGTCGTTGATGCCGCGGAGCAGGACTGCGTTGACCTTGACCGGTGTCAGCCCGGCGTCGGCGGCGGCACGCATCCCGGCGAGGACATCGCTGAGGCGGTCACGTCGGGTGATGGTGCGAAAACGTTCGGGATCGATGGTGTCCAGCGAGACGTTGACCCGGTCCAGACCGGCCTCGGCGAGGGCGCCGGCAATCCGGGCCAGACCGATCCCGTTCGTGGTCAGGCTGACCTCGGGCCGCGGTCGTAGTGCCGTCGTCGCCGCGACGATCCCGACGATGCCCGGGCGCAGGAGCGGCTCACCGCCGGTGAAGCGGACCTCTCGGACGCCGAGCTGCTCGACCGCGACCCGCATCAGGCGGATCACCTCTTCGTCGGTGAGCACCTCCGGCTTGGGGAGCCAGTCGAGCCCCTCTGCCGGCATGCAGTAGGAGCAGCGCAGGTTGCAGCGGTCGGTCAGCGACACCCGCAGATCGGTCGCCACCCGGCCGAACGTGTCGACCAGGCGAGCCTCGGGTACGTAAGGAGTAGGCATCTCATCGACTGTAGTTGTCGCCGCCCGATTTCGCGGCGGCACCGGAAGGCCGCGGGCGGCATAGGCACGGCGCGGGTGGCCCAGGAAGCCAGCAGCAGGGCAGCAGCCGGGGAGCGATCGAGCGGCGGTAAATTCGGTCGTTCCAGGCGGCTAGCCTCGGAACGTGTTCGGTCCGTATGCCGCGTTGTTCCGGGTCGAGGGCAGCCGACAGTTCAGTTCGGCTGGTTTCGTCGCCCGGCTGCCGATCTCGATGATGGGTATCGGGACGGTTCTGCTCATCTCCCAGACCACCGGCCGCTACGCCCTGGCCGGGGCCGTGGCCGGGGTGATCGCGCTGTCCGCCGCGGTCTTCGGGCCGCTCTCCGCACGGCTGATGGACCGATTCGGCCAGGCCCGGATCCTGCGCCCGTTCCTCCTGGCATTTGTCGTTGGCGTGATCGGCCTGATCCTCGCCGTACGCACCGGGGCGCCGGTCTGGACGTGGTTCCTGGCCGCGGTGTTCAGCGGCGGGCTGCCGCAGTTCGGGTCGCTGGTTCGGGCGCGGTGGGTCGCGGTGCTCCCAGCCGGTTCGGCCCGGCAGACGGCGTTCGCGTTCGAGTCGGTGGTTGACGAACTGGTCTTCGTTGCCGGGCCGCCGCTGGTCACGTTCCTGGCAATCGGCGTGAGCCCGGCAGCCGGCTTGGTCGCCGCGATGGCCTTCGGGCTCACCGGGGGACTCGTCCTCGCCGCACTGCGGCGGACCGAACCCATGGTCACCGGAGGGGGTTCGGAACACCCCGGTTTCCGGGCCGTCATGCGACCGGGACTGCTGGTCGTGTCCCTCACCATGCTCGGTGCCGGCGCGGTATTCGGATCCGTCGAGGTGACCGTCATTGCCTACGCCGAAGAGCTGGCTCACCCGGCGTGGGCAGGGGCGATCCTCGCGGTCTACGCGGGCGGCAGCCTGATCGCCGGCCTGGCGTACGGCGCCCGCAGGTGGCGCCGGGAACTCGCCCCGCGGTTCCTCCTTGCGGCGGTGCTGTTCGGGGTCGCCGCGACCATGCTGCTGGCGGTGGACTCGCTGCCGATGCTGGCGATGGTGATGTTCGTCTCAGGCCTGACCATCTCCCCGGTGCTGATCGGCGGCACCGCGCTGATCGAATCGCTGATCCCCAGCGGGACGCTCACCGAGGGGCTGGCGTGGGTGTCCACGGGGCTGATCCTGGGCGTCACGGTGGGTGCCGCGCTGTCCGGGCCGATCATCGACAGCTTCGGGGCCCAGCGGGCGTTCGTCCTGCCGGCGATGGCCGGCCTGAGCACCGGGGTGATCGCGCTGGCCGGGAGCAGGTGGCTGGTCGGCCGGGGCTCAGCCATGCTTGCGCGGTGACGCACTACGCGGACGACGTACCGCAGCCCGACCCGGCCGAACGGTTCACCGGACCCGCCGACCTGGCCGACGCGCTGGCCAGGACCGGATACCTCGCCGACGAGGGACTCGCCACGGCGGCCTACCTCGCGCTGCGGATGCACCGCCCGCTCTTCCTCGAAGGGGACGCAGGGGTCGGCAAGACCGCGCTCGCCCAGGCGATGGCGGAGGTCACCGGGGCGCACTTCGTCCGGATGCAGTGCTACGAGGGACTCGAGGCGAGCCAGGCGCTCTACGACTGGGACTTCCCCCGCCAGATGCTGCACCTGCGGGCCGCCGAGGCTGCCGGGGTGCACGACGCCGAGGAGCTGGAACGCGGCCTATACGACCGCCGGTTCCTGCTGGCCCGGCCGCTGCTCGAGGCCATCGAGCAGACCCCGTCGGTGTTGCTCATCGACGAGATCGACCGCGCCGACGACGAGTTCGAGGCGTTCCTGCTGGAGATCCTGGCCGACAACGCGGTGACGATCCCGGAGCTGGGCCGGATCGTGGCCGACGTACCCCCGCTGGTCGTGCTGACGTCCAACCGCACCCGTGAGGTGCACGACGCGCTCAAGCGCCGCTGCCTCTACCACTGGGTGGAGCATCCGTCGTACGAGCGCGAGGTGGCGATCCTGCGCAGGCGGCTCCCGCAGA
>JACDAB010000171.1 GCA_013695665.1 Geodermatophilaceae bacterium | reverse complement strand
CATCCACTCCGTCGATCCGCTGGTGCTCGCGGCCGTGTTGCTGACCCTTCTCCTGGTGACGCTGCTCACCTGCTACCTGCCGGCACGTACGGCCGCACGGGTGGATCCGGTGGAAGCGTTGGCAGCGGACTGAGCCGGGTTGGCTAACAACGAAACCAGGAGGCCCCATGAAGAAGATAATGGTATCGGGTACGATGCTGGTCGCGTTGTTCCTCATGTGGGGCCCCTTTGCGGAAACCAAGGAGCCGATACGCGTGGAGGCGGGTGCGACAAGGGTTGTGCCGCACGGTGCGATGTCGGTGGAGCGGGCAGCCCACCAGGCCACGGTTCTGCGGACGGGCGAGGTGCTGGTAACCGGGGGATGCGCCGAGCGCGGCTGTGAGCGAATGCTCGCCTCCGCCGAAGTGTACGACCGGGCAACGGGGACATTCCGGACCGTTGCCGGGATGAGCACGCCGCGAGCGAGCCACGCCGCGATCGCCCTTCCTGACGGACGGGTGCTGGTAACCGGCGGCTGGACAGGGCGGCACGCGACGGCCAGCGCTGAGCTCTACGACCCGGTCACCGGCCGCTTTACGCCCGCAGGAAACATGGTTGCGGCACGGATGAGCCACAGCGCAGTGGCTCTCCCGGATAGCCGCGTGCTATTGTGCTGCGGCAGTGGTACTGAAGCGTTCGCCGAAATCTTCGACCCCGCCACCTCCACCTTTTCAGCCGTCACCGGGAGTCGGACTCCTGCCGGCGGCTATGTAGCCGTCGCGATCGCGGATGGCCGCGTTCTGGTAACCGGTGGAAAACACGAGGGGAATGTCCTGCGCCTGGCCGAGGTGTTCGATCCGGCTACGGGCAAGTTCCAGCCGACGGGCAACATGACCATGCCCCGGCACAAGCACGCCGCTGCACTTCTTCCCGATGGGCGGGCTTTGATCATCGGTGGCTCCTCCGATGGTCCTCGGGAAAGCTATGCGAGCACAGAAATTTACGACCCCGCGACGGGTGAGTTTTCACCCGGTCCGACCATGCGCTGGCCCCGGTACAAACTTCGTGACGCCGTGGCCCAGCTTCCTTCAGGTGCCCTTCTGGTGACGGCTGGTGCCGTGCGTCCTGAGATCCTCGATCCGGTGTCCCGGAAGTTCGTGGCATTGGGAGGTGAGCTGAGCGGACGCCAGATGTTCGCTACGGCCAGCCTCCTCGCTACGGGTGAGGTGCTGGTTCTCGGGGGATACGACGAGCAGATCCGCCCGTCGGCGTCTGCGTGGCTCGCCCTCACAGGGCGTTGAACACGGGTTGGCTTCGACCCTTTGTGTGGTTACCTTGTGTGCACGCCCTTACCGCCAGGTGCACATGAAGGCACGCATCGTTCGCGTCGGCAACTCGCGTGGAGTCCGGCTGCCCAAGCTGCTGTTGGAAGAAGCAGGACTCCCCGACGAGGTGGAGATCCATGCCGAGCCGGGACGCATCATCATCCAATCCGCTGTGCGTCCGCGAGCCGGGTGGGCGGCTGCCGCGCGCCAGATGTCGGAGCGCGGAGAAGATGCCCTGATCGACGCGCCCACCCCCACCGAGTTCGACGCTGAGGAGTGGACCTGGTAGAGCGCGGGCGCCTGCCTTCCCGGCCGCGACTTCCGCGACGCGGAGCTGTCTATCTGGTCAACCTGGATCCAACGCGGGGAAGTGAGATCCAGAAGACACGTCCCTGCGTCGTTGTGTCCCCCGATGAATTGAACGAAAATCTTCGCACCGTGATCGTCGCGCCGATGACGACGGGTCGGCAGCCCTATCCGTGGCGTGTGGAATGCCGATTCCAGGAGCAGCAGGGCCGGGTTGCCCTGGATCAGCTTCGGACTGTGGCTCGGGAACGGCTGGCTCGCTGTCTCGGCGTGCTTACCGAAGAAACGATGGGGACCGTGCTCGATACACTAACTGAGCTGTTCGCCGCGTAGCCGCCGGACTGGCTCTCACTGCCCCTCCGGCTTCCGCACCGTGGGGTACTGAATGCCGAGCTGCTCCAGGTAACTCAAGTTCCGATTGAGAATCCTACCACTG
>JACDAB010000298.1 GCA_013695665.1 Geodermatophilaceae bacterium | reverse complement strand
CCGAGTCGCGCGACTGGCAACACGGCGTGTTCCTCGCGGCCACGCTCTCCTCGGAGACCACCGCCGCAGCGGCCGGAAAGACCGGCGTCGTACGCCGCGATCCCATGGCGATGCTGCCGTTCACCGGTTACAACGCCGGGGACTACCTGAATCACTGGGTTGAGACCGGCAAGAGTGCCGACGCCGCCAAGCTGCCCAAGATCTTCTACGTCAACTGGTTCCGCAGAGGCGAAGACGGCCGCTTCCTCTGGCCCGGTTTCGGGGAGAACAGCCGGGTCCTCAAGTGGGTCATCGAGCGGATCGAGGGCACCGCGGCGGCGGAGGAGACCGCCATCGGCCGGGTCCCCGGTCCGAGTGCCTTGGACACCGCCGGTTTGGACGTCGCGGCGGAGGATCTGGTAGCTGCACTCGACGTCAACGCCGAGGAATGGCGCCAGGAACTGCCCATGATCCGGGAGTGGTTCGACACATTCGGTGATGCCCTGCCGACGACGATGCGCGATGAGCTGGACGCGTTGGAGCAGCGCCTCGGCGGCTGAGATCGGCTGAGATCGGCGGAGTTCTCGGCCCAAGTGGCCAGGGTGCGCGGCCTGCATCCATTACCGTGCGAGCGTGGGGGAAAGCCGAGGTGTCGCGACAACCTCTGGCGCCGGTGTCCTGACGCCGTACCTCGATGTCTTGCGTACCCCGTACTCGATGCGCATGGTGCTGTTCGGTTTCATCGGCCGGCTGCCCCTGTCCATGGTGGGTCTCGGGTGCGTGCTGCTCGTCGAGGACTACACCGGCTCGTACGGCCTGGGTGGGGCGGTGGCGGCGACCGGCGCTGTCGCAACAGCACTGCTCGGCCCGGTGATCGGGCGGCTTGCCGACTGCCTCGGCCAACGTCGGGTGCTCTTCCCGGTCCTGGTCGTGCACATCACCGGAGGCTTGATCTTCCTGTTCTCGGTACGCAGCCAGACCGGGCCGCGACCGTGGCCGCTGTGGATCGTGTTCGTCGCAGTGTTTGTCGCCGGGGCCGCGCTGCCGCCGATCTCGAGCATGATCCGCACCCGCTGGAGCCACCTTCTCAAGGGCTCGCCGCGGCTGCAGACGGCCCTGGCGTTCGAATCGGTGGTCGACGAAATGGTCTTCATCATCGGCCCGGTGCTCGTCACGTTCCTGTCCACGACGGGGCACACCACGTCGGGCATCGTGACTGCCTTCGTGCTTGCCGTCGTCGGCAGCCTGCTCTTCGCTGCCCAGTTTCATACCGAACCGCCACCCACCGGACTGCACCCGCGGCATGGGAAACTGGCGATCCGCTCGCCGGGTTTGCGTCTGCTCTGCCTCGTGGGTCTCGCGCTCGGGACTGTTCTGGGGGTGCTGGAGGTCTCTCTCGTCGCCTTCGCCGACGAGGTGGGGCGCAAGGCGTTCGCCGGGGCGCTCATCGCCGCCCTCGCGGTCGGCTCGATGCTCTCCGGCGTGTCGTGGGGGCTGATGCGCTGGCGCAATGAGTTGCGCCGCCGCCTCGCCTACACCTTGGCGATCCTGGCAATCTGTACGGTGCCGTTGCTGCTGTGCGAGAGCCTGTGGCTGATGATGTTCTTCGTGTTCATCGCCGGGACCGCCGTGTCGCCGTCGCTGATTGGTGTGTTCACGCTCACCGAGCAACTCGTTCCGTCGGTGGCGGTCACGGAGGGATTCACCTGGCTCGGTACGGCGATCGGCCTCGGCGTTGCCCTGGGGGCCGGGCTGAGCGGGAGACTGGTCGACATCTCCGGTGCCAACAGCGCCTTCAGCGTGGCCGTCGTCGCTGCCGGGGCAGCCTCCGTCGCCGTACTGATCGGACGGCGGCTGCTCGACGTGGGCCGCCTGCTCCGTAGGGATGCCATCCAGGCTCCGCTCGTCTGAGCCGCGTCTGCGGCAGGGTTCCGTTGTGGAACGCAAGCGCTACGCTCACGGCCATGGAACCTGGCGTGGGATCTGACCGCCCGGTAGAACAGGGCGCTCTCGACTGGTCCGGACAGAGCACTGCTGAGTGTCCGATCGGTCTCGCCGTC
>JACDAB010000285.1 GCA_013695665.1 Geodermatophilaceae bacterium | reverse complement strand
GCGGTACTCCTGCTCGCCGTCACCCAGGTCCAGCCGCACCGTCGCCCAGTCGGTGACCCGGCCCAGCGGCGGCTCGGGGTCGGAGTTCTCGTCGTCGGAGGTCGTCGGTGTGAAGTCCTCGATCTCGGGCAGCTGCACCGGCAGCATCTCCTCCGGCAACGCCTGTGGCTGCCCGTCCGGCCCGTAGACGATGGGGAACGGCTCACCCCAGTACCGCTGCCGGCTGAACAGCCAGTCCCGCAGCTTGTAGGTCACCGCGCCCTCGCCGTACCCCTGCTCCTCCAGCCAGCCGATCATGGCCGGCTTGGCCTCGGCGATGCGCATCCCGTCCAGGCTCAGCGTGTCGTTCGCCGAGTTGATCGCCGGGCCGTCACCGATGAACGCCTCGCCGGCAAAGCCCTCCGGGGGCGCCACGGTGCGGACGATAGGCAGGTCGAACGCTTCGGCGAAGTCCCAGTCCCGCTGGTCTTGGCCAGGAACCGCCATGATCGCCCCGGTGCCGTACCCCATCAACACGTAGTCGGCGATGAAAACCGGGATCAGCACGCCGGTAGCCGGATTCGTCGCGTACGAGCCGACGAAAACGCCGGTCTTGGTCCTCGCTTCGGCCTGGCGATCCATCTCCGAGCGTTGCGCGGCAGTCTTCTGGTACGACAGAACCGCTTGCGTCGGTGAGGAGGAGCTTCCCCTCCACTTCTCGGGGATGTCTTGCGGCCACTCGCTCGCGGTGAGTACGTCGGCCAATGGGTGTTCAGGGGCCAGCACGATGTACGTCGCCCCGAACAGAGTGTCGGGGCGGGTCGTGAACACTTCGATCCCCGGTCCGGCTTCGGCCGGGAACACGACAGATGCACCGACGGAGCGCCCGATCCAGTTGCGCTGCATCGCCGTGATGGACTCCGGCCAGTCCAGGCGGTCCAGGTCGGCCAGCAGCCGGTCGGCGTACGACGTGATCCGCATCTTCCATTGCTTCATCGGACGCCGGTAGACGGGGAAGTTGCCGCGGTCGCTGCGGCCGTCGGCGGTGACCTCCTCGTTCGCCAGGACCGTGCCCAGGCCGGGGCACCAGTTCACCGGCGCCTCGCTGACGTAGGCCAGCCGGTGGTTGTTCACCACCTCTCGACGCTCCACAGTGGACAGTTCGGGCCACGGTCGACCGCCAGGGTTCGTCCCGTTGCCAGGCTCCCGAATTCCGGCGTCCAGCTCCGCGATCAAGTCGTCGATCGGCCGTCCACGCTGCGCCTCGACATCGAACCAGGAGTTGAAGATCTGCAGGAAGATCCACTGCGTCCAGCGGTAGTAGCCGACATCGGTGGTCGCCACCGATCGTCGCGGGTCGTGACCCAGCCCCATGCGGCGCAGCTGCCGCCGGGAGTTCGCGATGTTCGCCTCTGTGGTCACCCTCGGGTGCCGGCCGGTCTCGACTGCGTACTGCTCCGCCGGCAATCCGAAGGCGTCGAAGCCCATCACGTGCAGGACGTTGTGCCCGTTCATCCGCTGGTAACGGGCATACACATCGGTGCCGATGTATCCCAGCGGGTGGCCGACGTGCAGCCCCGCCCCGGACGGATAGGGGAACATGTCGTTGACATACAGCTTGGGTCGCCCGGCTACCGCCTCGAAACCTTCGGACAGCGCTCCGACCGGGTTCGGTGTGTGGAAGGTCCCATCGGTCTCCCAGCGGTCCTGCCAGGCCAGCTCGATCTGTTCGGCCATCGCCGCGGTGTAGCGGTACGGCGGGATGTCGGCGTGCTCGGTCATGGTGTTCCTCCTGATCGCCGTCCAGACATGGAAAGACCCCTCACACAGGAGGGGTCGCCGTGCCGGAGTGACGCGTTACCGGCACGGCCGGCTAAGGAGCAGCACGATCCGCGACACGCCCCGGACTATAGCCGCCCGACGTACATCCCCACCGTTCATTGATTGGCGGTAGACATGATGGCGTCGGAGGGGAGCAATTCGACCGCCTCGTCGACGTGGTCGGCAGCCTCGCTGCCGGTGACCACCTCTTCTTCACCGATTGGCGGGACGACCCGGACGAGGCGCTGCGTGCCGATGGACTGACCGTCGCTGAGTTGTTCAGCGCCGCGGCCCTGCGCAACGTCGTGGTCGAGGGTCTCGTGTGCGCACCTGGTGACGCCTCGGCCGCCGGCGGGAGAGATCAGGCCAGGTGCGGGAGGACGTCGGAGGCGACGAGGTCGATCTGGTCCAGGTCGGTGAGGTCGAAGAGCTGCAGGTAGACCCGCTGCGAACCCACGTCGGCGAAGCGGCCGAGGGCGTCGACGCACTCCTGCGGCGTACCGGCGATGCCGCTCTCCCGCAGCTCTGCGGGTTCGCGGCCCATCCTCGAGGCGCGGGCGCGGAACTCCGCCTCGTCACGTCCGCAGCACACGACGAGTGCGTTGGACAGCCGCAGGGTTCCCCGATCGCGCCCGATCTCGTCGCACGCCGCGTGGACGCGATCAAAGAGCACCCGGCTCTTGTCCGGGTTCGCGAAGTTGGCGTTGAACTCGTCGGCGAACCGGGCGGCCAGCTGCGGCGTGCGCCGTTTCCCGCTGCCTCCGACGATGATCGGCGGGTGCGGCCGCTGGACCGGCTTGGGCAGTCCCGGTGAGTCGGTGACGGTGTAGTGACTGCCGGTGAAGGAGTACCGCTCACCTGCCGGGGTGTCCCAGAGGCCGGTGATCAGCTCCAGCTGTTCGGCGTACCGGTCGAACCGCTCTCCGATAGCAGGGAAGTCGATGCCATAGGCAGCGTGCTCGGCCTCGAACCAGCCGGCACCGAGCCCGAGTTCCACCCGACCGTCGCTCATCTGGTCCACCTGCGCCACCTGGATCGCCAGGACCCCCGGCCAGCGGAAGGTCCCTGGGCTGACCAGCGTCCCGAGCCGGATCCGGCTGGTGTCTCGAGCCAATCCGGCCAGCGACGTCCAGGCGTCGGAAGGCCCGGGCAGCCCATCACCGGCGCCCATCACCAGGTAGTGGTCGGAGCGGAAGAAGCCGTCATAGCCGGCATCCTCGGTGGCGCGCGCCACGGTGAGCAGGTCGTCGTAGCTCGCGCCCTGCTGGGGTTCGGTGAATATCCGCAGGTCCATCCCTCAACGCTAGCTGGCAACGGGCGCCCTCGCTTTGGTCATCACCTCACCGACAGGGCAGGATGGAGCGACATCAAGCGGAGGAGTGATCACGGTGTTCGGCATCCACAGGAAGACCCGTAGCCAGGTGATCGGCAGCGAGTTCAGCGAGGGTCTCGCCCACATGCGGGTTGCCGCCCATGAAGCTGCGGCCGGTGCAACCGACGCGATCGCACCTCGGGTCGAGGCCGTCCGCGAGGCGTTGACGCCCCGCGTGGAGGCGGCGCGGGACGCGCTGGCCCCGCGTGTGGACGATGCACGGGCGGCCACCGTCAGCGCAGTCGCGGGTGCCCGTGACGCAGTGGCCCCACAGTGGGACAGGGCCGTGGCCACCGCCGGCTCCGCTGCCGCAACCGTCGAGGCTCGCGGACGCGAGGCCCGGAAGCAGGCCAAGGCGGGCGCCGCAGATCTGCGCAATCAGGCGAGGGTCCGAGCCTCCGATGCACGAACCCAGGTTCTGGGCACCACGGCGGACATGCGCGCGCAGGCAGAATCGGCATTCGAGGATGCCCGCCGCCAGGCATCCGCGAGGACGCAGGATGCCCGAAAGCATGCGAAGTCCACCGCCAAGGACGTCCGCAAGCAGGCCATGTCCAGCGCCAAGGACCGCCGCAAGCAGGCCGAACGGCTCGGTGGCCAGGCCAGCCGACGGGCTGACACCGCGGTCGCCCGAGCTCGTGGCGAGCAGAAGCCCTCGCGCTGGCCTTGGCTGCTGGCGGCCCTCGGCCTCGGAGCCGTCGTCGCCGGCGTGGTCCGCCGCCGCGCCGAGTCGCCGCCTCCCGGTCCCACGGCGAGCAGCAC
>JACDAB010000165.1 GCA_013695665.1 Geodermatophilaceae bacterium | reverse complement strand
GGCGACCCGCCGGGCTCACCCAGAACAGTGCTCGTGTGTTGTCCTCGCTCCGGTTGTAGTAGGCATGCGGGAGGTTCCTCGGCATTCGGACGGTGTCTCCAGGGCCGGCGGTCTCCCACTGGCCGTCAAGGTAGAGCGTGGACACACCCTCAAGAACGTAGATGTGCTCGTCCTGGGTCGGATGGACGTGCGGCGGCACACCGGTCCCGGGCGGGTCGAAAGTCTCGAACGCGAAGCTCGATTCGCTCGCCGCCTTCATGTAGTAGGTGTGCCCCAGCACCTTCCACACCCTCTTGTGCATAGCCTCCTTCGCGAGCGTGATGCCCTTGGGTAGCGGGCCGAGCACGATCTCCTCGCCGGTCATGACACCTCCTGGGCGCTGGTTCGCTGTTGCTGCACTCTCCGCCATGGCGCACCAGATGTACACCGCGGCGCGGGGAAGCGTTCGCGCCAGCCGGCTCGCAGTCCGCACCGTGCGAGCTGTGTGACCACGGGTGGTCATGCGCGCTTGCGTGGTCGGTGGGCCTTCGGTGCCTGGGACACCTCGGCCGGCATGACCGCCGCGGAGCTCGGGGGCGCCATCGCCCTGCGACCAACCGGTGTCGGTCGCCACGGACCTGATACCGCCGAAGCGCTTCGCTACCCGAGAACGGGCTGCGCCAGCGGGTCCAGCCGGCCCGCTGAACGGCCGAGCCCGCTCGCGCCATCTCTGGCTGCACCCGGTCGAACTAAGGGGACCCCTTCTAGCCGGGCAGGCTGGCTACCCCGGGCTCGAGGAACCGGCGTCCGGTCACCTTCTCGGATACACCGGTCCGGTCCAGGTACGGCGTGATCCCGCCGTTCCAGAACGCCCAGCCGCCCCCGAGCAGCAGGCACAGGTCGACGTCCTCCGGCGCCGCGACGACACCGTCATCGAGCAGGATGCGGATCTCCTCGGCCAGCGCGGAGCGGGCCCGGTCGAGCACCTCGGGGCCGGTCAGCGCGGTAGCCCCCCGCGGCCACAGCGCCTCGACCTCCGGGTCGAGTGACTGTTGCCCGTCGGTACCCCACGTGTAGACACCGGCCTTGCCCGCGGCCACGAGCGCACGCAGCCCCGGCGAGGCGCCGAAGCGGTCCGGAAAGGCCGCCTGCAGCGACTCGGCGGTGTGCAGGGCGACGGCCGGGCCCACGAGCTGCAGCAGGATGAACGGCGACAGGGGGAGCCCGAGTTCACCGACCGCCCGATCGGCCACCTCGAACGGCGTACCGTCGTCCACGGCGCCGATGACCTCCCCGAGCGCGCGGGTGACGAGCCGGTTAAAGACGAATGCCGGCGCATCCTGCACGAGCACGCAGGACTTGCGCAGGGTCCTCCCGACCGCGAATGCGGTCGCCAGCGTGGCGTCGTCGGTCGCGGCGCCACGGACCACCTCGAGCAGCGGGAGTACGGCCACCGGATTGAAGAAGTGAAAGCCCACCAGCCGGTCGGGGTGCACCAGCTGCGCTGCCATCTCGGTGACCGACAGGGACGAGGTGTTCGTGGCGAGCACGCACTCCGTGGACACGACCGCCTCCACTTCGGCCAGCACTGCCTGCTTGACGCTCATCTCCTCGAAGACCGCTTCGATGACGAAGTCGGCGTCGGCGAACACGTCCTTGGTCAGTGAGCCGGTAACGAGCGCCTTCAGCCGGTTCGCCTTGTCGTGGGAGACCCGTCGTTTCTGCAGCAGCGTGTCGATCTCCCGGTGCACGTAGCCGACACCCTTGTCCACGCGGTCCTGGTCGACGTCGGTGAGCACGACCGGCACCTCGAGCCGCTGGGCGAAGAGCATCGCGAGCTGGCTGGCCATCAGGCCGGCGCCGACGATACCGACCTTGGTCACCGGCCGCGCCAGGGACTTGTCCGGCGCACCGGCCGGTCGCTTTGCGCGTTTCTGCACGAGGTCGAAGGAGTACAGGCCGGCCCTCAGCTCTTGGCTCATCAGCAGATCGGCCAGGGCCTGGTCCTCCGCCGCCGCACCGGTCGTGAGGTCGGCGGTCTCGGCCAGCGCCAGCAGTTCCAGAGCGCGGTACGGCGCCGGCGCGTGGCCTCCGGTCTTCATGTCCGCGATGGCCCTGCCGCGCGCCACGGCGGCCGTCCAGGTGTCGCCACGCCCGATCTCCGGCCGGTTCACCGCCGTGCTGCCGTCGAGGACGGCGCCGAGCCAGCGCAACGACTCCTCCAGGAAGTCGGCCGGCTCGAACATCACGTCGGCGATCCCGAACTCAAGCGCCTGCTTGGCCTTCAGCATGCGGTTCTGGTTCAGCGCGTTGTCGATGATGACGGTGACAGCCTTGTCGGCACCGATCAGGTTCGGCAGTAGCTGCGTCCCGCCCCAGCCGGGCACCAGCCCGAGAAAGCATTCCGGCAGCGCGATCGCGGCGGCACCTGCCGACAGGGTGCGGAAGTGGCAGTGCAGGGCCAGTTCCAGCCCGCCGCCCATCGCGGCTCCGTTGACGAAGGCGAACGTCGGGATGCTGGAGTCGGTGAACCTCCGGAACACCCGATGCCCGAGGGCACCGATCTCGACCGCCTGCTCCCGGGTCCCGATCTGCGGTACGCCGGACAGATCGGCGCCCACCGCGAAGATGAAGGGCTTGCCGGTCACCGCGATCGCCCGAACCTTGGGCGTCCGGGCCATGATCTCGTCCAGCGCACCGTCCAATGAGGACAGTCCGGCCAGTCCGAAGGTGGACGGCCGGGTGTGGTCCAACCCGTTGTCCAACGTGATCAGTGCGACGTCGCCGGGCAGTCCCGGTACGGCGAGATACCGGAGCAGCGCCCTGGTGACGACTTCGGCGGTCACTGCCGGCCTCCGTCGTACGCCGGGTTCTCCCAGATCACGGTGCCGCCCATACCGATGCCGATGCACATCGCGGTGATGCCGTAGCGGACGTCAGGACGTTCCGCGAAGTGCCTCGCGAGTTGGGTCATCAGGCGTACGCCGGAGCTGGCCAGGGGATGCCCCACGGCGATAGCACCGCCCCAGGGATTGACGCGCGGGTCGTCGGCGTCGATTCCGAAGTGGTCGAGGAAGGCGAGCACCTGAACGGCGAAAGCCTCGTTGAGCTCGAACAGGCCGATGTCCTCGATCGACAGTCCCGTGTTCCTGAGCGCCTTCTCGGTGGAGGGCACCGGCCCCACGCCCATGACCTCCGGCTCGACCCCGACGAAGCCGTAGCCGACGAGCCGCATCGCCCGTGGCAGCCCGAGTTCCTCGGCCACGTCCTCCGCGGCGAGGATGCAGCCGGTGGCTCCGTCGTTGAGACCAGCTGCGTTGCCCGCCGTGATGCGCCCGTGGGAACGGAACGGTGTCTTGAGTGCCGCCAGATCCTCAACAGAGGTACCCGGGCGCGGGGGCTCGTCCGCGGTGGCCAGGCCATAGCCCCGCTCGGCGGACCTGGTGGCCACCGACACCAGGTCGGCATCGATCCTGCCCTCGGCCAGCGCCTTGGCGTACTTCGCCTGACTCGCGGCGGCGAAGGTGTCCGCACGCTGCTTGGTGATCCCGGGGTAGCGGTCGTGCAGGTTCTCCGCGGTCTGGCCCATCACCATGGCCGAGGCGTCCACGATGCGTTCGGAGAGGAAGCGCGGGTTGGGGTCCACGCCCTCGCCCATCGGATGCCGGCCCATGTGCTCGACCCCGCCGGCGATCGCGACGTCGTACGCACCGAAGGCGATGCCGCTGCCCACCGTCGTCACCGCGGTCATCGCCCCCGCGCACATCCGGTCGATCGCGAAGCCCGGCACGGTGTTCGGCAGCCCGGCCAGCAGCGCGGCGGTCCGCCCGATCGTCAAACCCTGATCGCCGATCTGCGTGGTGGCGGCGATGGCGACCTCGTCGACCCGATGCGGCGGCAGTTCAGGGTGGCGGCGCAGGAGTTCGCGGATGACCCGGACGATGAGGTCGTCGGCGCGGGTTTCGGCGTACAGGCCCCTGGGTCCGGCCTTGCCGAACGGGGTGCGGATGCCGTCGACGAAGACGACGTCGCGGAGGGCTCGGGTGGTGTGCGGGCGGACGGGGGAGGGAGCTGCCATAGGCAGCACACTAACTCTTGTTACCGACGAGTAACCCAGTCGGTGGGAGTCAGCGGGGCGCGCGGGTGCCGGTTTGGTTCGCGGCCGCGACCGCTGCGATGATGGCCTCGTCCGCGCCCAGCCGGCGCAGGGATGCCTGCAACTGGCGCACTGACGTCGCCGAGGCGCGCACCCGAGGTCTCACCCGGGTCGAACTGCGAACGATGGCCGTCAGGTCGGGGCTCATCTTCGCCTCCTCCGGTGCGTTGCTGATGGCGTCATGATACCCCTCACCTGCCCTGATGCAGGAGGCTTCGAGCCGCCGAGTCGAGCAGTCGGAGGATGTCGTCGGCGCTGAGACGATCCAGGCTCCCGCTGGGGCCGTCGAGGGCCACGCAGCCCACCGTGCGCGTCACCGAACGCGTGTCGTCGAGCATGGGAGCGGCCACCACGACGTCGTACTTGTCGCGGACATCGACGAACTCGGCGTAGCTGAGGCCGAGTCGAGCCTCCGGAGGTGCGACTGTGTTCCATTCGTGTTCGGTGCACGGCCACATAGCGTCCCAGATGGCGCGCAGATCCGTCGCGACCACCTGTTGCTGACTGACGCAGGAGCCGATCACCCCCTTGCCCGGCGCCCAGGTGATGCTGGTTGCCACCTGGCGAGACTGGGCGCGTCTGCGATGGACGCGGACCAGCCGCTGCCCGGCCGGCGCCCACCAGACGCGCTGCACCCGGTAGGCGGCCAGGCCCAGATCCCGGTAGCCGAAGCCGCTGGCGTCGGCGATCGCCCAGTGGGTTGCGGTCAGCACCACGTCGGCGAACTCCCGGCGCTCGCCCAGTCGTCGAGCTCGGAACTCGGCTCCGGCACTGATCCCGGTGGAGCCGGCGGCGAGCACCGCGGCGGTCACGATCAGGGCGACGACGACGGAATCCGATGCCGACCACACCTCGGCACCCTGCAGCGCGAGAGCCGCCCCGACCGCTGCGGCCACGACGGCAGCCAGGACCTTTCCCAGCAGTCGTGCCATGTGTTCACCGCCTCGGCTCACAACCGGCTATCGCGGCTGCACTGTCACCGACTCTAGGGCGCGGGTACGACAGGGCGGAGGCTCTGTCCCAGGGTCGACGGCCAGTGGCTGTACTGGCCCTTTCGGCTCATGTTGCGGCGGCGATCCCGCAGTGGTGAGCCGTTCGTTGCCGGTTGCGGAAGGGCAGCCACCTGCACGAGCTGTCCTGGAGCCGGACGTGGTGGGCCCGCATTCAGGTGGCTGGATCGGCGGGTTCGGCGGTGGGCGGATCGAGGGCGGCGCCGAGCAGCCCGGCGGTGAGTTCGATCTGCCACGGCCGGGCCCCACCCTCGGCCAGCAACGCCGCGACAGAGCGCTCGCTGTGGTCGGCGGGTGGATCCCAGGCCAGTCGCCGTACCACGTCGGGGGTGAGCAGATTCTCCACCGGAACCTGCAGGGACTGCGACAGGGCGGCGAGGCCGGCGCGGGCGGCCGCGAGGCGGGCCGCCGCCTCGGGTTTGCGATCCGTCCAGCGCGAGGGCGGGGGAGGCGCGTCGGAGACCAGGCTGATGGGGGGGAGCTGTTCGGCGGGGAGCGCACGAGCTCGCTGCAGCGCACCGAACCAGGTGCCGGTGAGCCGCCGGTTCGCCCGCCCGGCGAAGACCCGGAGTCCGAGCAGGTCCTCCGACGTCCGTGGCTCGGCATTGGCGGCGGCGATGACGGCCGAGTCCGGCAGTATCCGTCCGGGCGCGATGTCGCGACGGCGGGCGATCTCGTCGCGGACGGTCCACAGCTCGCGGACGGCGGCCAGCTGCCGGCGCGAGGGCAGCTTGTGGATCCCCGACGTACGCCGCCATGGGTCGATCCGCGGCGGCCCGGGCGTGGCCTCCACGAGAGCGGCGAACTCCTGACCTGCCCACCCCCGCTTGCCCTGCAGGCGCAGGGTGGCGTCGAGGGCATCACGCAACTCGACGAGCACCTCGACGTCGAGTGCGGCGTAGGTCAGCCATTCCCTTGGCAGCGGGCGGGTACTCCAATCCGCTGCCGAATGCCCCTTCTCCAGGTGCAGCCCCAGGACCTGACCAACGATCGCGCCCAGACCGACCCGCTCGAACCCGGCCAGCCGCCCGGCCAGCTCGGTGTCGAAGAGAAGCGTCGGGCGCATACCCACCTCGGCAAGGCAGGGCAGATCCTGGTTGGCGGCGTGCAGCACCCATTCGGTGTCTTGCAGCACCGCACCGACGCTGGACAGGTCTGGCAGGGCGGTGGGGTCGATCAGGGCGGTACCGGCGCCGTCCCGGCGGATCTGCACGAGGTAGGCCCGCTGGCTGTAGCGATAGCCCGAGGCCCGCTCGGCGTCGATCGCCGCCGGTCCCGTCCCCCCGGCCAGCAGTCGACAGAAATCCGACAGCTCTGCCGGTGTCGTCAGCGGGTGCGGCGTCCCGTCCCGAGGGGCCAGCACGACGATCTCCGGCGCATCCTCACCCAGGGCGGCGGGCTCCACAGCCGAGGTCACGCCGTCCACAGTAGGCGGACCGGCGGCGTCGTACCGGGACGACGTCAGGCCAGCACGGGCCTGGCGTGGCCGGGCGTGAGCAGGCTGACACCGGGCGGGGGGAGTCCTGCGGCCGCGGACAGGATGTCGATCCAGGCCCGGACGTGCGGAACGAGGTCGGGGTCCAGCGGCGTCCACGAGGCGCGCAGCTCGATGTCGATGGTCGTCTCGGGGCCGGCGATGTCGCCGAACCGGGTGGACGCGGTCTGGGTGACGGTGCCGCCGACGGCGGTGTACCGCGCGCCGTAGGACTCCAGCGCGTCGACCAGCCAGCTCCAGCCGACACCCGCCAACAGGGGGTCCCCGGCCATCTCCGGGTCCAGGTCGGCGGTGACGTAGCTGACCAGTCGCAGCGTGCCCCCCCAGGCCTCGTGCCCGGCCGGGTCATGCAGGAGAACGAGTCTTCCGGTGGCGATCTCCTCCCCGTCGCAGACCACCTCGGCACCCAGCGCGTAGGACCACGGAGCCAGCCGGTCCGGCGGCCGGATCGGCTCCAACTGGACCTCCGGGCGGACCGGTACGGCGCCAAGGCTCGCCACCGCGGCGCTGAACTCGTGCGGGGCGCTGTCAGCCAACTCCGACTGCTCGGTCACGACCGGGAGCCTAGATCGCGGACAGCCGCCGAGCGCAACGGCGCGCCGTTGCCGAGAGCCGGTGTCGGGGATCCGCTACCCGTTAGGGCACCATCGTGGGGATGACTGCGGCGGTGCTGGCGCTCCTGGGCAGCGTCCTGTGGGGTGCCGCCGACTACGTCGGCGGCGTGCTGTCCCGCACCCGCACCGCGATC
>JACDAB010000259.1 GCA_013695665.1 Geodermatophilaceae bacterium | reverse complement strand
ATCCTCGGGCTCCTCGATGCTCTCCGGTCGTGGGTTGACAACGGTGGCGACCTCCCCAACCTGACGCAGCCCGCCCGTGTCGTCGGCGCCGCGTTCATCGGACTCACAACCGCCGTACTGACCACCGTCTACAGGTTCGTCCGACCCCCCGCCATCAGCTATCCGGATGCCGAGTTGGGTCGGGACATGATTGACAACATGCGGGCCGTCCACGGCGACGACGGGCGCTGAGATGCCACGCGGCCCGAAAGCGACGGTGTACCAATCCGAGGCCGACGGGTCGTGGCGGTTCCGCGCCGTCGCACCAAACGGCGAAATCATCGCCGCCTCCGAGGCGTACACGAGGAAAGCCGACGCCGTACGTGGCGCCCATGACTTCATCGCCAACGTGTCCGCGGAGATGACCGTCCACGTCGAGGAGGACTGATGAGCAGCAGCAAACCGAAGGTTGGCGCCACCTACGTCGACGTCCCATTCGACATCGACGACCCCGACACCGCCAAAGCGAAGAAGGCCGCTGTCGAAGCTGTCAAAGGCAAAGCCGCCCTGACCGGCACCCCCGACCGCATCATCGTCGACGGCGCCTACTACTACCGGTTCACCACCAAACAGAAGGACTAACCATCATGCCGAACTACCTCTCGAACCGCGGGAAGCTGCTGTTGATGCAGGGCGATTGGGATGACGTCGCTGCCGGCGACATCTTCCTCGGGCTCATCGTCAACACGTCCGCCGCGACGCCGGCCGCGTTCGACACACAAGCCGAGATCAACCCGCTGAACTTCGTTGCCGATCTCACCGCGTTGACGGGGTTTGTTGAGGCGTCGTGGGCTGGTTACGCCCGCACCGCGCTGACCCGCACGGCGGCGTCGGAGGACGACACGAACAACCGTGTCAACATGGACGCCGCGGACGTCGTGTTCGCCTCGGCTGCGGTGGTGACGACGTACACGCATTGCATTGGTGGGTTCATCTTCAAGACCGGCGCCTCGGACGCGGCCCGTCCGCTGATCTCGGTCGCTCTGTGGTCGGCGGCGGTGGCGTTGAACGGGTCGTCGCTCACCGTTGGTATCGCTGACGCCTATCGGGCTTCCTGATGGGGTCGGCACATCAGCTGCCGCTCATCACCTCGTTGGACGCCGCCGCTCATTACGTGGTGGTGGATACGGACAATGAGCCGAAGCGGATCACGAAAGCCAACGGCGGCGGCGGCGGCGGTTCGACGGCGCCCATGTTCCGTGTCAAGGGGTTGGCGGGGGTCGCGCCGTGGTGGGCTGCGCCGGGTCGTAACACCCTCGGGTCGTCGTCGGCAAACAAGACGTTCTGGTGGCCTTTCTTTCTGCCAGAGGACGCAACCATCACGGAGATGGTCAACTACGTCAACACCGCCGAAGCCGGTTCGCTCCTACGCTTCGGGGTCTACAACGCTGGGTTGGCGACGAATCCAGGTACCCGCTACACCGACGCGGGCACGGTCAGCGGTGCCGCCACCGGTATGCAGACCCTTGCTACGTCGATCGCGTTGACCGCCGGAAACTGGTGGCTGTGCGCCGCGGCGTCGGATCATGCGACGGTCAGATGGTCAAGGTTCGCTCTCACCGGCTACCCGCCGCTCGGGCAGGGTGTTTCCTCCAACCGGTCCAACTGGGGCCGCATTCTTTCCAGTGTCGACAACTCGGCCGCTCTGCCAGCCACGGACACTTCAACAGCTACTGCGGACAACGTTGAGATGGGCTCGTTGCCGTCCGCGTGGCTCACGTTCGCCGCGTAAGGGAGCAAACCTGATGGCTGTCACCCGCACCGACACCGACACTGTTCACGACGCCGACGGCAACCTCGTCTCGTCTGTCCAGGTGGTGCGCGACATCACTGTCGAGACGACGGTGGCGGCGCTCACCGACGTCGCCAAAGCCGTCGCGGCGCTCGACGCCAACACCACCTACCTCGCGTCCACGCCGACACAGGCTCAGGTTGGTGCGCAAGTCAAAGCGTTGACCCGGCAGATCAACGGCCTCCTCCGCTACACGCTCGGCCAACTGCATCCGCAACTGTTCGATTCGACGGAAGGCACCTGACGGGCGGGTAGATGGCCGCGCCCACACTGTTCGCCGAAGGGACGCTCGCCGCCGTCACGACG
>JACDAB010000255.1 GCA_013695665.1 Geodermatophilaceae bacterium | reverse complement strand
CCGTACAGGAGGGCATTCTCGCCATGGTGAGGCGGCGGTCACGGGGGGCCACCCGTGTCTGACGCGACGGTGATCCCGCTGCACGGCCGGCGCCGCGAGGAGCCGCTGCCGAGCACCTCGGCCTCCTCCCCCGAACCCGAGGCCCGGGTGGAGTCGGCTTTCGAGCGCCGGTTGGCCGGCGGGCTGGCGTTCCTGCGTCGGCGGTTGACCGGTGACTACGAAGTGGACGAGTTCGGGTTCGACCCCGACCTGAGCGACCACATCCTGCTGCCGCCGCTGCGCCCGCTCTACGAGCGCTGGTTCCGGGTGGAGACCATCGGGCTGCACAACGTGCCCAGCACCGGTGGGGCGCTCGTGGTCGCCAACCACAGTGGCACCGTGCCGCTGGATGCGCTGATGACCGCTGTCGCGCTGCGCGATCACCACCCTGCCCGCCGGGCGCTGCGGATGCTCGCCGCGGACCTGGTGTTCACCCTGCCGGTCGTCGGCTCCGTCGCCCGCAAGGCCGGGCACACGCTGGCCTGCAACCCCGACGCGGAGCGGTTGCTGAAGGCCGGGGAGATCGCCGGGGTGTGGCCGGAGGGCTTCAAGGGGATCGGGAAGCCGTTCAGCGAGCGGTACAAGCTGCAGCGCTTCGGCCGGGGCGGCTTCGTGTCCGCCGCGTTGCGCACCGGCGCACCGATCATCCCGGTCTCGATCGTGGGCGCCGAGGAGATTTACCCGATGGTCGGCAACCTGCGCACCCTTGCCCGGCTGCTGGGGCTGCCCTACCTCCCGGTCACGCCGACGTTCCCGCTGCTCGGGCCGCTCGGGCTAGTCCCGCTGCCGAGCAAGTGGCTGATCGACTTCGGTGAACCCATCGAGACCGCGAAATTCGGCGCGGCCGCCGCCGACGACCCGATGCTCGTGTTCAACCTGACCGACCAGGTGCGCGAGACGATCCAGCAGACCCTGTTCACCCTGCTCGCCCAGCGCCGCTCCGTCTGGTCCTAGCCGCACAGCGGGGTGCGGGTTTATTAGCGGAGACGGCGGCGTACGGCGAGACCGCCGGCGATCCCACCGGCCAGGGCACCAGCGGCCAGCCCGGTAGGTACGCCGATCCGGGCGACCTTGCGGCCGGTCCGGAAGTCCCGGATCTGCCAACCCTGCTCGCGGGCGACCGACTTGAGGTCGGCGTCGGGATTGATGGCCATCGGCTGACCGACCAGTGAGAGCATGGGCAGGTCGTTGATCGAGTCGCTGTACGCCGAGCAGCGCGCCAGGGCCAGCCCTTCTCGTGCCGCCAACGCCTTGACCGCTTCAGCCTTGGCCTCGCCGTGCATCATCTCGCCGACGAGACGACCCGTGTAGCGACCGTCTACGACCTCACTGACAGTGCCCAGCGCACCGGACAGGCCCAGCCGCTGCGCGATGATCTGCGCCAGCTCGACGGGGGTGGCGGTGACCAGCCAGACCCGCTGCCCGGCGTCAAGGTGCAGCTGGGCGAGTGCACGCGTGCCGGACCAGATCCGCGCGGCCATCACCTCGTCGTAGATCTCCCCGCCGAGGGCGACCACCTCGTCCACGGAGATGCCCTTGGCAAAGCTGAGCGCGTTCTCCCGCGCGGCGCGGACGTCCTCCGGGTGCTCGACACCCCGGACCCGGAACTTCACCTGCTGCCAGGCGAAGGTCGCGAGGTCGCGGTTGGTGAAGAAGCCGCGAGCCGCGAGCCCCTTCGCGAAGTGGTACGTCGATGCGCCCATCATCATCGTGTTGTCCACGTCGAAGAACGCTGCAGCGAGTTCATCAACCGGGACGGCGAGGCATGCTTCCAGCTCGGGTGCGGCGGCCAGGGCAGCGGCGGCCGACGCGGCTCCGGCGATCCGCGCCAGCCGACGGTCCTCGGCCGGGGTGGGCCGCCACGGCATGCGCACTGGTGAGAATCCCTCCGGCCGCGCTGCGCTCGCGGCTCGCGGCTGGCTCGCTCACCGGCGGCACACCTGCCGCAGGGAACAGCGTAATCCCGGCGGTGAGCGCAGCGGCTGATCGGACCCGCCGGATGCCTGAGCCGGGTGGGCAGAGGAGCTAGGCCGTCGGGCTGATCCGGGTCGGGCTGGGGACCGGCCGAGTGACGGTGCTGCTTGGTTCCCGCCCGGGCGCGGTGGGTGAGGGGGTCGCCGAGCCGCCCGGTTCACGCCCTGGCCCGGGTTGACAGACGTCGCAGGGCACCGGTCCGAGGTTGTCCGTCGGGCTGTCTTCCAGGCAGTCACACGGGAGGTTCAGCCCCAGCATCCGCGCCCGCTGATCGACGTTGTCGAGCAGCGCCAAAGAGATCCGGGCACGGTCCTGTTCGGTCCGGGTCATCTGGTCCACGAGTGCGCCGAGCAGCCTCTGCTGACCCGCCGCCCACGTCGGCAGGATGTCGAGAGTGGCCTTGTCCGAGCGCTCGACGGCCGCGGCCGTCAGCAGTGATATTCCGGCTGCGGTCTGCTGGTCCATCTCCGCCAGCGTCGTGAGGACCGCTTCATCAGTGGCGGCCCCGGCCGCCAGCGACACTCCCGGGGCTCCGCCGGCCAGGGCGCCCGGCGCCTGCACCAACTCGGTCACCTCGTCGAGGCGTGTCTCGGCGAAGTGCAGCAGGGCGAATCCGCGCTCGTCCCGGTCCCACGTCAGGCCGAGCTGAACGTGCTCCGCGGCCCGTTTCATCGCGTAGAGCGTGTCACCGGGCAGCGCGTCCCGCGAACCCAACGTGAGCAGGCCGAGTGTGGCGGTGACCACGCACACCACAGCGAGTGGGATCGCGAATCGCCGTCCCCACTCCGGTGCCGGCAACCGGCGGCTGGCGGCGGTACGAGGGCCAGGCCTGTGACCGGCGGGCTCGCGACCGGCGGGGGTCTCTCGCTGCTCCGCGAGTGCCAGCATCCGCTGCCGGGTCTCGGCACGAAATGCCGGAGCGGGCCGGTCGTCGAGCTCTATGCGGGACAGCCGCCGGGTGAGGCTGACCAGCTCATCGACGCTGTCAGCCGTCCGCTGGGCCTGCTGGGGATCCTCGGGATCAAGGGCGCGCGCGAACCGGGTGGACTCCCTGGCCCTGTGCCACCTCACCGCGTGTCCCTTCCGGGGGGGTCCCCGCCTGTACTTCCCCAGCTGATCAACGAGGGGCCGCCAGCGCCGGATACGGGGACATCGTGGTGACTCGTCCGGGTGCAGGAAGCGGAGGTCGTCACTCGTCGTCCTTGAGCAGCTTCGCGAGCCGGCGCACCGCACGGTGCTGCAGGGCCTTGATGGCTCCGTCGTTCTTGCCCATGATCCGCGCGGTCTCCGCGACGGTCAGGCCTTGCAGGAACCGCAACACAATGCACTCCTGCTGCTCCGAGCCGAGCCGTTTCACGCACCGCAGCAGGCTGAGCGAGTCCATCCGCTCGAGGACGACGTGCTCCGGGCCCTCCTGCATCCGGCTGGACTCGTCGATCTCCCCGGTGAGCACCTCGAGGCGGTAGCGACTGGACTTCACGTGGTCGAAGACGATGTTGCGGGCGATGGTGACCAACCATGCGCCGAGGTCACGACCCTGGTAGGTGAACGAGTCAAGCCGGCGCAGGGCCCGAACGAACGTCTCGCTGGTGAAGTCCTCGGCCTGGCTGCGGTCGCCGATGCGGTAGTAGACGTAGCGGTACACCACATCGACGTAGCGGTCATAGATCTGGGCGAAGGCGTCACTGTCCCCGCCCTGCACCCGCTGTACGAGGGTCCAGGCATCGGCACCCACCCCGCCGGCCGCCGGTGACCCTGCGCCCTGACCCTCGGCGGTCATCCGTGGCTGCGGGGTGACGGGGTCGGTCGGAGGGCTGCTGGCGGACGCCACCACGCGCGGCGTGTCCGCTCCCGCCACATAGGCCTCCCGAGTTCGTTCCGGCTCCACCGGAGCACGACTAAACGCCGAGGTCAACATGGTGACGCTTCTCCGTCACGGCGTCCATGCCTAGTCTTCGGTACCGAGGGTCGGATGAGTTCGTTGCCGTGGGGAGTGCGATGGGACAGGCCAGCGCCGCGACGGGTAGCGCTCGCGTGCACAACCTGGCCGATCTGGTCACCAGGGCGGCGGTCCTGCACGGATCCCGGTGCGCCTTCGTCGCCGGTGAGCAGCGGCCCACCTGGACCGAGTTCGCCGTGGCGGTCTCGCGCCGGGCGGCAGCGCTCCGGGAGCACGGCCTTCAGCCGGGAGAGCGGCTGGCGCTCATGCTCCCGAACACGCTGGACTTTCCGCTGCACTACTTCGCCGCCCTGCGCGCCGGGCTGGTCGTCGTACCGGTGAACAATGGCTATACAGCGCCGGAACTGCAGCACGTCGTTTCCGACTCCGGTGCCGCAGCGATGGTCACCGACGGGCCCGGGTCCCAGGTGGTCACCGGGATCCGGGCGTCGCTCCCCGAACTCCGCCACGTGATCGCACCCGATGAGCTGGCATTGAGCGGCGATACCGGCAGCGAGGCCGCGGAGGCCGTCCGCGGGGACGAAGATCTGGCCGTCCTCATCTATACGAGCGGTACCAGCGGCCGGCCCAAGGGTGCGATGCTCAGTCATCGGGCGATGCTGTCCAACCTCGAGCAGGTGGGCGCCATCGAACCCACACCGGTGACCGAACGCGATGTCGTCCTGCTGGTGCTGCCGATGTTTCACATCTACGGGCTCAACGTGGGACTCGGGATGCAGGTCTGGGCGGGTGCGACGGGAGTTGTGGTCGAGCGATTCGAGCCCCTGGGGTGCCTGCGGTCGATGGCAGCGGAGCGGGTGAGCGTGCTCGCCGGCGCGCCACCCATGTTCGTCGTATGGAGTCGAACTGATCCCGAGGACCTGCGCCGTGGTTTCGCCGATGTCCGGGTGGCCTTGTCCGGTGCGGCGCCGCTGCCGGCGGCTGCCCTGGCCGCCATTCGCGAGCTCACCGCGGTGGCTGTGTACGAGGGGTACGGGCTCACCGAGACCGCTCCGGTCCTGACCAGCACCCTTGTTGCGAAACGGCCCAAGCCGGGGTCGATCGGCCGGCCGGTGCCGGGCGTGGAATTGGCGTTGTGGGACGCCGACAACCAGCCGGTGGACCCGGATGAGGACGAGGACACCGGGCAGATCGCCGTCCGCGGCGCGAACCTGTTCAGCGGGTACTGGCCCGACGGCCGCGACGGACCGGATGCGGAGGGGTGGCTCGCCACCGGTGACCTCGGGTTCCTCGACGACGACGGGGATCTGCACCTGGTCGACCGGCTCAAGGATCTGATCCTGGTCAGCGGGTTCAACGTCTACCCGCAGGAGGTCGAGGCGGTCCTGCTCGCCCACCCCGGGATCAGCGACGTTGCTGTGGTCGGCATGCCGGACGAGCTGACCGGCGAGTCAGTGCGAGCCGTCGTCGTACCAGCCCTGGACGTCGCGCCGACCGAGGAGGAACTGATGCGGTACTGCGCGCGGTCGCTGGCCCGCTTCAAGTGCCCGACGGCGGTGGCGTTCGTCCCCGATCTGCCGCACTCGGTGACCGGGAAGGTGAGCCGCGCCCGGCTGCGCGAGATGGGGTTTTGACCGACGTGAGCTGGCAGGCACGACGCGTCGTCACGCTGCTCACGAGGGAGGGCTGTCACCTCTGCGAGCAGGCCAAGCCGGTGGTTGCCGAGATCTGCTCGGAGACCGGCGCCGAGCTGCGCGAGATCGACGTCGACACCGATCCTCAGCTGCGGGCTGAGTACGGCGATCGGCTCCCGGTGTTCCTGGTGGATGGACGCGAGCACGGGTACTGGCGGGTCGAGGAGGACCGGCTGCGCGCCGCCCTGAGTGCGTGAACGGAGGTCTCCGCGCGACTTTGTGCCAACGTTCACAAGCGGCTACCGTGGGGGCGCTGTTACCACAGCCCGTGCAGGGGGACCGCGGGACCCCTCCGGATCACGCCCGCCGAGTCCCGTCTGGAGCGCAGTGTCCGAAGGCCGAGCCATTCCTGAGGCGACGGTGGCCCGGCTCGCGGTCTACCTGCGGGTCTTGGGCAGCCTTGCCGACGGCGGCCTGTCGACGATCTCCTCCGAGGCGCTGGCCAACGCCGCAGGCGTGAACTCGGCGAAGCTGCGCAAGGACTTGTCCTATCTCGGCTCGTTCGGGACACGCGGCGTGGGGTATGTCGTCGAGGTGCTGCGGGAGCGGATCAGCACCTGCCTCGGAGTGACCGAGCACCGCTCTGTCGTACTGGTCGGGATCGGCAACCTAGGGCACGCCCTGGCCGGGTACGGCGGCTTCGGCTCACGCGGCTTCCGGATCGCTGGACTCTTCGACGCCGACGAGCGGCGGATCGGTGAGAACATCTCCGGCTTGTGCGTGCGGTCCATGGACGAACTCGATGCCGTCATAGCGCGAGAGTCGGTGTCGATCGGTGTCATCGCCACCCCCGCCGATGCCGCCCAGGAGGTCTGTGACCGCCTCGTGGCCGCCGGAGTCACGAGTATCCTGAACTTTGCGCCCGCCGTCCTCGTCGTCACGGACATCGTCGATGTCCGCAAGGTGGACCTCGCAGTCGAGCTGCAGATCCTTTCGTTCCACGAGCAGCGCAAAGCAGCCGGCTTGAAGGCTGTGCTGTGAGCCTGTTGATCGTGGGGATGTCACACCGGACGGCTCCGGTGGCGTTGCTGGAACGGACCAGCTTCGGTCCAGAAGATCTCTCCAAGGCGCTGCACCAGCTCCTCGAGGACGGGCACGTGGACGAGGCGCTGGTGCTGTCCACTTGCAACCGCATCGAGATTGTCGCCGAAGTCGAACGCTTCCACGGCGGCGTGAATCACATCAGTGCCCTGCTGGCAAGGCGGAGCGGGCTGTCGGCCAGCGAGCTGGGCGCGCATCTGTACGTCCACTACGAGGACGTGGCAGTCGGGCACCTGTTCTCGGTGGCCGCCGGGCTGGACTCGATGGTCGTGGGCGAGTCGCAGGTGCTCGGCCAGCTGCGCTCGGCGTACGCGCTCGCCCGTGCGGAGTCCGCCGCCGGCCGGGTGGTGCACGAGTTGTGCCAGCAGGCGTTGCGGGTCGGCAAGCGGGTGCATACCGACACCGGGATCGACCGGGTCGGCGCCTCGGTGGTCGCGGTTGCGTTGGACGCCGCGGCGCCGGTGCTGGGGGCCGACCTCACCGGCCGCCGTGCAGTGGTCGTCGGCGCCGGCGCGATGGGGGCACTGGCCGGTACGACAATGCGCCGCCGCGGCCTGACCGATCTCGTCATCGCCAACCGGAGCAGCGCGAACGCCGCGCGCCTGGCCGAGAGCCTGAACGGCCGGGCGGTGGAGATGGCCGCCCTCGACGCCGAGCTGGTGGCCGCCGACGTCGTCCTTGCCTCGACCGGCGCAACCGGCATCGTGATCGCGGCCGGGGTGATCGAGCGGGCGATGGCCGCACGTGACAGTCGGCCGCTGGTGATCCTTGACCTGGCCCTGCCCCGGGACGTCGACCCGGCCGCGGCGGCCGTTCCCGGAGTCACCTACATCGACCTGGACCACCTGCGATCGGAACTCGAGGGCTCGCAGAGCCAGCACGACGTCAGCGCCGCCCGGGCCATCGTCGAGGAAGAGGTGGCAGCCTTCGTCACCCGCCAGCGTTCGGTGGCGGTGGCCCCGACCGTGGCCGCGCTGCGCTCGTACGCCGCCGACGTGGTCGACGCCGAACTGCTGCGACTGGCCGGCCGGGTGCCCGACCTCGGCCCGCAGGACCGGGCCGAGGTGGCGCAGGCAGTCCGCCGGGTGGTGGACAAGCTGCTGCACGCCCCCACCGTGCGGGTCAAGGAGCTGGCCAGTGTCCCGGGCGGTGAGGCCTACGCGGCCGTCCTGCGCGAGCTGTTCGGGCTCGATCCCGACCGCCGTGATCTGGCCGAGGCAGTGGCGCTGCCCACCGAGATCTCGGGGGAGGGCCGCGCATGAGCGCACGAACACTGCGGCTCGGGACGCGCAGGAGCAGGCTGGCCATGGCGCAGTCCGGCGGGGTGGCCGCGACACTCATCGCCGAGCACGCCCGAGACGTCGAGCTCGTGGAGGTGACGACGTACGGCGACGTGTCGTCGGCGCCGCTGGAGCAGATCGGCGGCACCGGTGTGTTCGTCTCCGCGCTGCGCGAGGCGCTGCTGCGCGGCGAGGTGGACCTTGCCGTCCACTCGTACAAGGACCTTCCGACCGGGCCCGCACCTGGGCTCGTCGTGGCCGCGGTTCCGCCGCGGGCCGACCCCCGAGATGTCCTGGTGGCCCGCGACGGCCATACCCTGGGTGAGCTGCCGCCAGGCTCCCGGGTCGGCACGGGATCGCCGCGGCGCGTCGCGCAGATCCGCGCGCTCGGGCTCGGACTGGAGCTGGTCGGCATCCGCGGGAACGTCGACACCCGGGTGGCAAAGGTCGTCTCGGGCGAGGTCGACGCGGTCGTCCTCGCCCGCGCCGGATTGCTGCGCCTGGACCGCCTCGATGCCGTCACCGAGGTGCTCGACCCGTTGCAGGTGTTGCCGGCTCCCGGACAGGGAGCGCTGGCAGTGGAGTGCCGAGAAGACGACAAGGAGTTGCTGGAGTTGCTGGGAATGCTCGACGATCCCGACAGCCGGGCAGCGACGGCCGCCGAGCGGTCGCTGCTGGAGGCCCTAGAGGCCGGCTGCTCAGCCCCGGTGGGCGGACTGGCCTTCGTGGCCGAAGGGGACGACGGAATGGAACTCTTTCTCCGCGGGTCCGTGACCGCACTCGACGGCAGCGACGCTGTCCGGAAGTCGGTCATCGGATCCGTCACCGGCGCCGAGGAGGTGGGCAGGCGGCTTGCCGCGGATCTGCTCGCCGACGGCGCCGCCAAACTCATGGGAGCACGGCGATGACGCGCGGGCGCAAACCACTTGGCCGGATCCTCTTTGTCGGCGCCGGGCCCAGTGACCCGGGCCTGCTGACGATGCGAGCGAGCGGCGTCCTCTCCTCGGCCGAGCTGATCGTCGTCGACCCCGACGTCGGGGCGGCCACCCTCGCGCTGGCCACCCGCGCCGAGGTTCGCCCCGCCGTGGGCCAGCCCGCCGAGGTGGCCAAGTCGTTGTTGGCCGAGGCGCGCTCGGGGCGCACCGTCGTACGGCTGGTCAGTGGTGACCCGTTCACCAGCGACGCGGTGGTCAAGGAGACCCTCACCGTCGCCCGGACGAGTGTGCCGTTCGACGTCGTCCCCGGCGTGCCGGCCAGCACCGCGGTCCCGGCGTACGCCGGCATCGCGGTCGGTTCGGCATACGCCGCCGCGGATCTGCGGGCAAACGTCGACCTGGGGGCTCTGGCGATGTCACCGGGGACGCTCGCACTGCAACTCCCGGCCGCGCTGGTCGGCGAGACCTGCGCCGAGCTGGTGAAGAACGGGCTGGCCGGGAACACCTCTGCCTGCGTCACCGTGGATGGGACGGGCATCGGCCAGCGGTCCGTGGTGTCCACTGTGGACGACCTGGCCGCTGATGCAGGCGGGCCGGACCTCACCGGAATCGTGGTCCTGACGATCGGCCCAGCCGTCGACAAGCGGGCGAAGCTGTCCTGGTGGGAGAGCCGGGCGCTCTACGGCTGGCGGGTGCTGGTGCCGCGGACCAAGGAGCAGGCCAGTGTCATGAGCGAGCGGTTGCAGTTGCACGGCGCCATCGCGGTCGAGGTGCCGACGATTGCCGTCGAGCCGCCGCGGACCCCGGCCCAGATGGAGCGGGCCATCAAGGGCCTGGTGACCGGTCGCTACGGCTGGATCGTGTTCACCTCGACGAACGCGGTCAAGGCCGTGTGGGAACGTTTCGCCGAGTTCGGCCTCGACTCGCGCGCGTTCGCCGGGGTCAAGATCGCGTGCGTGGGTGAGCAGACGGCTGAGGCCGTGCGGGCCCTGGGCATCCGGCCCGAGCTCGTGCCGAGCGGTGAGCAGTCCAGTGAGGGCCTGTTGGCGGACTTCCCGCCGTACGACGACATCCTCGACCCGATCGATCGAGTCCTGTTGCCCCGCGCGGACATCGCCACCGAGACGCTGGCCGCGGGCCTGCGTGAGGGCGGCTGGGAGATCGACGACGTGACCGCCTATCGGACGGTGCGGGCCGCTCCGCCGCCGGCCCAGACCCGGGAGGCGATCAAGGGCGGCGGGTTCGACGCGGTGTGTTTCACCTCCTCGAGCACCGTGCGGAACCTGGTCGGCATCGCCGGCAAGCCCCATCCGCGCACGGTCGTCGCCTGCATCGGGCCGCAGACGGCCGCGACGGCGCGGGAGTTCGGGCTACGGGTGGATGTCCAGCCGGACGTCGCCGCGATCGAGCCGTTGGTCGATGCGCTGGCGGCGTACGCGCGGGCGTTGACCGAGACCGACG
>JACDAB010000251.1 GCA_013695665.1 Geodermatophilaceae bacterium | reverse complement strand
GGAATGGGGACCGCACTGCCTTCTTCCAGCGAATAGATGCCGCCCCATAGTTCGTACTCACCGGGTTCCAGACCATCGGGAAGTGGGAGCAGATGCAGGTCCTCGACTAATTGCCCAGGTTGCCAGCGCGAGGTTGGAACGGTACCCATGTTCGGCTCCGCGTCATGCTGGGCCAGAGCTGCGCCCCCACCGGGCCCTGTCAGATGGACAAAGGTCACGTAGCGCTGGTCGGTCTGCACCTGGTTGAACCACAGGAGCGTCACACGCAACGGCTGCCCGGCTCGTCGTGTAGGACTGTTGTGGCGGAGGGAGAGTAGTTGCGCCTGCTCCCCAAAGGCAAGAGACTGTAGCGAAACATCTATAGGGGTGGACGACCCGGCCCCCGTCGCGAGCAGGAGGGCCAAGAGTCCCACGGCGCCAGCGAGAACCCAGCGACGACCGATCCGCGCCAGTCCATAAACCAGCAGCGCCAGCGGTGGCAGCCAGAGGATCCCCGCCAGCCAGGGCCTAGCCGCCAATGGGTACGCCTCCAGCGTCACCCGGTGGCGGCCCGCGGGCACCTGCACCGCCGCCAACCCTAGCATCCCCTGTGGTTCGACGGGACGCTCTTCGCCATCCACCGTGGCGCGCATCGACGGATAGGCGAAGCGGGGAAAGACCAACCATGCAGCGGTCTCGGTTGCGACATCCGCCCACAGGGTGAAACCATCGCTGCCCGCGCGCTCGACACGGAGGGGGGTTCGGGCGCCAACGTCGGTCACCGTTTCGGGTGGCCGGGCGAGCGCCCACCGCTGCTCCGCTACGGTAAGCGGTAAAAATTCAGCCGTCCACGTGGCGCCCACCTGCCCCGCGGCGGCATCTTCGGCCCACATCGGCGCCGGGTGCATCGACTCGTCTACCAGGCGTGGCTCCCACGGTAGGCGCCACATGGAAGAGGCAGCCAGCCACAGAATGGCCAGGCCGAGCAACACGAGGTAGCCACGGCGCGCCACGCTACGGCCCCCGTCCGACATTCCCCGCGCGACAGTCGCGCTAACAACCATTGCCGTCGCCAGTGAAGCGAGGCCGAGCCAACGCCAGGGGTACTGCACCAGCCCGAAGGGGAAGACGAGCGCCTGCCAGAGCAGGCGCGAGGCGGGCGTGAGCAGGAAAAGCGTAGTGCCCAGTGTGGCCCACCAGAAGAGCGCCACGACCCGCCACTCACTGCGCCACAACCATGGGAGCGCGGCGAATGCTCCTAGCAGGAGCCCAACCTGCGCCCACGAGAGGGGATGTTCGCCCAGCACACCCTGGTTCGGGAAGTAATGGTAGAGAGGACTGGCCGCGACCCACTCGCGCCAGGGCGCCAGGTGACGCACAAAGCCAAACCCCCCCACGTCTTGCGCGAGCCAGATATGGCGCGATTCCAACACAAGGGGCAGCCAGTAGAAGCCAGTCGCCAGAAGCGCCAACGCCGCGCCCGTGCCTATCGCGCGCAGGTGAGGCCACGAAGAAGCGGTGTGACCGCGCAGGGCGAGCAGTGCCCATGCCGCCAGCGGCAGCGCCACCAGCGCCACGCTAAGGTTATGCGTCAGGACGAGCGCGCTCAGCGCCACGGCGAGCGGCCAACGACGCCCTCGCCATGTGGCCCAAAAGAGCAGCGGCCACCAGACGAAGGCCCAACTCTCGGCCAGCGCGCCACGTAGTTGCACATCCGCCATATGGTACGGCAGGTAGGTATAAACCGCCGCGGCAATAAGCCCGGCGACCTCGGCGGGCGGCTCGCCCCGGCGACGCCACAGGTCACGGGCAAACCACCAGATAGCAAGTGCCGCCAGCGGGTAGCTCAGCGCGAAGGTCGCCTTCATTGCCCCTGTCGCGGAGAGTAACTCGCCTGCCCGCAGCGCGAGCGCGACGTAATAGGTCAAAGGCCCATAAAAATTGAGAACCGCGAAGCCATACCCGAAAGCAAAGTCGGGAAAGAGGCGCGGGTAGAGATGGCCGTGCCGCCACGCCTCTTCAAGCGAGAGAAGCCGGTAGAGGTGAAAAAGCCCATCGTGACTGGACCAGTAGTCCGGATGGGTGATGAAGGGCCAGGCAGCGGGCAGGGCAAGCAGGATGGCACAGAGCGGGGGCCACCAGGTCGAGGTAATGCGCCCGCGCAGGGTTTGGATCGGATGACTCATAGTGGATTATCGAAATCGCGCAGGAAGGATAGAACATGTGGCCTGAAAGCTGCCAGAAGAAAGTTCAGTGC
>JACDAB010000227.1 GCA_013695665.1 Geodermatophilaceae bacterium | reverse complement strand
GACCACCCTGCCGCCGACCTCGGGGTGACCAGGTCCATTCCCGACCTCGGGTGTCGAATGACAACCCGCTACTCGGACCGGACTTCCGCAGCTCGTAGGCATTTTCGGGTGGCCATGGGGAAGAACGTGCAGGTCAGCGGGTTGCAGGGGGGCCGCCGATCTGAATTCATGTAGGCACACGACTTTGGGCGTGTCGCTCGACATCACCGCTCAAGCGGGGTTGAGTGGTGGGCATGTACCTGCGGGAGACACGTCGGACCAACCGGGACGGGTCGGTGGTGCGGTACCTGCAGCTGGCGCACAACGAGCGGCGCCCCGAGACGGGCAACTCGACTGCGAAGGTGATCCACAACTTCGGCCGCGCCGAGCACGTCGACCGTGACGCGCTGGCCCGGCTGGTCTCCTCGATCTCGCGGTTACTCACCCCCGAGCAGGCGATGGTCGCCGCGGCCGGCGCGGAGGTGGAGGTGCTGGACTCCCGCCACCTGGGCGGTGCGTGGACGCTGGACCGGGTCTGGGAGCGGCTCGGGATCGGTGCAGCGATCCGCCGGGTCGCCGAGGGTCGCCGCCTGGACGGCGAGTCGACCGAGCGGGTGCTGTTCGCGTTGGTCGCGCAGCGCGCGCTGGAGCCGGGCAGCAAGCTGGCCGCGACCGACTGGGTCGCGCACCGGGTCGCGATCCAGGGGTGCCGCGGGTTCTCCGACGACGCCGCGTACCGGGCGATGGACTTCCTCCTCGACGCACTGGCCGAGATCGCGGGTGAGATCTTCGACTCGGTAGCCACGCTCCTGAACCTCGATCTGGACATCCTTTTTGTCGACACGACATCTACCTATTGGGAAGCCGACGCCGCCGACGACCTCGCCGATCTGCAGGAGCCCGTGGTGGACGACGACGGGACCAGCCGGCCGGTCGAGCAGGCCAAGCGGGCGTTCGGCCATTCGAAGGACCATCGCACCGATCTGCCGCAGGTGGTGATCGCGATGGCCGTCACCCGCGACGGAGTCCCGGTCCGGTGCTGGACCTTCCCCGGCAACGAGAACGACCAGCGGATCATCCGCACCGTGAAGGACGACCTGGCCGGGTGGAACCTGCACCGGATGGTCTGGGTCGCCGACCGTGGCTTCGCCTCCGCGGCCAACCGGGCCTACCTGACCAGGGGCGGCGGGCACTACATCCACGCCGAGAAGCTGCGCCACACAAACGGCGAGGCCGCCGCCGCGCTGGCCCGTCCGGGCCGGTACCGCACCGTCGCCGGCAACCTTCGCGTGAAGGAGGTCGCCGTGGCGCCTGGTGGTGACGGCGACGGGGACGGCGGTGCCCGGACCCAGCGGTTCGTGGTCTGCCACAACCCCGAACAGGCCGTCCGCGACGCCGCGGTCCGGGACCGGCTGGTGGCGCACCTTCAGGAGTTGATCGCCGGGTCCGACACCTGGAGTCCGCGGCGTCGCGACGAGTTCGTCGGGTCGCTGAAGACCAAGCCCGGGCTGCGTCGATACCTGCGCCGCACCAAGTCCGGGCTGCTCCGGATCGACCACGCCACCGTCAACGACGAGGTCCATCTGGACGGCAAGTGGCTGCTGCGCACCAGCGACGTCACCCTCACACCGGAGGACCTGGCGGCGGCCTACAAGCAGCTCCTGCAAGTCGAACGGGGGTGGCGTGACCTCAAGGGCGCCCTCGGCCTCCGTCCGGTGTTCCACTACCGCGAGGACCGGATCCGCGGCCACGTCCAACTCTGCTGGCTTGCACTGCTGCTCATCCGAGTCGTCGAGAACGCCACCGGCGACACCTGGCGCAACACCCGCCACGAACTCGACCGGATGCACCTGGTCACCCTGGCCACCGGCGACGGACAGGTCGCGCAACGCTCGGCCACCACCCCCGCACAGAAGGCCATCCTGGCCGCACTCGAACTCGGTGAGCCGCCACGGTTCCTCGACTTCACCGTGCCCAACGCCGGCTGACACTGAACGGCGCTCGCCGCCGAGTCCCACCGCCAGCAGGCCGTGTAGTAACACGACCCTCGCGCGTCGTATCCGCGTTTCCCCAGGTCAGCGCCCATTTTCCGGCACGCGTGTGTCCATCATCTGCGGAAGTCCGGTCAGGGATCTCCGCATTAAGCCGATCAGCAGCACTCGCTGGCAATGCAGCAGG
>JACDAB010000220.1 GCA_013695665.1 Geodermatophilaceae bacterium | reverse complement strand
CCGTACGACGTGAGGAGCGCAAGGGCGCATGATGACGACGATCGGGGTCCTGCTCTTCGTCGTCGGCCTGGCCTTCTCGATCTGGTTCCACGAACTCGGCCACTTCTTCTGGGCGCGCCGCTTCCGGATGCGGGTGACCCAGTTCATGGTGGGCTTCGGCCCGACCCTGTGGTCCAAGCGGATCGGTGAAACCGAGCACGGGGTCAAAGTCATTCCGTTGGGCGGGTACATCCGCATCGTCGGGATGATGCCGCCCGGTGAGGATGACCTGGCCGGGCGCAGGGTCGGCCGGATCCGGCAATTGGTGGAGGAGGTGCGGGGCGCCTCGCTGCTGGACGTCCGTCCCGACGACGGGGATCGGGTTTTCTACCGCAAGCCGTGGTGGCAGCGCGTCGTCGTCATGTCGGCCGGACCGGCGCACAATCTGGTGCTGGCCTTCATCCTGTTCACGATCATCCTGGTCGGCTTCGGGATTCCGACGCCCACCAGGACGGTGGAGGCGGTCAGCGAGTGCGTCCTGCCGGCCACCGCCGCCGTGGAGGCGACGTGCGCCACGCCGGTGAATGCCACCGGTGCACTGTGTGAGACCGGCCCGGACTGTGCCCTGCCGGTCGCCGCTCCGGCCCGCGAGGCCGGCTTCCGCGACGGCGACGAAATCCTTGCCGTCGACGGCCGTGCGGTGGATGACTGGTCAGCCGTCCAGGCGGTCATCCGGGGCAGCCCCAACGAGGAGCTGTCCGTCACCGTCCGTCGAGGCGGTGAGGAGCAGACGCTTCGGGTCACGCCGCTGCCGAACCAGGTCCGGACCAGTGCCGACCCCGAGGACACCGAGGTCGTGACGGTCGGGTTCCTGGGGCTCAGCCCGGTTCAGGTCTATGTGCCCCAGCCGGTCACGTCGGTTCCCGGGCAGGTGGGGGCCTTCATCGTGGTCGCTGCGGAGAAGCTCATCGGTATCCCTGAGCGGATCCCGCAGCTTGTCCGTGCGGCCTTCCTCGGCGAGCAGCGCGACATCAACGGCCCGATCGGGATCGTCGGTGTCGGGCGCATCTCGGGTGAGACCTTCGGGCTACCCGCAGAGCAGGCGCCGCTGCAGGAGAAGTTCATCTTCTTTCTCGGTCTGCTCGCCAGCCTGAACATGGTGCTGTTCCTGTTCAACCTGGTGCCGCTGTACCCACTCGACGGCGGCCACGTCGCCGGGGCGCTGTGGGAGAAGGCCCGTTCCGTGCTCGCGCGGGTGCGCCGCAAGCCCGATCCCGGACCGTTCGACACCGCTCGACTGATGCCCGTGGCGTACGTCGTCGCGAGCGTGTTCATCGTCTTGTCCGGCCTCTTGCTCGTGGCCGACATCGTCAACCCCATCACGCTCGACCAACTCCAATGACAGGACTCCTGTGACGATCGCGCTCGGTATGCCCGAGATGCCGGCTCCCACGCTCTCGCCTCGGCGGCACACCCGGCAGATCTCGGTGGGCCGCGGTGACCATGCGGTGCTCGTCGGCGGGGACGCGCCGGTGTCCGTCCAGTCCATGACGACGACCAAGACCGCGGACGTCGATGCCACACTGCAGCAGATCGCCGAACTGACCGCCGCCGGCTGCCAGATCGTGCGCGTCGCCGTACCGGACACCGATGACGCCGACGCGCTGTCGGAGATCGCCCGGAAATCGCAGATCCCGGTCATCGCCGACATTCACTTCCAGCCGCGCTACGTGTTCGCCGCCATCGACGCGGGCTGCGCCGGCGTGCGGGTGAACCCGGGCAACATCAAGCGCTTCGACGACCGGGTGGGTGAGATCGCCAAGGCAGCGGCTGACGCTAAGGTCCCGATCCGGATCGGCGTGAACGCCGGAAGCCTGGACAAGCGGCTTCTGGAGAAGTACGGCAAGGCGACGCCGGAGGCGCTGGTGGAGTCCGCCCTCTGGGAGTGCTCGCTGTTCGAGGAGCACGATTTCCGCGACATCAAGATCTCGGTCAAGCATCACGACCCGGTCGTGATGGTGCGCGCGTATGAACTCCTGGCCGAACGCTGCGAGTACCCGCTGCACCTCGGCGTGACCGAGGCCGGGCCCACCTTCCAGGGGACCATCAAGTCAGCGGTGGCATTCGGCGCCCTGCTCTCGCAGGGCATCGGGGACACGATCCGGGTGTCCCTGTCCGCGCCGCCGGTGGAGGAGGTCAAGGTCGGCCTGCAGATCCTGGAATCGCTCAACCTGCGCCAGCGCGGCCTGGAGATCGTGTCCTGCCCGTCCTGCGGGCGCGCCCAGGTGGATGTCTATACCCTGGCCGACCGGGTGACCGCGGGCCTGGAGGGCCTGGATGTGCCGCTGCGGGTAGCGGTCATGGGGTGCGTGGTGAACGGCCCGGGGGAGGCGCGGGAAGCCGACCTCGGTGTCGCCTCAGGAAACGGCAAGGGGCAGATATTCGTCAAGGGCGAGGTGATCAAGACGGTGCCGGAATCGCAGATCGTCGAGACGCTGATCGAGGAGGCCATGAAGCTTGCCGACGCCATGGCCGATGACGGCGTCACGTCCGGCGCCCCGCGGGTCGAGGTGAGCTAGCCGCCGTGCTTCAGATGGCGGCCACCAGGCTGCTCGAGGACGCGGACCTCGCCGCCGTACGCCGGCTGCTCGATGCGGACCCGGTGGCCGGGTGCCTCATCGCGACGAGGGTTGAGGCGGCCGGTGCCGACCAGCGGCGGCTGGGGGCCGAGCTGTGGGGCCACGCCGATGCATCGAACGGCCTTGACGGCCTGTGCCTGTCCGGCGCCAATCTCGTGCCGTTCAGCGGCTCTGCCTCCGCGCTCGCCGGGTTCGCCGAGCGGGCGGCCGCACAGGGCCGGCGCTGTTCCTCCATCGTCGGCGTGGAGAGAGCGGTCGACGCCGTGTGGACGCAGCTGACGCCGAACTGGGGACCGGCGCGGGACGTGCGGGCCGGCCAGCCGCTGATGGCGGTGTCGGCATCGCCGGCGCTGGCGCCCGATCCGCTGGTCCGCCCCGTCGTGCCCGCAGAGTTGGACGTCCTCATGCCGGCGTGTGTCGCGATGTTCACCGAAGAGGTGGGTGTCTCGCCGATGGGATCGGACAGCGGTCGCGGCTACCGCGGCCGGGTCCGCGAGCTGATCAGAGCCGGTCGGGCCTTCGCCCGCATCGAGGACGGTGAGGTCGTCTTCAAGGCCGAGCTGGGGGCGGTGTCGGCCCGCGCCTGCTAGATCCAGGGCGTCTGGGTACGACCGGACCGCCGCGGTGAAGGCATCGGCGCGGCGGGGACCGCGGCGGTGGTAGCCGCCGCGCTGGCTCACTTCGCCCCGGTCGTGAGTCTCTACGTCAACGACTACAACGAGCCCGCGTTGCGCGCCTACCGCCGGGTCGGATTCGCCCAGGTGGGCGTGTTCATGACAGTGCTGTTCTAGTGACCCGCCTGCGTTGCCTCGGCATTGCTGTGGCTGTGGCCCTCACGGGATGCACTGCCACCGACGACACCGACGCAGAGGTGCGCGCTGTCGCCGAGGACTATCTCGCGGCGTGGTCGGCCGGCCAGTACGCCGAGGCTGCGGCACTCACCGACGACGGGCCGGCAACGGAGGCACTGCTGACTGCCACCGCGGCGCAACTCGGCTTGCCCGGACCCGCGGCGTCCGTCAGCACCGTCACGGTGACCGAAACCGGGGCCCAGGTGACCGCGGACGTGGTGTGGGAGCTGCCTGCGGTACCGGAGTGGGGGTACGAGGCCACGTTGACGCTGGTTGAGTCCGCCGAGGGAGCTGGCTGGACGATCCGAGCCGGTCCGGAGACCGTCCACCCCGCCCTGCGTGTGGGTCAGGAGCTGCTGTTGGCGCGGAGCCTCCCCGAACGCGCCGCCATCCTGGACGAGTCCGGGGCACCCCTGTTCGCCACCACCCCTATCGTCACGGTCGGCGTGGACCCCGGCCTGGTCACCGACCTGCCGGCACTGGGCGTGGCCCTTGCTGCCGCGCTCGATGTCGATGCAGCCCAGGTCGTCGCCGATGTCGAGGCCTCCGCCCCGGGTCAGTTCGTTCCGGTCATCACCCTGCGCCGCGGGGAGTACGACGCCGTACGCAGCCAGATCTTCGACCTGCCCGGCACCGTCTTCCAGGAAGGCAGCAGGCAGCTGGCCCCGACAGCACAGTTCGCCCGGGCCGTCCTGGGCCGCGTGGGGCCGGTGACCGCGGACGTCGTGGAGGACTCCGCCGGGCTGCTCGTCACCGGGGACGAGGCCGGACTGGGCGGTTTGCAGCGGGTCTATCAGGAGCAGCTCACCGGTACGCCGGGGCTCACCATCTCAACGGCGGAGGACGGTGTGCCCGTCGACCAGCTGAGCACCGTCGCACCGGTGGCCGGCGATCCACTGCCGACCACCCTGTCGGTAGCTGTCCAATCGGCTGCTGACCAGGCTGTGGACACCATCGACGCCCCGTCGTACATCGTCGCGGTCCGTGCCTCGACGGGGGAGATCCTGGCGGTCTCGACGAACGACGCGGCGAATCCGGCCCACGCGCTGACCGGCCAGTTCCCGGCCGGGTCGACGTTCAAGATCATCACCGCTGCCGCCGTGCTGGACACCGGGCTGGCCGATCCGGGCAGCACCGTGTCGTGTCCTGCCTCGACCACCGTCGACGGGCGGGAGTTCGAGAACCAGGATCGCTTCGACCTGGGCGAGGTGACGTTCACGACCGCCTTCGCGCGGTCCTGCAACAGCACTTTCACCGCGTTCGGCGTACAGCTGCCGGCTGGCGCACTGCCGGCCGCCGCGGCGCAGTTCGGGATCGGCTCGGACTGGATGCTCCCGCTGGCGTCGGTCACCGGCTCCGTGCCGCAGCCCGAGTCACCCGTCGTGCAGGCCGCTGACGCGATCGGGCAGGGCGATGTTCTGGTCAGCCCGTTCGCGATGGCGATGGTCTCGGCGACGGTGGCCGCCGGTGCCACGCCGGTTCCGGTTCTGGTCCCGTCCGCGGACCCAGCCGGTACGCCGCCGCCCGGCCCCAGCGCCGAGGTGGTCGAGGCGCTGCGATCGATGACCCGTGAGGTGGTCGCCACCGGTACGGCGACGGCGTTGGCGGATCTGCCCGGTGCGGTGTCCGGCAAGACCGGGACCGCTGAATACGGCACCGGCGACCCTCCACCGGCCCACGCCTGGTTCGCCGGCTACCGCGGCGATCTCGCCTTCGCGGTGTTCGTCGAGGGTGGGGAGTCCAGTTCGACGACGGCCGTACCGCTTGCCAGGAGCTTCCTGGCGCTGCTGCCCCCCGCGTGAGCGCCGTGGACGCGCGCGACGTCGGTGCCGCCGTCCGAGGCTACGAAGCACTCGGCCTGCCGCCGGGTGCGAGTCAGCGCAACGAGGTAGAGATGTCCGGTGGCGTCGACATCCTGGCGACACACGTCGCCTGCTCAGGCTCCGAGCTGTCGCTGCTTGCCGGGGATCCCGACGGCGTCCCGGTGCAGATCAACGAGCACGGTGAAGAGCCACCCACGTGACGTTTTGGTCGGTGCGGCGGGCTGCGGCAGGGGACGCCGTGCAGATCGACGACCTCCTCCGCCGCAAGGCGGCCCGGCTGGAGGCGCTCGACCGGCGGCTGCTGCTGCCGCGACGTGCGGCGGGCCGTCCTGGCCTCGTTGCGGTGGATGGGGCGGGCACGGTCGCCGGGCACCTCAGGCCGCACCTTGTCGAGCTCACCGAGGACGACGAGATGCGATCGTTCGCCGCCGCCCGGGTGGTGTCCTGGCGCGAGCTTGCCGCGGCGAGTCCGGAAGCGCTGGCTGCGCTTGTCGACGCTGCGCGGGTGCCCGGAGCCGCGGATGCCGCGCTCTGGCCCGCCGTGGACGGCGAAGCCCCGGCGGTCTTTGCCCGCTTCGCCATGAAGCCGGTGTTCGTACTGGCGCTGCGCACCGCCGGCCCGCTGCCATCGGGGCCCGCGGCGACGGTGCGCCTGGCCCGGCCGGGGGACCTCGACGCCGTCTGCGCACTGCACCTGGAGGAGGTCGCATTCCACGAGCCCCATACGCCGTACGTCCGCGTCGTACCGGCGTTGGTGCCTGCGCTCCGATCGCGATTGGAACAGCTGTGGTCCGGTGCGGACGACGCTTCGACTGTCCACGTGCTGGAGGTCGACGGTGTCGTAGCGGGCATGTGCGAGTCACATGTGCAGACCGTCTCGGACGAGGGCGGGCAGCTGCTGCCCGGGCGCTACTCCTACCTGAACTCAGTTGCCGTCGGTGCGCGACTTCGAGGTCAGGGTTTCGGGCGGACTCTGGTCTCGGCCGTCATCGACGATGTAGCGGCGCGGGGCGTCGACGGGTACACACTGTGGTTTGCGCTGGACAACCCCTTGGCCCGCCAGGTCTGGCCGCGGCTGGGATTCCGTCCACTGTGGATCAGCTACGAGCGGCGAGACCTGCCGGTGTGAGTGCGCCGCTGACCGACGTCCCGTTGCCGGGCAGCCCGGCGGCGACGCCCGGCTCGGACGCGCGGCGCTCAAACCTCGGTAGCCCTCTCCTCAGACCGACCGGGGCGCATACATGATCACCACTACGCCGATGAGACATATCGCCGCTCCGAAGTAGTCGTAACGGTCTGGACGGAACCCGTCGGCGACCATGCCCCACGCCAGCGACCCGGCCACGAAGATGCCGCCATACGCGGCCAGGATGCGCCCGAAGTTGGCGTCCGGTTGCAAGGTCGCTACAAACCCGTAGGCCCCAAGGGCAAGGACGCCGGCACCTACCCACAACAGCCCCTTGTGCTCGCGCACCCCTTGCCACACCAGCCAAGCACCGCCGATCTCAGCGAACGCGGCAACGACGAACAGCATGACTGAGCGAAGGACTGTCATGCCCATCGAGCCCAGGCAGTCACCTGCCGCGGACCTGGATCGTGTCGAGGAGTTCCCGCGTCGCGGTGGTCACACCGTCCACGGCGGCCTCGAAGGCGGCGGCGTTGTGCGGAGCCGGACTTCGAAAGCCGCTCACCTTGCGCACGTACTGGAGCGCTGCGGCGCGGACATCGTCGTCGGTCACGTCATCGGTGAACGGCGGGCGCAACGTCTTGATACTGCGGCACATGCCACCGACCCTACTTGCGTCGTGGCCAAGCGCGGGACGCGAGTCGGATCAGGGAATGTCGGGTCGTCATGACCGATCCCGAGGCAACGACATCTGCCTGCGGCAGTCGCTTGGCCCGTCGGGAGGTCAGCGGGCGCCGCAGGTCCGCACGGCCAGAAGCGCCAGGACGCGCGCGGTCGACACGACCTCCGCGATGGCAACGCGCTCGTCCGGAGCATGCGCCCACCGGACATCGCCCGGTCCATAGTGGACAGTCGGAACGCCGGCCGCGGTGTAGTGCCTCAGGTCGCTGCCGTACGGCGCCGCCCGCTCGTCCGGTCGCGACCCGGTGACGTCGTGCACCGCCGCTTGCACGTCCCCCAGCAGACAGTGCCCGGCCGGCAGCATGCCGCTGGCGAACTGGCCCCCCGTCCACTCGACCCGCACCCGGTGATCGGCCAGCCAGGCATCGCCATCGCAGGCCGCAGCAACGCACGCCTCGAAAGCTGCGCGCGCCACGGTGACCGGCTCACCCAGCTGTACGCCATACCGGCCCTCGGCCACGAGTCGATCGGGCACCGTGCTCGCCCACTCTCCGGCCAGTACCCTCCCGATCGAGAGCGCGTAGGGCAGGGCGAGCCCGCCAAAACGCGGGTCGGATGCCAGATTCCGCGAACGCTCCAGCGCCCGTAGTGCGCGGTGCACCGGCATGAACGCCTCCACGGCGCTGACCCCCTCGGCCCGCCGCGCCCCGTGGGCGGCGCGGCCGGGGACGGTGAGCCGGAAGCTGAGCGCGCCGGCGTTGGCCGTGACGACGTTCCCGCCGGTCGGTTCCGGGATGACGCAGCCATCCGCGAGGTGCCCGCGCCGGATCGTGGCCAGTGCCCCCAGGCCGCCGTCCTCCTCGCTGACCACACTGTGCAGCGCCAGCCGACCGGTGAGCGGTACCCCCGCGCCGGCGACTGCGGCGACGGCCGCCACGGCGGCGACCAGGCCCCCCTTCATGTCGCACGTCCCGCGACCGACCAACGAGCCGTCCCGAACCGTTGGGTCGAACGGGCCAGACGTCCACTGCGCGAGATCGCCGGTGGGTACGACGTCGATGTGCCCGCTCAGGGCAAGCGTGGGTCCGTCGTCGCCGAGGGTCCCAACTACGCCCCAAGCCTGATCCCGGGGAGCCTCCTGACCGGGCCAGTCGGGATCGGCGGACAGCGAAGCCAGGTCGATCTGCCACAGGTCGACGTCCATCCCGAGCCCGCGCAGCCACCCAGCGATCCGGTGCTGCGCATCGGATTCGGCGTCTGACCCGGTGACCGACGGGATCGCAACGAGCTCGCACAGCCGTTCAAGCGTCCACGCCTCGTCCACCGCGTCGACTACACGTCGCTCCTCGTCGGACAGTCGGCTCATGTCGTGCAGTGTCTACCCATCCACTCCAGGATAGGTTGGCGGCGTGTTGGCGTGCGTACCGCACGTGGACGGGCGGGCACTGGCGGCTGGTGTCGTTGGCGGACCTGCGCTACCCAGGTCGGTCCGGACCGAGTGAGATGGTGACGTTCCACGCGCTGCGGGTGCTGCAACTCGCCGGGCGGACGTGATGGTGCGCGCGGTGATCTTCGACTGGGGCGGCACGCTCACGCCCTGGCACACGGTCGAGGCGGCAGCGCAGTGGACCGCCTTCGTCAGCGTGTCGCACGCCGACCGGCCCGTCGACGCCGAGGGGGCCGCGGCCCGGTTGCTGGCCGCGGAGGTACGCGCGTGGGAGGCGTCCCGGGACGACCACCGCAGCGCGACGTTCACCGACATCCTTGCCGCGGCCGGACTGGACCGGCACGAGGCCGCCGAGCTGGCCTACCGCAAGTTCTGGGATCCGCACACCCTCATCGATCCCGACGTACCGCCACTGTTCGCCGCCCTCCGCGAGCGGGACATCAGGATCGGCGTGCTGTCCAACACCATCTGGGACCGCGCCTGGCACGAGTCGATCTTCCGGCGCGACGGCGTACACGACCTCATCGACGGAGCGGTCTACACCAGCGAGGTCCCGTGGACCAAGCCGCACCCGGAGGCCTTCCGGGCGGCGATGTCGGCCGTCGGGGTCGACGATCCGGCCGAATGCGTGTTCGTGGGGGATCGCCCCTTCGACGACATCTCCGGCGCCCGGGCGGCGGGAATGCGCGCGGTGCTGGTCCCGCACAGCGACATCCCGCTCGCTCAGCAGGTGCCCGTCGACGTACACCCCGACGCGGTGGTCGGCCGGCTCAGTGAGCTGCTCCCGCTGGTCGATCGGTGGCGGCGGGAGCCCGGCTAGCCCGGTCGCCGCCTACTGACCGGGGAAGGCCACGGTGGCCGGCTGGGTCCCCGCGGCGAGCCGCCAGCGGGTCGCCTGGACGGCGGCGTCGGTCAGCGCGACGAGGGCGGCCCGCCGTAGCTCGGTGTCCTCGGTCTGGCTGAGGACGTAGCGCCAGACCGCCGCGGCGCCCTGCTCCAGGTGCGCGGCCAGGCGCAGGCCGGACGCGGGGTCGGTCACTGGGAACGGCAGTTCGTAGTAGGCCTGGGCCTCGCCGGGGACCGCGGAGAGGGAGCGCAGCAGGTCGGCCGTGGCCTCCCGCCGGTCTCGGTGTTCCTGCTCGGCGGCACGAACGTCGGGTAGCTGGTCGTCGACCACCTTCGACCCGACCACGCCGTACCCCCAGATGACTGCATGCTCGGCGGCCAGAGCGTCCTGAAGCGCATCGGTCGCACTCATCTGAGCAGGAGTTCATGGCAAGCGGCAGCGGCGGCGAGGCTGCCCACCAGCGGCGCCCGCTCGGCGCTCGTGGTCTCGCACAGCGCCGCAGCCGTCCCACCGGAGGCCTGTACGGCGAGCCGGATCGCCTCCAGGGACACCGCCGGATCGACCGGTACGGCGGAACTGGACCCACTCGTCCCGGCGGTGGTGGAGGATTCCGCGGCCGCCGAAGCGGTGGGTTCAACCGTCGGTTCCGGCAGGGCGAGGGCCAGCCGCAGGGCCACCACCTGCTCCTTGGTCTGCATCCGCAGCGGGAGCAGACGGGGGTGCAACTCCGGGTGTCGCAGACCCGCCGCGTCGTACTGCCCGATGAGGCCCACCCGCTCGTCCAGCACCGCCAGCAGCGGATCCGGCTCCACCGGGGCCGATGCAGACGTCGGCGTGACCGGACCCGGTGAGCCGGTGCACGCTGACAGCAGGCCACTCCCGCCGATGATCCCGGCGCCGGCCGCGAACCTCACCAGAGCATGCCGGCGGGAAAGCGGAGGGCCCATGGACGAGGAGTCTGGCAGCCGTGCTCGCGATACCCTCAATGGCTCAGACAATTCCAGAGGCACGAGAGGAGCCGGCGATGAGTGCTCGAGCGGTTCCCCGTGAGCGGCTGTCGGCGGTCGTGACCTCGGTCGTCGAGGCCAGCGGTTTCGAGCTCGAAGATGTCGTCATCACCCCCGCGGGACGCCGCAGCCTGGTCCGCGTCGTCGTCGACGGGGACGACGGCATCACGCTGGATGACGTCGCCGAGTTGAGCCGGGCGCTCTCAGCGGCCCTCGATGAGGACGACACCGCGCCGATCGGCGCGTCGCCCTACGTCTTGGAGGTCAGCTCGCCGGGGGTCGACCGGCCGCTGACCCACCCGCGGCACTGGCGTCGGGCAGCGGGTCGGTTGGTCACCGTGCGGCTGGCCGCCGCAGAGCCGGCAGGCGGGGCAGCCGTCCACGGCAGAGTCCTCACCAGCGATGACAACGCCGTCGTCCTCGACATCGCAGGAGCGCGTCGCGAACTGCCCTACGGGGCGATCGCCAGCGCTCGCGTGGAGGTCGAGTTCAACCGGCCCAAGGCGCCGGATCCGGGACCGGAGGAGGAGTCGTGAACATCGACATCGCTGCGTTGCGGTTGATCGAGCGGGAGAAAGAGGTCTCTTTCGAAACGGTCGTGAGCGCGATCGAGACCGCGCTGGTGATGGCCTACCGGCACAGCGGCAGCGGTCACGATCACGCCCGTGTCGAGATCGACCGCAAGTCCGGGGGGGTGGTCGTCTGGGCCCAGGAGGTCGACGCGGAGGGTTCGGTGGTCAGGGAGTACGACGACACGCCGGGCGACTTCGGCCGCATCGCAGCCAGTACGGCCAAGCAGGTCATCCTGCAGCGTTTGCGCGAGGCGGAGAACGAGCGGACATACGGCGAGTACTCGGGTAAGGAAGGCGACATCGTCGGCGGGATCATCCAGGCGCACGGCGGGCGCAACGAGCGCGGGCTGGTCCTCGTGGACATCGGCAAGGTCGAGGCGGTGCTCCCGCAGGCCGAACAGGTACCGGGCGAGGTCTACCAGCACGGAGTGCGGATCAAGTGCTACGTCGTGTCGGTGACCAAGGGCACGCGGGGACCTCAGGTCACCGTCAGCCGGACGCACCCCAACCTGGTCCGCAAGCTGTTCGCGCTCGAAGTCCCGGAGATCGGCGACGGCACGGTCGAGATCGTCAACGTCGCCCGCGAGGCCGGGCATCGCTCCAAGATCGCCGTGCGGTCGCGGGTGTCCGGGGTCAACCCCAAGGGCGCCTGCATCGGCCCGATGGGGGCGCGGGTGCGCAACGTGATGAGCGAACTTCACGGGGAGAAGATCGACATCGTCGACTACTCCGACGACCCGGCCAGCTATGTGGGGCATGCACTGTCCCCGGCACAGGTCATCAGCGTGACGGTGGTTGATCCGGACGCCCGGTCGGCGCGTGTCGTCGTACCGGACTTCCAGTTGTCCCTCGCGATCGGCAAGGAGGGGCAGAACGCCCGGCTGGCCGCGCGGCTCACCGGCTGGCGGATCGACATTCACAGTGACACACAGGCTGTGGAACATCCCGCCGCTCCGGCAGGTTAGACTTGGCGACGGTTCGGCCTTCGTTGGATCATTCTGCCCCGGTTCGCCCATCTCCGATCCGGACCTGCATTGGGTGCCGTCAACGATCGCCGGTCTCCGAGTTGCTACGAGTGGTGGCAGCCGGTGGCGACACGGGCGAGGCTGCCAACTGCATCGTCCCAGATCCTCGTCGCCGCCTTCCCGGTCGAGGTGCGCATCTGCACCCCGACACTGGCTGCCTCGATCTCGCGGAGCGACGCCGAGCATTCGGTCGGGCCTTGCGCCTGGACGGTCCGGTCGACGTCGCAGCTGTCCGCGGATACGTCGTATCCTCACTCGGCACGGTGCAGTAGCAGCAGTACAGCGCGCGAGGGTGTCTCGTGTGCGCTTCTTCGAGAGCAGGTCGACCCGTATGAGCAAGCGATGACTCTCCCATGAGTTTGTCCCGGTAACGACGGGGTTGAGCGGGTCACCGCCGGCCTCGAGACGAGGAGTCCGATGCCAGGCAAGGCCCGCGTACATGAGCTCGCGAAAGAGCTCGGTCTCAGCAGTAAGGCAGTACTCGAAAAGCTCAGTGAGTTGGGCGAGTACGTCAAGAGCGCGTCCTCGACGGTGGAAGCACCCGTCGCCCGACGGCTCAAGGAAGCATTCCCCGCGGCGGCGCCCAAGCCGGCCAAGGCCGTCAGAACCCCGGCCCCGCCCCCGGCGGCCGCCGAGCCGACGCCGGTACCTGTGCCAGCCCCGGCGGCAGCG
>JACDAB010000216.1 GCA_013695665.1 Geodermatophilaceae bacterium | reverse complement strand
CGTCACGGCCGGCTCCACGGTGAACCCGCGCAGTTCCGCGTCGGGTGGGTGGGCGTTGACGTATGACGTCGCCAGCACCTCGCCGGCCACCGTCTCTTCGTGTTCGGTCAGTGCGGTGACGGCCTCGCCCTCGGCCACCCACCACAGCGCAATCCGGTCGCTGATGGACAGGCCGCTGCTCTTGCGGGCCTCCTGCACCGCGCGCACGACCTCCCGGGCGAGACCGGCGCGGTGCAGCTGCGGAGTAACCGTCAAGTCGAGGGCGAGACTTTCGCCGTGTTCGCTGGCGACCGCCCAGCCCGCCCGCGGCGTCTCGGTGATGACCACCTCGTCAGGACCCAATGCCAGCCGCCGGCCGGCCACGGACACCGTCGCCGTCCCCTGCCGCAGCGCCGCTGCCAGGGCGGCGGGATCGGCGGCGGCGACCGCTGCGGCGACGGCCTGCACGTCCTTGCCGAATCTCCGGCCCAGCGTCCTGAAGTTCGCCTTGACGCTGACCTCGACCAACTCGTCGTCGGAATGCCCCAGTGCCTCGACGGACTGCACATTCAGCTCGTCGGCCACCTGCGCGCGTAGCTCGTCGGGCAGGCCCTCCCAGCCCGGTGCCGCCACGAGCGCGCGGCCGAGGGGCTGGCGGGTGCGCACCTTGGACTGGGTCCGAGCCGCGCGGCCGAGTTCCACCAGCCGGCGGACCAGCGCCATCTGCGTGCGCAGTTCCTCGTCGTCGGGGCCGGGCATCGGCCACGTCGTCAGGTGAACCGAGTCCGGCACTCCGGGGACGGCCTCGACCATCAGAGCCGACCAGACCCGCTCGGTGACGAACGGAACCAGGGGGGCCAGCAGCCGGGTCAGTACATCCAGCGCACCGTGCAGCGTCGCCAGCGCGGCGGGATCGCCGTCCCAGAACCGCCGTCGCGAACGCCGGACGTACCAGTTGGACAGGTCGTCGATGAAGCCCGCCAGCGCCCGCCCGGCCCGGACGGTGTCGTAGGACGCCATCGCGTCGTCCACCTCGGACACGAGTGCGGAGACCTCGCAGGCGAGCCAGCGGTCCACCAGCGGCCGATCCTCGGGTTCGGGCACGACCGTGACGGCCGGGTCGTAGCCGGCTGCGCCGGCGTAGAGGGTGAAGAACGACGCGGTGTTCCAGTACGTCAGCAGCACCTTTCGCACGATGTCGTCCAGTGCGGCGTGCCCGATCCGGCGCGCCGACCAGGGGGAGCCGCTGGTGGCCATGAACCAGCGCACCGCGTCCGCGCCGTGCCGGTCCATCAAGGGGAGGGGTTCGAGGATGTTGCCCAGGTGCTTGCTCATCTTGCGGCCGTCCTCGGCCAGGATGTGGCCGAGGCAGAGCACCGTCTCGTACGACGAACGCCCGAACACCACGGTCGGCACGACCATCATCGTGTAGAACCAGCCGCGGGTCTGGTCGATCGCCTCGCAGATGAACTGCCCCGGGAAGGCCGCCTCGAAGAGATCGTTGTTGAGGTGCGGCGCCCCCCACTGGGCGAAAGACATCGAGCCGGCGTCGTACCACGCGTCGATGACCTGGGGCACCCGGTTGGCGGTCAGGCCGCACACCGGGCAGGGCAGTGTCACCTCGTCCACATGGGGCCGGTGCGGGTCCACGGTGGACACGTCGGACCCGACGTGGGCGGACAACTCGGCCAGTGACCCGACGCAGGTGTCATGGCCATCGGGACAGCGCCAGATCGGCAACGGCGTACCCCAGTAGCGATCACGGGACAGCGCCCAGTCGACGTTGTTGTTCAGCCAATCGCCGTACCGGCCGTGCTTGATGTTCGGCGGATGCCAGTCGGTCCGCTCGTTCTCGGCCAGCAGCTGGTCCTTGACCGCGGTGGTCCTGATGTACCACGACGGCAGCGCGTAGTACATCAACGGCGTGTGGCAGCGCCAGCAGTGCGGATAGGAGTGCTCGTAGTCCTCCGACCGGAACAGCAGGCCGCGGCTGCGCAGGTCCTCCACGAGCGCCACGTCGGCGGACTTGAAGAACTGACCACCGATCAAGGGGATGTCGGCGGCGAAGTGGCCGTCCTTCTCGACCGGGTTGACCACCGGCATCCCGTACTCACGGGTCGCCGCGAGGTCATCGGCGCCGAAGGCGGGCGACTGGTGCACCAGGCCCGTGCCGTCGGCGGTCGTGACGTAGCCGGCGGTGATGACGTAGTGGGCGTCCGGGATGTCGACAAGGTCGAACGGCCGCGCGTACGACGTCCGCTCCAGCTCGGTGCCGGTCAGCGTGGCCAGCACCTCGGCGTCGGCGCCGAGCACCCGCTCGAGCAGCGGCTCGGCAACGACGAACGTGCCGTTGTCCGTGCGCGCGACGGCGTACGCCACCTCGGGGTGTACGGCGACCGCGGTGTTGGACACCAGCGTCCACGGTGTCGTGGTCCAGATCAGCAGGTCCGCCCGGCCGCTCCACTCCCCGCTCGTGACAGGGAACCGGACGTAGACGGAGGGATCCACGACAGTCTCGTAGCCCTGCGCCACCTCGTGGTCGGACAGGCCGGTCCCGCAGCGGGGGCAGTACGGCGCGACCCGGTAGTCCTCGACCAGTAACCCCTTGTCGAAGATGACCTTGAGCGACCACCACACGCTCTCGATATAGCTCGGGTCCATCGTCCAGTAGGCCTCGGACATGTCGACCCAGTAGCCCATCCGTTCGGTGAGCACCTCGAACTCCTCGACGTGGCGGTGCACCGACTCCCGGCACCTGTCGTTGAATGCGGCGATGCCGTAGGCCTCGATGTCCTTCTTTCCGGTGAAACCGAGCTCGGTCTCCACCGCGAGTTCGACCGGCAGTCCATGGCAGTCCCAGCCGGCCCGACGGGGGACGTGAAAGCCCTTCATCGTCCGGTACCGGGGAAAGACGTCCTTGAAGACGCGGGCCTCGATGTGGTGGGTGCCCGGCCTGCCGTTCGCCGTCGGCGGGCCTTCGTAGAACACCCAGGCCGGGCGTCCCTCGGACGCCTCGACGCTGCGCTGGAAGACCTTGCCCTCGCGCCATCGCTGGAGAACCTCGTGATCGAGACTCGGCAGATCGACCTGGGCCGGCAGTGGGGTGAACGGCGACTGACCTGCCATCGGGAGTACTCCTCCGTCGAGTGTGAACCTGTCGACGAAGGGACGACCCGGGGGCCGTGGTACCAACCCTTCTTGGGTACCCCGTCGTGGCGCACCCCACTGTTTGCCCAGCGATGCCGGTTCTACTGAGGATCTGCGGGATCCCGTTCTTCCGGCGGCTCAGGGTGATCTTCACGCCGGCCAGGCCCCCGGGCTCACACCGTCCCCGGGTCGCTAGAGGCTGCGTCCGGCGCTACTCGTCCCGTCAACGCCGGCTGCGATGTTACCCGCGAGCGTTCGGGTCGGCGACACAGATACGCGACAATGCCGCCGTGGACGGGCTGCGGTGAGCGAGAATCTGGGTCTCGTGCTGCTTGTCGGCGCCCTCGTCGTGCTTGCGGGCGCGCTCGCGGTCCGGGTCTCGACCCGCCTCGGCCTGCCGAGCCTGCTGGTCTACCTCGGTCTCGGCGTGCTTCTTGGCGAGTCCGTCGTCGGTCTGCGCTTTGACGACGCCGAACTGGCCCGGACGTTGGGTATCTGCGCGCTGGTCGTGATCCTGGCCGAGGGCGGTTTGACCACCCGTTGGGCCGTGGTGCGTTCCGCGGTTCCGCGCAGCGTCCTACTGTCTACGCTCGGTGTCGCTGTCAGCATTGCCGTGACCGGGTCACTCGCCGTACTGGCCCTTGACATATCGTGGCGGACGGGGTTGCTGCTTGGTGCCGTCGTGAGTTCGACCGACGCCGCTGCGGTCTTCTCCACGCTGCGCGGCATCGGCCTGCCCCGGCGGGTGACCGCCACCCTCGAACTGGAGTCGGGTTTCAACGACGCGCCGGTCGTGATCGTGGTGGTGCTGCTGTCCAGCGACGCCATGGTGTCGCTGCCCGAGGCCGGCCTTTTGGTGGTATACGAGTTGGTCGTCGGCGCCGCTATCGGTATCGGCGCCGGACTCGTCGGCGCCTGGGTGCTGCGGCGCAGCGCCCTGCCGGCCTCCGGGTTGTACCCCCTGGCCACCGTCGCCTTCTGCGTGATCGCCTACGCCGGCGCGGACGTCGCACATGCCTCGGGCTTCCTGGCGGTCTACCTCGCCGGGCTGGTCCTCGGCAACGCCCGGTTGCCGCACCGTCGGGCCACTCTCGGGTTCGCCGAGGGTCTGGCCTGGCTCTCCCAGATCGGGCTGTTCGTTCTCCTCGGCCTCCTGGTCAGCCCGTCGCGGCTTCCTGACGTGCTGCTGCCCGCAGTCGTCATCGGGCTGGGGCTGCTCCTGGTGGCCCGCCCCCTGTCCGTCCTGGTGACGATGCTGCCGTTCCGGGTGCCTTTGCGCGAGCAGGGCTTCGTGTCGTGGGCGGGCCTACGCGGCGCCGTCCCTATCGTCTTCGCCCTGATCCCGGTTACCGAGGATGTGCCGGGCGCGCTGCAGGTCTTCGACATCGTCTTCGTGTTGGTCGTCGTCTTCACCCTCGTCCAGGGCACCACCTTGCCCGTGGTGGCGCGCTGGCTGGGCGTTGCCGGGGAAGCCGAGACCCGCGAGGTGGAGGTGGAGTCCGCCCCGCTGGAGGAACTCGGCGCTGACCTGCTGCAGGTGCGGGTACCGGCGGCTTCCCGACTCCACGGCGTCTACGTGGAGGAGCTCCGGTTGCCTGGGGACGCCGCGGTCACGCTCATCGTGCGGGAGGGCAGGTCTTTCGTCCCGGGCCCGACGACGCGCATTCTGCGTGGCGATGAGTTGCTGGTGGTCACCACGGCCGCGGTCCGTGAACGCACCGAGCTGCGACTGCGCGCGGTGAGTAGGGCCGGTCGGTTGGCCGGCTGGCGCGGTGAGGACGGCCGACGGCGGGGTTGACAGCCGGGTGCGTTGTGTCCGGTGACGCGCGTACGTATGGTGGGCGCCTTCCGAGGAAGCGCAGGGCCTCCGACGGCGGTGGTGCGCAGAAGAGGACGGCGACAATGGCGAAGAGCCCGGCTGCCGCGGCGAAGAAGAGTTCACCTGCAACCAAGCCCACCGGCAAGGCGCCGGCAAAGGCCCCCGCGAAGGGCGCAGCGAAGAGCGCAACGAAGGGCGCAGCGAAGACCCCCGCGAAGAGCACCGCCAAGAGCCCGGTGAAGACCACCGCGAAGACCCCCGCGAAGACCACCGCGAAGAGTTCGGCGACAGCGGCGGAGAAGGCGCCGGGGCGCCCACCGGAGGGCTGGTCGGCTCGCGAGCTCGCCGCCGTACGCAAGGATCTGGAAGCCCAGCTCACCCAGATGCGGGCGGACTACGAGCAGACGCTGCGGGCCATCGACGAGTTGCAATCGCAGTCCAGCGACAGTGCCGGTGATGATCAGGCCGACGCCGGGAGCAAGACCCTCGAGCGAGAGCACGAGATGTCG
>JACDAB010000204.1 GCA_013695665.1 Geodermatophilaceae bacterium | reverse complement strand
GCGCCGTACCGCGGGAGATCCGCGACGGTGGCTTGGCGTTGGGGGGGACGCCGCTGCAGGTCGCCGCCCGACAGACCCTTCCAGCGGCGATCCCGGCGATCATGACCGGCATGATCCTGTCGCTGTCCCGCGCCATCGGCGAGACGGCCCCCATCCTGGTGGCTGGTGCGGCCTTCTCCCGTCGCGCGGACAACGAGCCGTGGAATCTCACCGAGGGCTACACCGCGATTCCGATCCAGATCTTCGACTTCGTCAAGAGACCTCAGGCAGAGTTCCAGGTCGAAGTAGCCAGCGCCGCCATTATCGTGTTGATGACGATGCTGCTGCTGATGAACTCCGTTGCCATCATCATCCGCAACCGCTACTCGAGGAATAGGTAATGGACCAGCGAATCACCAGCGAGGCGAACAGGACGGGACAGCCAATCCGACTAGACAGCGGCGCACCCGCGGCGAAGCCGGCCGCCGGGTCAGCCGGGAAAGCCTGGTCGAAGGACACCGCCTCGTCGGGGTCGGAGCCGGCTCGCGCGGACAGTGTGGTCTTCGCGGCCCGGGACGTCTCGGTGCATTACGGCTCGGCGCCGGCGCTCGTCGATGTCACCCTGGACATCCGCGAGCGTGAGATCACGGCGTTCATCGGCCCCTCAGGCTGCGGCAAGTCGACCTTCCTGCGCTGTTTCAACCGCACGAACGACCTCATTCCCACTGCGAAGGTCAGCGGCCGGATCGACTACCACCAGCAGGACCTGTATGCAAAGGACGTCGATGCCGTCGAGGTGCGCCGCCGGATCGGGATGGTGTTCCAGAAGCCGAACCCGTTCCCCAAGTCGATCTACGACAACCTCACGTTCGGGCCCAAGGTCAACCGGATGAAGGTGGACCTCGACGAGGTGGTGGAGACCTCGCTACGACGCGCAGCGCTGTGGGACGAGGTCAAGAGCAAGCTCAAGGAGAACGCGTACAGCCTCTCGGGAGGACAGCAACAACGACTGTGCATCGCGCGGGCGCTGACCGTCGATCCCGAGGTCATCCTGATGGACGAGCCCTGCTCGGCGCTCGACCCGATCGCCACCGCGCACATCGAGGATCTGATGCGCGAACTCGAGCGCGACTACACCATCGTCATCGTCACCCACAACATGCAGCAGGCAGCCCGGGTGAGCGATCGCACCGCCTTCTTCACCGCCGAGATCGAGTCCGAGAATGACGATCGGCGCTTCGGTCGCCTGGTGGAGATCGATGACACCAGCAAGATTTTCTCCAACCCCAGCGATAAACGAACCGAGGACTACATATCGGGCCGGTTCGGCTAGCCGCCGGCGTCTCACTGGCGAGTCGTCATGATGGTTGCAGCGCGCGTAGCCGGCGCAGGCCTGGTCGGGCGGGACGATCCTGCGGGCGGGGGCGTGCTGCGGCGGGACCCAGCACCGGTCACCCTGCTGGTCGCAGACGACCTCGAGCCGCGCGCTCATCAGGTGGTCCACGAGATCTGCGCCGCCAACGTCGCCACCCTTGTGATGTGCGCTGACGGCGCCGAGGCGCTCTATCAGATCGGCCGGCTCTCGCCTGATGCCGTGGTGGTCAGGGCCAGGCTCACGCTGGTCAGCGCTGTCGATGTCATTGCCGCTGTACGCCGCTACAGCACAGTCCCCATCGCGGTAGGTGTCGGCGCCGGGGAGGTAGGGCTCGCAACGGAGGCCATGACCGCGGGAGCCACGGGGGTGCTGAGCCGGCCGTACGGGCCGCGGCAGCTCCGCACGTTGCTGGATCCGTGGCTGGGGCGCGCCAGGGCCCGGTGGGATCAGGAGTCGGTGATCTTTCTCGGTTCACTGGAGGTCGACTCCAGGGCCTATGAGGTGCGAGCCGGGGGAAGGCCACTGAAGTTCACGGTACGAGAGTTCGAGTTGCTGCGGCTGCTGGTGCTCCACGCAAATCAGGTGGTGACCCGCGATCAGATCCGCCGCGCGGTCTGGCGTGCCCCTGGTGACTTTGCGAGTGCGAACACCATTGCCGTCCACATCCGGAGAATTCGCGCTCGCCTCGACGGCGCCGCTGAGCTGACCAGTGTGCGCGGCGTGGGATACCGACTCACGCTCGCGTGAGAGCAATCAACTCGCCTGCAGAAGCCGTTGGCTTGCCGTGCCCCGTTCCTCGGGTGAAATCCACCAGGGAGCGGTAGCCTCTTGCGGAATGCCAGCACTGCTGAACGTCGAGGTCTCGGCCCGCACGCATGCCTGCGCACTGAACGTCAGTGCGGCCCAGCGCGTGGACCTCGTCGCAGGCTTCACCGCCGACGGACTCCGCCGCCGGGACCGGGTCCTGCTCATCGGCATGTCCGAACAGGACACCCGTCGACTGTTGGCCGCACTGGCCGGTGCGGGCATCGACACGGCAACGGCGAGGGCAGGTGATCAGCTCGCCATCGTGCGCACCGAGGATCTACTCGCACCGTTCCGGCGGACCCGAACGAGCTTCATTGCATCGGTGACCGATGAGATCGAGCGCAGCTTGCAGGGGGGCTCCCCTGCCTTGCGACTGAGTGGAACCTTCCATGCCAGCGGTGTGGCGCCGTTCGAGGCCGACCTGCACGGCCTCGTCCGAGATCTGCCGCTGACAGTCTTCTGCCCGTACCTGGCCGGGCAGCTGTCACCTGAGAAACTGGTCGAGGTGGCCGTGCTGCACGACGCGGAGGTGCGCGTCGAGGACGGAACCGCCGCGGAGGCGTTGGAGTCGGCCGCGCCGCTCATCGCCGACGACGATGTCACGGACCTGACCGACCTTCGGCACAGCGTCTACCTCGCCGTGCTGAGAACCGCACTGCCGCGAGCCACCGCCACCGACTTTCTGACGGCCTTCAACGAGGTGGCGCTGAACGCGCTGCAACACGGCCGCCCGCCGGTGGCCGTGCGACTGTGGACGACGTACAGCCGGGTCCTCTGCTCGGTCACCGACGCCGGACCCGGTTTGCGGCAGTCTCCCGATCAGCGGACAACCGGCGCCGGGCTGTGGGTGGCCCAGCGGTTCTGCGACCAGCTGACCGTCTCCAGCCCTCCGGCGGGCGGGTGCACCGTGCGGCTGTCCACCGGCCGGTGACACCCTGTCCGCCCGCGCCCGGCTAGGTTCGGTCCATGTCCTCCTCGCGCATCGTGTCCGACAGCATCGTGATCGACAGTCCACCCGAGCGGATCTTCGACATCCTGGCCGACCCGCGACAGCACCGGCTGATCGACGGATCGGGAGCGCTACAAGGCACCGTCAGCGGCCCTGAGCGGCTCTCGCACGGCGCGCGTTTCGGCATGCACATGAGGATCGGCCTTCCTTACCGTGTCACCAACACCGTCATCGAGTACGACGAGAACCGACGGATCGCCTGGCAGCACCTCGCCAGGCACACGTGGCGCTACGAACTCGAGCCTGCCGCCGACGGAGTCCGCGTCACCGAGTCCTGGGACTGGTCCACGTCGCCGGTGGCCCGCCTGATGGAGTTCGCCCGGTTTCCGGCGAAGAACAAGAATTCCATCCGAGCGACACTGATCCGCCTCAAGCGGGCAGCGGAGGCGACCAGGGGTACCGAGGCGGAGCCGACCAGGGGTACCGAGGCGGAGCCGGGCTGAGGCTGAAGCCGGGGCGTAGCGTCGCAGCCGTGTACCGGTTCCTGCTGCGCCCCAGCTGGATCGGTCTGTTCCTCGCGGCCGTGGTCGTCGCGGTCGGCTGCCTCGGCCTGGGACGGTGGCAGCTGGATCGGCTCGAGAGCCGGCAGGAGCGCAATGCAGCAGTCGCGTCCGCCCAGAGTGCCGAGCCGGTCCCGGCGACCAGCCTGCTGTCCACTGATCAGCCCGCCGACCCCTCGACGCAGTGGCGGCGGGTCAGCGCGACGGGCCGGTACGACATCGATCGCGAGATCCTGCTCCGCGGCCAGCTCGACAACGGCCGGGCCGGCTTCCACGTCCTCACGCCGCTGGTCACCGACGACGGGACCGCCCTGTTCGTCAACCGCGGCTGGATCCCGATCGACCGAACCGGCGACGCCACCAGCGTGCCGGACGTCCCACCGCCACCGGACGGCGAGGTCGCGGTTCTCGGCCGGGTTCGGCAGCTGCAGCCCGTCCGAGCCGCCCGCGCGGTCCCGGCAGGGGACAGCATGACCCTCGCCTCTGTCGACCTGCTCCGGCTCGCCGACGGCCTGCCCTACCCGATGTTCTCGGCGTACGTCGAACTTCTCGAGCAGCAGCCGAGCGGGCAGGCACAACCGGAACCGCTGGCTGCACCTGAGTTGGGCGACGGGCCGCATCTTGCGTACGCCGTCCAGTGGTTCCTGTTCAGTGCACTCGGGTTCGTCGGCTACGTCATGTTCGCCCGCCAGGAAGCGCAACGTCGCCGGGTGACACCGACGTCAGCCGCAGGTCACCCCAGCCGGTGACGGCGGTGGCCGCACCTCCGCCGGCAGAACTGCACTGTTGTCGATGATCGACTGGAAGAGCTGCCGGCCGAGCTGTTCATCGAGCAGCAGGTACGACGAGGAGGACCCGGCAGGCCTGAAGTCCGGGTCGCTGATCGGTGCGGTGACCAGAACCACCGAGTCGGAGTTCAGGTCCCGGAGCAGCTCTATCAGCGTTCTCAGATCGCCAAAGCTGGTGTCCGGGTCCAAGGTCAGCGACTCGGCAGCGACCGTCAGAAACCGTGTAAGGCGCACCGGGTTCGCCAGTGTCGCCGGAGCCAGTGACCTGTCCAGCAGGGAGGCCAGGAACTGCTGTTGGCGCTCGATCCGCTCGGCCTCCGCCGGCCCCGCTCGCGACTGTAGGCGCAGGAACTGCAGGGTCTGATCGCCGTCGATCACCGCGCTCCCCGCCGGCAGGTTCAGTCCGCTGGCGTCGTCGCGGACCGTCGACCGCAGGCACATCGGGACTCCGCCGAGGGCCTCGACCATGGCCGGGAAGCCGGCAATGTCCAGCTGGACGTAGTGGTTGATCCGCAGCCCGGTGAGCAGCTGGACGGTGCGCACCAGGCATCCTGCGCCGCCGGTGCCGTACACGGAGCTGACGGGCCCGCCATAGGGCTCGGTCGGCTGACCGTCGGAACCCTGACAGGCCGGGACGTCCACGTAGGCCTGACCGGGGAGCACGAGGACAACCGACCGCGAGCCGTCCTGGGACAGGTGCGCCACGACTACGGTGTCGCGCTCCCCATCGTCGATGCCGACCAGGAGGAAGTTCTCGGCATCGCGCTGTCGGTCCACCTCGATGATCTCCGGCCCAGCGAGCCGGAGCACGTCCGAGCGTTCGACCGTGTTGTCGACATAGGCGAGCAAGCCGACGTAGTACGCCGCGCCGAGAAGGATCAGGGCGACGATCGCCGCGACCGCCCAGCGCCGCGCCTGTCGTCCCGGACGCCCGGGCCGGCCCAACCGGCGCGTGCCGGCCGGTGCCGCGGCGCCCTCGGAACGGGCCAGCAGTTCGGAGACCGAAGGCCGATCATCACCGGGTCGTCCGACCACGCCTGCTCACACCTCCGGCAGCCAACGCCCGAACCCCGACCCCCTCGCCGATCGTGGTCGATGGCCAACGTCTCGCGGTACTGAGA
>JACDAB010000202.1 GCA_013695665.1 Geodermatophilaceae bacterium | reverse complement strand
GTGCATCGGTGCCTCGTTCAGCAGGCCGAGGATCGCCATCTCGAGCATGTCCTCCACCTCCCGTTCCCCGGAACATCATACGTCGTTGTATCGGATCGATATATCGCACTGTACGTCACCGTCGCCTATCGTGCGGAACGGGTGCACAGGCGGATTGGGCTGTTAGGCGCGGCCCCCGCCGTTGGGGCAAGTACCCTTGCTCGCGTGAGTGTGCAGGCCGGCGAGCGGCGGGAAGGGTCAGCGGAGGCCCGGCAGCGCCGCGCCGTGGTCGACTACGCGCTACAGCGGCGCGCCAAGCTGGCTGAGGTCTACGCCGGCCGGGCCAGCCTGCACGACGTCTGCGACGCGCACCCATACCTGCTGCGGGCGGCCAAGTTCCACGGTCAGCCCGCCGACGCCTCGTGCCCGGTCTGCCGCAAGGAGCAGCTGACCGAGGTGCATTACGTGTACGGCGAGTCGCTCAAGGCGGTCTCCGGCCAGGCGAAGTCGCCGCCGGAACTCACCGATCTGGCGCAACGGTTTCGTGAGTTCAGCGTCTACGTGGTCGAAGTGTGCCGCAGCTGCGGCTGGAACCACCTGACGAGATCGTTCGTCATGGGCCGCAGCAGCGCGACGGCGTCCCGGCGCCGGGCCGCCACAGAGTGACCCGGCGCCCGCCGGGTGCACGGCATCGGCGTACCGGCAAGTCGGGCAGCGGACGGGGCGACGTCCGGCCGGAAACCCTCAAGGAGCAGTTGTGAGCGACGAGCAGACCGGCCCGGACACAGCGCCGGGCACCTGGCGCGAGCGGCGGGCGACGCCCGAGGCCAAACGCAAGCGCACAATCCGGCGCCGGTTCGTCCTCGGCGGAATCGGCCTCGTCGCGGTGATGGCACTGACCTTCGTCGGCGTGGTCTACGCCACCACCGACGTACCCCGCCCCGGCGACATCGCCACCGATCAGGTCTCGATCGTCTACTACAGCAACGGTACGACGGAGATGGCCCGCCTCGGTGAGGAGAACCGGACCGATGTCGCGCTGTCCCGCGTGCCCGAGCACGTTCGCCGGGCAGTGCTGGCCGCGGAGAACCGCAGCTTCTACTCCGACCCGGGATTCTCCGCCACCGGCATCGCGCGGGCGGCCTGGAACAACGTCACCGGGGGGCCGACGCAGGGCGGCTCGACGATCACCCAGCAGTACGTGAAGAACGCCTACCTGCCCACCGAACAGACGCTGACCCGCAAGTTCAAGGAACTCATCCTCTCGGTCAAGATCGACCAGAACTACTCCAAGGACCAGATCCTGGAGTGGTACCTCAACACCATCTACTTCGGCCGTGGGGCGCACGGCATCGAAGCAGCTGCGGAGACCTACTTCGGCAAGCCCGTCGACGACCTCACCGTCGAGGAGGGTGCCGTCCTGGCCGCGGGCATCGCCAGCCCGGCGCTCTTCGACCCGGAAACGCATCCGGAGGACGCGCAGGAGCGGTGGAACTTCGTCCTGGACGGGTTGGTCGAGGAGGGCTGGCTCGAGGCCCCCGAGCGGGAGGCCGTGGTCTACCCGACGGTGCTGCCCCGCGGCCCGGTTTCGCTGAACCAGACCGACGGCCCCGAGGGGCTGATCATCCGTCAGGTCCAGGAGGAGCTGGCTCGTAACGGGTTCGACGAGTCCCGGATCTACTCCGAGGGCCTGCGGGTCACCACGACGGTGAACGCCGGCGCGCAGCGCGAAGCCGTCGTGGCGGTGGGCGACACGCTCGGCGAGCAGCCGGAGAACCTGCGCACCGCGCTGGTCTCGATCGCTCCCTCGACCGGTGCGGTGGTGGCCTACTACGGCGGACCGAGCGGCACCGGTTTCGACTACGCGCAGGCCTACCGGCAGCCGGGCTCGTCGTTCAAGCCCTACACGTTGGCAACGGCGCTCGAGCAGGGAATCGGCGTGTCCTCTCGCCGCGACGGCTCCCAACCGCAGAACTTCCCCGACCGTGATCAGCCGGTGCGCAACTCCGAGGGCGGCGAGTGCTCGAACTGCTCGCTCAAGGAGGCGATCACCCGTTCGCTGAACACGACGTTCTACGGGCTGGCGCTGGAGGTCGGGCCGGAAAACGTCGCCGATCTCGCCCATCGCGTGGGGGTCCGGGAGACCCGGCCCGATGACAGCCGCACGCTCGAGCGATCGGGCGTCACCGGGGGAGCGATCGGGATCGGCGAGTACGAGGTGCGCCCCATCGACCAGGCCAGCGGCTTCGCCACGTTCGCCAACGGCGGCGTACACCGTGAGCCGTTCTTCGTCACCGCGGTGACCGACCGCAACGGCAACGTCCTCTACGAACGCAGCGCAGGGGAGGAGACCCGCGGGGTGTCGGCGGAGGTCGCGAACGATGTGACGTTCGCCCTCGAGGACGTGGCGGCAGCCGGCGACGACGAACTGGCCGACGATCGCGAGGCGGCCGCCAAGACCGGCACCGCGCAGCTGGACGACAACGACAACAAGGACGCGTGGATGGTCGGCTATGTGCCGACATTGGCCACCGCGGTGTGGATCGGCTCAGATGCCAGCGAGCCGATCCGCACCAACGAGGACCGGCTGATCTACGGATCCGGGCTGCCCTCGCAGATCTGGAACACCTACATGAATGCAGTACTCGCGGGGGCACCACTGGTCGAACTGCCCGACGAGGCGTTGATCGACGGCGACCGTGCCGACCCCCCGCCCCGCGAGGACGATGGCAACGGGGAAAGCACCGAGGCGGAGCAAACCACATCCGCACCCACGACGACGACCGCCGCCCCGACCACCACGGCTCCGACGAGCGCACCTCCCACGACGACCGAACCCCCGATCACGACAAGTGAACCCCCTGCCTCGACGACGCGGCCGACCCGGCCGCCGCCCACCACGCCGACCCCTCCCCCGACGACCGAACCGCCGCCCACCTCGGCGACGCCGTCGCCATGACGTCTCCGGCGCCGGCCGCGGCGGTCGAGGAGCGGCCGGAGCGGGTATTCCCCACCTGGGACGACCCGGTCGCCCGCGCCGCGAGTACGGCGATCGGCGGCCCGCTCGGGCGGCACGCGTACACCGGCCACAACTGGTTCTGGACCCCGCTGCGGATCCTGCTGGCGATGACGCTGTTCACCCTCGCCCTGGCGTGGGTCAAACAGGTTCCCTGCCTAGACGGCGACTGGACGGGGTCCAAGCAGTACACCCACTTCTGCTACTCCGACACCATCCCGCTGTGGGGGATCCACGGTCTTGCCGAAGGGCTGGTCCCGTACGCCAGCGCGCCGGTGGAGTACCCGGCTCTGTCCGGCGGTTTCATGTACGCCGCCAACGAGTTGGCCACCGGCTACAACCAGCTGTCCGCGAGGTCCGGTCTGCTGCCCGACCTCCCTGGGGTGCAGACCTACTACGTCGTCACCGCGCTGCTGCTCGCGCTGTGCATGCTCGTCGTCACGTGGACGACCGCGCTGCTGTCGCGCCGGCGGATCTGGGATGCGGCCATGGTCGCGCTGTCCCCACTGCTCTTCGTGCACGCGTTCACCAACTGGGACCTGTTCGCCGTGTCGCTCGGCGCCGCGGGACTGCTGGCCTGGTCGCGACGGCATCCCGTGCTGGCCGGCGTACTGCTGGGACTCGGAGCCGCCGCCAAGTTCTACCCGCTGCTCTTCCTGGGGCCGCTGTTCCTGCTGTGCCTGCGGGCCGGTCGGCTGCGGGACTGGGCACTGGCCGCCGGGGCCACGGTGGTGGCATGGGCGGCGGTCAACGTGCCGATCGCGCTGCTCTACCGGGAGAACTGGTCGCTGTTCTTCCAGCTCAACACGACCCGGACCGCCGATCCGGACACCCTGTGGAACATCGCGCTGAATCTGGGCGCCGACTTCCTCAACCCGGCGCCCTCAGACGTGCCGGACATGCCGAATGACCCGGTGCTGCTCAATGCCCTGACGTTGATCTGCTTCGCGGTGGCCTGCCTGGCCATCGCCGTCCTTGCGCTGCGCGCGCAGCGGCGGCCGCGGCTGGCGCAGCTGCTGTTCCTTGTCATCGCCGCGTTCCTGCTGACGAACAAGGTGTGGAGTCCGCAGTACTCGCTCTGGTTGCTGCCGCTGGCCGTCCTGGCATTGCCTCGGTGGAAGCCGATCCTGATCTGGCAGATCACCGAGGCGGTGCTGTGGGTGCCGCGGCTGCTCTGGTACCTCGGCACGGACAACAACGGCATCGAGGTCGAGTGGTTCCTGCTGGCCGTCGGGATCCGCGACATCGCCGTGATCGCCCTCATGTGCCTGGTTGTGCGCGACGTATTGCGGCCGGCGGGGGACGTCGTACGTCGCGATGGTGTCGATGACCCGGCCGGTGGCGTCCTCGACGGGGCGGCCGACGAGTTCGTGCTCCATCGGCGGGGGCCGCGCTGGCCGGCCTCAGCCGAGGCTGCCCCGGAGGAACGCGACGTCCTCGGCGATCCGGTCCCCGGGGGTCTCGCAGATGACCGGGGCACCGGCCTCGCGGATCACCGCAAGGAGTAGCTGCGGGTCGATCTGACCGCTTTCGATGTTCGCGTGCCGGTCACGACCGGAGTCGGCCTCGTCGCGGCTGTTGTTGCAGTGCACCAGGTCGATCCGCCCGGTGATCGCCTTGACCCGCTCGACGATGCCGAGCAGTTCCTCCCCGCCGGCGTGGGCGTGGCAGGTGTCGAGGCAGAAGCCGACGTCGTACTCGCCGATCGCGTCCCATAGCCGTGCCAGGGTGTCGAAGCGGCGGGCCATCGCCCGGTCCCCGCCCGCGGTGTTCTCCAGCAGGATCGGTACGGCGTAACCCCCCTCGGCCGACTGCCGGGCGACGGTCTTTCGCCAGTTGTCGATGCCGGCCTCGAGGTCGTCGTCGGCCGTCACGTGCCCCCCGTGCACGATCACCCCGCGCGCTCCGACCTCGACCGCCGCGGCGGTGTGCTGCGCCAGTAGCTTGCGGCTCGGGATGCGGATCCGGTTGTTCGTCGATGCGACGTTGACGATGTAGGGCGCGTGGATGAACACCCCCACGTCGGCGGCCCGGATCTCGGCGGCGTCGACTCGCGGTTTCGGCGCCTTGTAGCCCTGCGGATCGGTCAGGAAGAACTGCACGAGGTCGGCGTCGATCTCCTGCGCCGCCACGAGCGGGTCGCCGTCGCGAACGTGCGCACCGATCTCAACAGCTTTCTGGGGCGCCATGCCGTCGAGATTAGCGTCGGGCTCGGACATGATCTGCGCCATGGCGGGGTACATCGCGCTGTTGCGCGGGATCAATGTCGGCCGGAACAAGCGGATCAAGATGGCCCGATTGCGCGAACTGCTCACCGACCTCGGGTATGCCGATGTCCGCACCATGCTGCAGAGCGGCAACGCCGTGTTCACCAGCACCCGTCGCTCCGCGGTCGTGGTCGGCGCCGAGATCGAGGAGGCGATCACGAGCGAGCTCGGGATGGACGTGACCGTGCTGGTCAGGACCGAGGCGCAATTCGCCGCGGCCGTGCACGCGAACCCCCTGGCTGCAGCGGGCCGGGATCCCTCGCGGCTGCTAGTGCTGTTCCTGTCCGACGTACCGAAGGCGTCGGCGATGCCGGCACCGGAGAACGCGGCGCCGGAGGAGTGGCATGTCGGCGGCCGCGAGATCTACCTGTGGTGCCCGAACGGGATCCTCGAGTCCGCGCTGGTCCCCCTGTTCGGCGACGAGCACCTCGGCGTCCGGGTGACGGCGCGAAACTGGCGGACGGTGTGCAAGATCTCCGAATCGATGACTGCGGGGCGCTAGGCTCGGCGGCCCAACACCAGCCCCAGGGGGTCATCGTGAGTGATCCGTCCCAGCCGCCGTACCCGCAACAACCACCCTCCCAGCAGGGGTACGGCGCCCCGTCGTACGGCCAACCCCCCGCCGGCCAGCAGTACGGCGGACAGCAGTACGGCGGACAGCAGTACGGCACTCAGCAGTACGGCACTCAGCAGTACGGCGGACAGCAGTATCCGCAGGCGCCGGCCGGGTACGGGCCGCCGCCGATGGGCCCGGTCGGCAAGGTCCGTAGCACCGGCACCAGCATCCTGCTGTTCATCGTGACGCTGGGCATCTACGGCTGGGTCTGGTACTTCCAGACCCACGAGGAGATGAAGAAGCACAGCGGCGATGGGCTCGGCGGTGCCATCGCACTCGTGCTGGCGATCTTCGTCGGCATCATAATGCCGTACCTGACCTCCTCCGAGGTGGGCAAGCTGTACGAGCGACGCGGTCAGCAACCACCGGTCAGCGCCGTCACCGGACTCTGGTCCTTCCCCGGCATCCTCATCATCGTCGGGCCGGTCGTGTGGTTCGTGAAGACGAACCGTGCGCTGAACGACTACTGGCGCTCGCTCGGCGCCGGCGGCTGACGCGGTCGTGACCACGGCGCTACGGCACCCGCCGGCGGCGCTGGCGCCGTTCGTCAAGGCGTTCTGGTACGTCGAGGACGACCTGTCGCCCGGCCGGGAACGCAAGCTGCCGACCGGTGAGATGCAGATCGTCGTGAACCTCACCGAGGACGCACTGCGGTGGTACGACGGAGCGCACCTCGACCAGCAGC
>JACDAB010000188.1 GCA_013695665.1 Geodermatophilaceae bacterium | reverse complement strand
GCCCACCACCTTGCGCGGGCGGGCGACAGGCAAACGGCGCTCTTCCGGTTGGAGCGGCTGGCGCAGCATGAGCAGGCGCCTGTGCGCCGCGCCGCGCTCGAAGCGATGGCCGCCACAGGCGCGGAAGCGATTCCCCGCTTTGCGGCCCTCGCTCGCCAAGGAGAGGTCCCAGAGCTTCGCCTGGAAGCGGCGCGCTGGCTCCAGGCGCGGGGCGCCGCGCCCGATCTCGTGCGCGCCACCCTCGTGGCGCTTGCCTCCCAGCCTGCCCAGGGCGCCATCGCCCACAGCGCCGTCGAGCTGCTCGGTACGCAGGGTGACGAGGCCGCCCGCGCCGCGCTCCTCGCCATCGCCCGGCACGCGCCCGGCGCCGACGCCCGGCTCTCTGCCGCCGAACAACTCAACCAGCAGGGTGATACCACCGCCGCCCGCTCCGTCCTGCTGACCCTCGCGCAGGGCACCGATGACCTGGCAGCGGGCGCGGCGCTGGACATGCTGGCGAACCTGTCGGACGAGGTGACCGATGACACAGAGCGGTTGATGAACACCGCCACCTTGAAGAGCGTGCGCCGCCGCGCCGCCGCGATGCTTGCCCAGCCGCACCAGCCAGAGCCGGTCCAGCAGGCAGCGGCGCGCGTCTTTCTCGCCCTCGATCGCCCCAATCTCGCCCGGCCAATCCTGGCACGCCTGGCCCAACAGGCCGGTGACGGGCCAATCCGCCGCTGGGCGGCGCAGCAGTTGGCGCTCATCGGCGCCTCCGCCCTCGAAGAGATCCGCCTCACCTTCGCGCGCGTCGATGATCCCGTCGCGGGCCAATCACTGGCGGAGGCCCTGCTCGACCACTCACCCGCGCCGCAAGACCGGCGCCAGGCGGCGGCCTGGCTGGCGGAGCACTCGAACCTGCCGCGCGCGGTCGAGGTGCTGGCGGGAATTGCCCTGTCGGCCCGCGTCTCCGGCAGCGACGCCGTCAAGGCGACCAACGACCTGAACCGCTTCGCGGAGCGCTGGGCGGGCGCCGCGCGCGCCCTCGCCACCCTCGCCACCGACTCGCCCCATCCCTCCGCCCGCGCCCGCGCCCTCGATCTGCTTCTTCGCGAGCACCCCTCCGAGCTTCCCCTCTCGCTCCTGGTGGACCTCGCCGTCACAGGGTCCATCGGAACCGGCGATCGTTTCCCCGTCATGCAGCAACTCTCCGCCCTCGCTCAACCCGCCGCGACCCGCATCGCCGCGCGCCTCACGGCGGAAGACATCGACACCGAGCGACGCTGGTACCTCCTCCAACTGATGAACGAGCTGCCGGACAGCGCCGCCATGCCCGCCCTCCTTCAACTGAGCGCCCACGCCCCGCAAAATCGCATCCGCTATGTAGCCGCCGCCCAACTCGTCGCCCGCGGCCACGCCAGCGCCGGCTACGCCACCCTCGCCACCATCGCCATCGACGCGCCCGAGGCGGTGCTCCGCGAGCGCGCCCTCTACGAACTGGCCCAGGGCCTCCCCGGAACCAAAGAGCTGCTACAATCCATCCTCGAGCGCACCACCTACCAAGACAGCTTCCAACTCGCGCGCGAACTACTCTACACCCAACAACGCCCCCTCGTCCGCCGCGCCAATCGCTGGCTCGACGACCTCCTCGCCCGCTGGGACCACTGGGTCGCCCGCCTCCCCCTCACCTGGCTCGACCGCCTCGTCGAAGCGCTAAAACGTTGACGCGCTCCACCGCTCCAACTCCCCCCTTCCGTAGCCCCTCTCCCGGCCGTTTCGGGGGAGGGATTGGGGTGGGGGCCTTCCGTTGCCGTTCGCTTCAACGCTCCAACGCTTCAACGCTTCCATGTTTCCATGTACAATCCCCCCATGAACCTCATCCTCTCCCACGACCACACCGACTTCGACGCCGTGGCGGCGCAGTTGGGCGCCTGGAAACTGCACCCGGGTTGGGTGCCCGTGCTGGGCCGCTACCTGAACCGCAACGTGCGCACTTTCCTTACCCTGCACTGGGCGGGGCTGCCTTTCCGCCGCGATGAAGAGCTTCCAGCCGGCCTTGCCATAGAGCGCGCCATCCTGGTAGACACCCAATCCCTCCCCTCCCTGAAAGGCATTGACACGCAGGCGATCCCCGAGGTTCTCGTGGTCGATCATCACGCGCAGCGCGAGGATACTCCGGATGGATGGGATCTGCGCCTCGACACCACGGGAAGCTGCGCCACCCTCTTCGTCGAAGAAATCGCGGAGCGCCATCTGTCCCTCTCCTGGATCGAGGCCACCCTGCTGCTGCTCGGCATCCACGAGGATACCGGCTCCCTCGTCTATGCGGGGGCCACCCCGCGTGACGCGCGTGCCGCGGCCTGGCTCATGCAACAGGGCGCCGACCTTGACACACTCCGCCGCTACCTCGATCACCCCCTCACCGACCGGCAGCGCGACCTCTACCGGCGCCTGCTTGAAGGCAGCGACTTTCTCGAGATCAACGGCTTCCAAATCGTCGTTGCCAGTGCCGCGATGGACAGCTACGTGGAAGATGTCTCTTCCTTAGCCCACAGCATCCGCGACCTGTACGATCCCGCCGCCCTGGTGCTCGTCGTTGAGATGGGCGACCACGTCCAGATGGTCGCTCGCTCCACCAGCGATGACATCGACGTAGGCGAACTGATGAAAACTTTCGACGGTGGCGGTCACAGCCGCGCGGCGGCCGCCTTCGTGGACGCGGAGCCGCTGGCGAAGGTCGTGGCGCGGCTAAAGCAGCGCCTGCCCGCCCATGTCCGCCCCGCCGTAACGGTAGCCGACTGGATGAGCCGGGGGCGCATCCGCTCGCTCGCGCCCCGCAGCAAGATCGAGGAGGCGGCCGCGCTGATGCGCCGCTGGGGCCACGAGGGCTTCCCCGTCATTGATGAGAGTGGTGACGTGGTGGGCGTCTTAACGCGCCGTGATGTAGACC
>JACDAB010000176.1 GCA_013695665.1 Geodermatophilaceae bacterium | reverse complement strand
GCTCAGGCGAGCAGCGCGGCGGCGGCCATCCGGTGCAGCAGGGCGGCCATCTCCTGGCGTGGTAGCGACTGCGCGCTGTGCGGTGTGGAGTTCAGCAGTCCGAAGACCGCGTGCGCGGCTGCCCGAGCCGCCTGCTCGGTCCTGGCGGGGTCCAGGCGGCGGAGCACATCCACCCAGACCTCCACGTAGCGTCGCTGCAGCCGGCGCACCCGCCGCCGGTCCGGTTCCGCGACGTGCGCCAGATCCCGGTCGTGTACGACGATGAGGGCCGGGTTGGCCAGGGCGAATTCGATATGCCAACCGATGAGGGCGTCCAGTGCGGTCAATGAGTCCAGTGCAGCCCCGGCTCGGGCAGTGCCCTCGGCCAGCAGCCGTTCACTGATCCGGACCAGCATCTCGGCCAGCATCGAGTCCTTGCTCGCGAAATGCCGGTAGATGCCGGGGCCTGAAATTCCCACCGAAGCGCCGATGTCGTCGACGCCGACACCGTGGAAGCCGCGGTCGGCGAACAGCTTGGCGGCTTCGTCGAGGATGGCCTCGCGTCGGCTTCCCGTCGCCCGGAGTACGCCGGAAGCAGCCATCATGATCAAGGATGCTAGCCGCTCATGTTAACGGCTGCTAACCTGTGGAGCGCTAGTGACGACTAACCAATCCTGGGGGCGCAGATGGAGTGGCCGGTGCTCGCCACCCGCCTCGTCACGGGCGACCCTGCGACGGTCGCCAACGCCGAGCGCAACACGGCGCTGTCCGAGGATCTGCGGGCGCGGCTCGCGGGCGCGGCCGAGGGCGGCGGGGAGCGCGCCCGGCAGCGCCATCTGGACCGCGGCAAGCTGCTCCCGCGCGACCGGGTCGACGTTCTCGTCGACCCGGGGTCACCGTTCCTCGAACTGTCGCCCATGGCCGCGAACGGCATGTACGACGACGAGGCACCGTCGGCCGGCATCATCACCGGCGTCGGCCGGGTCGCCGGCCGTGAGTGCGTGATCGTGGCGAACGACGCCACCGTAAAGGGTGGCACCTACTATCCGCTGACCGTCAAGAAGCACCTTCGCGCGCAGGAGGTGGCCCTGCAGAACCGGTTGCCCTGCCTGTATCTGGTCGACTCCGGCGGTGCATTCCTGCCCAGACAGGATGAGGTCTTCCCGGACCGCGAACACTTCGGCCGGATCTTCTTCAACCAGGCCACCATGTCCGCGCAGGGCATCCCGCAGGTGGCGGCGGTGCTGGGCTCGTGCACCGCCGGCGGCGCCTACGTTCCCGCCATGAGCGACGAGGCCGTGATCGTGCGAAACCAGGGCACGATCTTCCTCGGCGGACCCCCGCTGGTGAAGGCTGCCACGGGCGAGGTCGTGACGGCGGAGGAGCTCGGCGGCGGTGACCTGCACAGCCGAACGTCCGGTGTCACTGACCACCTGGCCGACGACGATGCGCACGCCCTGCAGATCGTCCGGCAGATCGTGGCGACTCTCGCGCCGCGGGCACCGCGCCCGTGGGACGTGATCCCCACCGAAGAGCCCGCCGTCGACCCGGCCGGCTTGTACGACGCGGTCCCGGCCGACACGCGCACGCCGTACGACGTCAGGGAGGTGATCGCCCGGCTCGTCGACGGGAGCCGGTTCCACGAGTTCAAGGCGCTGTACGGACAGACTCTGGTGACCGGATTCGCGAGACTGCACGGCCATCCGGTGGGGATCGTGGCGAACAACGGCATCCTGTTCAGCGAGTCCGCCCTCAAGGGCGCCCACTTCATCGAGCTCTGCGATCAGCGGAAGATCCCGCTGCTGTTCCTGCAGAACATCACCGGCTTCATGGTCGGGCGGGAGTACGAGGCCGGCGGCATTGCCAAGAACGGCGCGAAGATGGTTACTGCCGTCGCGTGTGCCCGGGTCCCGAAACTGACCGTCATCATCGGCGGGTCCTTCGGTGCCGGGAACTACTCCATGTGCGGCCGGGCGTATTCGCCGCGGTTCCTCTTCACCTGGCCCAACGCGCGCATCTCGGTCATGGGCGGGGAACAGGCTGCAGCGGTGCTGGCCACCGTCCGGCGTGAGCAGCTCGAGGGTCGCGGACAGGAGTGGTCCGCAGTGGATGAAGAGGATTTCAAGTCCCCGATCCGGGAGCAGTACGAGAGCCAGGGACATCCCTACTACGCAACTGCGCGGCTGTGGGATGACGGCGTCATCGACCCGATGCAGACCCGGATGGCCCTTGGTCTGGCCCTGACCGCCTGCGCCAACGCCCCGCTGGAGCCGGTCGGCTACGGCGTCTTCCGGATGTGACCTGCTGATGCTGATGTTCCAGACAGTCCTGATCGCCAACCGTGGTGAGATCGCCGTGCGTGTCATCCGCACGCTGCGCGCGATGGGCATCCGCTCCGTCGCCGTCTACTCCGATGCGGATCGGGATGCTCGTCATGTCCGCGAGGCCGACGCCGCCGTACGGGTCGGGCCGGCTGCGGCAGCCGACAGCTATCTGAGCATCGAACGCATCGTCGAGGCCGCGATTTCCAGCCGCGCGCAGGCGATCCACCCCGGCTACGGATTCCTGGCCGAGAACGCCGACTTCGTCGGTGCCTGTACCGACGCCGGGCTCGTGTTCATCGGGCCGCCGGCGAGTGCCATCGAGGCGATGGGGGACAAGATCCGGGCCAAGCAGACGGTCGAGGCGGCCGGCGTACCGGTCGTTCCCGGCCGGCACCGACCCGGGCTCACCGACGCGGACCTGGTTGCGGCGGCGGGGGAGATCGGCTACCCGGTCCTGCTCAAGCCCTCGGCCGGCGGTGGTGGCAAGGGCATGCGGCAGGTGGCCGAGCCGGCCGCACTCGCCGAGGCGATCGCCGGCGCCCGCCGCGAGGCCCGCGGAGCCTTCGGCGACGACACCCTGCTCATCGAGCGGCTCGTTCAGACGCCTCGGCACATCGAGATCCAGCTGCTCGCCGACCAGCACGGCACCGTCCTGCATCTGGGTGAGCGCGAGTGCAGCCTGCAGCGTCGACACCAGAAGATCATCGAAGAGGCGCCCTCGGTCCTCCTCGACTCCGCCACCCGTTCCCAGATGGGAGCTGCGGCGGTCGAGGCGGCCCGGGCGGTCGGTTACACCGGCGCCGGAACGGTCGAGTTCATCGTCTCGGCCGACCGGCCGGGGGAGTTCTTCTTCATGGAGATGAACACCCGGCTGCAGGTCGAGCACCCCGTGACCGAATTGGTGACCGGCTTGGATCTGGTCGAGCAGCAGATCCGAGTGGCCGCCGGCGAGCCGCTGACGTTCGGCCAGGACGACATCGAGCTGTCCGGTCATGCAGTCGAGGCCCGGATCTACGCCGAGGACCCCGCCAATGGTTTCCTCCCGACCGGCGGCACGGTGCGCGTCCTGCGCGAGCCGGACCTGCCGCATGTCCGCGTCGATTCGGGGCTGCGGGAGGGTGTGACGATCGGCAGCGACTATGACCCCATGCTCGCGAAGGTGATCGCCTGGGCGCCGGATCGGTCTACCGCCCTGAGCCGCCTGGACGCCGCGCTCGCCGAGACCGTCGTCCTCGGCGTGCGCACCAACATCGCCTTCCTCCGCGCCCTCTGCTCCGAACCGGACGTCGTCGCCGGACGGCTGGACACCGGGCTGGTCGCGCGCCGCGTGGACGCGCTGGTCGACGACGACGTACCCGAGGACGTCCTGGCCGCCGCCGCACTGGAGCGCCTGATCGACCTGGAGCCGGTGAGCGCCGTTGTCGACCCGTTCGACATCCCCGGAGGCTGGCGGGTCGGGGAGGCGTCCTGGGCGAGCTGGCTGATGCAGGTTCAGGGACACGAGGCCGTCGACGTGCGCGTTCGCGGCCGCGCCTCGTCCGCCGAGGTCGCCGTGGGCGAGACACCGCCGTTCCCGGCCAGCGTCGAGCGCATCGGCGAGATGCTCCGGACCTCGTACGCCGGCCGCACCCACAGCTACGCCTACGCCGAGGACGGGGATGTCGTATGGCTGGGGCGCGACGGGCGGACCTGGGCGGTCCGTGAGCAGGAGCGGCTGGCGGCCGCACGGCACGACTCCCCGGCGACCGGCGGCCCGATCCTCTCCCCGATGCCAGGGATCGTCACCATGGTTCGGGTGGCCGTCGGGGACGCGGTCACGGCCGGCCAGTCGCTCGTGGTCGTCGAGGCGATGAAGATGGAACACGCTGTCCTCGCGCCGTCCGATGGGGCGGTCGCGGAGCTCTTCGTCCACAGTGGACAGCGGGTTGCCCTGGGCGCGCCGGTCGCGACGATCTCTGCACAGGAGAAGTGACGCACGTGCCGACACCACTGCCCGGACTGCCGGAGCGGGTCACGATCTATGAGGTGGGCCCCCGAGACGGCCTGCAGAACGAGAAGGCCACGATTCCGGTCGAGGTCAAGGCGCAGTTCATCGAGCGGCTGGTTGCCGCCGGGCTGCGCACGATCGAGGTGACCAGCCTCGTGCATCCCAGGTGGGTGCCACAGCTTGCGGACGCCGACGTACTCCTGCGGGACCTGAAGCGTGCGGACGGCGTGCGGTATCCGGTACTGGTCCCCAACGAACGGGGGCTGGACCGCGCGCTCGAGCTCGGTGTCGCGGACATCGCGATCTTCGCGAGCGCGACGGAGACGTTCGCGCAGAAGAACCTCAACCGCAGCCTGGACGGGCAACTCCTGATGTTCGAGCCGGTCGTGCGCCGGGCGCGGGCGGCCGGGCTGGCGGTGCGGGGCTACCTGTCGATGTGCTTCGGCGATCCGTGGGAGGGCCAGGTCCCGATCGAGCAGGTCACCCGGGTCGGGCGGCAGCTGCTCGACCTCGGCTGCACCGAACTGTCACTCGGTGACACGATCGGCGTGGGTACGCCGGGGCAGGTGCAGGCGCTGCTGGGGTCGTTCATCGACGCTGGGGCCAGCGTGGGAACGCTCGCCGTACACTTCCACGACACCTACGGGCAAGCGTTGTCGAACACCCTTGCCGCGCTGCAGGCCGGCGTCACGACGGTGGACGCCTCGGCGGGCGGGCTCGGTGGCTGCCCCTACGCGGAGAGCGCGACCGGAAACCTCGCCACCGAGGACCTGGTCTGGCAGCTGCACGGGATGGGTATCGACACCGGGGTCGACCTGACCGAACTGGCCCGAACGAGCGTCTGGATGAGCGAGCAACTGGGCCGGCCGAGCGTGTCCCGCGTCGTACAGGCACTTTCACAGTAGGGGAGAACCATGTTGGATTACCGGCTGGACGAGGAGCTGGAGGCGCTGCGCACGACGGTGCGCGAATTCGCTGTCGAAGTGGTGGCGCCGGTCATCGGCGACTACTACGAGCGCAACGAGTTCCCGTACGAGATCGTCGCCCAGATGGGGAAGATGGGCCTGTTCGGGCTGCCGTTCCCCGAGGAGTACGGCGGGATGGGCGGCGACTACTTCGCGCTCTGCATCGCCCTCGAGGAACTCGCCCGCGTCGACTCCTCGGTGGCGATCACGCTCGAGGCCGGAGTCTCGTTGGGCGCGATGCCGATCTTCCGCTACGGCACCGAGCAGCAGAAGCAGGAGTGGCTGCCGCGGCTGTGCAGCGGGGAGCTGCTGGGGGCCTTCGGGCTGACCGAACCCGGCGGCGGCTCGGACGCCGGTGCGACCAGGACCACGGCGCGTCTGGACGGCGACGAGTGGGTAGTCAACGGCACCAAGGCGTTCATCACCAACTCCGGCACCGACATCACCGGCTTCGTCACCGTCACCGCCGTCACCGGGGAACAAGCCAACGGCCGCAAGGAGATCTCCGCGATCCTCGTGCCGTCCGGTACGCCGGGGTTCACGGTCAGCAAGAAGTACTCCAAGGTCGGCTGGAACGCCTCGGACACCCGGGAGCTGTCCTTCGACGACTGCCGGGTCCCCGCCGACAATCTCGTCGGCGAGCAGGGTCGAGGTTTCGCGCAGTTCCTGTCGATCCTCGACGAGGGCCGGATCGCCATCGCCGCGCTGTCGGTGGGGTTGGCGCAGGGGTGCCTCGACGAGAGCGTTCGATACGCCAATGACCGGGAGGCCTTCGGTCACCCGATCGGGAAGAACCAGGCGATAGCGTTCAAGATCGCCGACATGGACATGCGGGCGTCGACCGCCCGGCTGTCCTACTACCGGGCGGCTGAGAAGATGCTGCGCGGCGAGCCGTTCAAGCGCGAGGCAGCGATCGCCAAGCTGTACGCCTCGGAGATCGCGGTCACCAACGCCCGCGAGGCAACCCAGGTGCACGGCGGATACGGCTTCATGAACGAGTTCCCGGTGGCACGGATGTGGCGGGACTCGAAGATCCTGGAGATCGGGGAAGGTACGTCGGAGGTCCAGCGGATGGTCATCGCCCGCGAGCTGGGCTTGTAGCGCGTGGCCGGTAGGGGATGACCGGCCAGCCAAACTAGGAGCGAAGCAGTTCGTCGAGGCGGCGGGTCATCGCCCAGGCGCCGTTTGAGGTGTTCGACAGCACCGTGTGCGTGACGCGAGCGACCGGATCGTGGACGGTGCGGAAGGAGACCCCCGCGTCGCCGCCCACCAACATCACCGCAGGGCCCGATTCGTCCAGCCAGAACCCCATGCCGTAGCGCGCCGATTCCTCCGGCACCTCGCTTCGGGGACGCACCATTTCAGCGACCCGGTCCGGCGCCACGATCCGTCCCCCGAACAGCGCCGCCCACATCGAATGGATGTCAGCGGCAGTGGAGTAGATGCCGCCGTCGCCGGTGGCGACGACGGGTAGGTGGAAGATGTTCGTGCGCGGTCCATCGACGGTGAGGTAGCCGCGGGCGGCGCGAGCGGCGAGCTCGTCGGAGCGCAGGAAGTCGGTGTCGCGCATACCCGCCGGCCCACACACCCGCTCGCGCACGAGCTGGTGGTAGGGGATGCCACTGCTCCGCTCGGCGATCAGGGCGAGGACGACGTACCCGCCGTTGCAGTACGAGAACCGCTCGTCCGGTGCGAATTTCGGCGGATACCCGTCCAGCACGCGAAGGAACTGCTCCGTCTCGGCGAGTTCGTGGACGGAAACAGGCAACACGTAGTCCGCGCTGTCGCCTTCCTCATCCTCGTCGATGTAGTCCCCGATGCCGGACCGGTGGGTCAGCAGATGCTCGACGGTCACCTCGGGGCCGATCAAGGGCAGGTCGTCGCCGAGCACCGATCGGGCGGTCGTGCCCAGGTCGAGCACGCCGTCGTCGATCAGGCTCACCACAGCCAACGCCGTCAAGGTCTTGCCGCCGCTAGCGATCCCGAACTGTGTATCCGCCGTGTTGGCCACCCCGTAGCCGCGATGCGCCAATCCGAATGCTTTGACCAACGCGACGGCATCGTCGATGTCCACCCGCACGACGCCGGAAAACCCGGTCTCCGTGGCGATCGTCTCTGCTTCTTGCTCCCACCGGCTCACGAGCGGAACGTACCGGGTCTGGTCCCGATCCAGGTGGCGCGGCTGGACCGGGCCAGCAAGGATCGGGCCATGGATGACAGCGAGATCAGGGCCCGGATCAGTTCACTCGTCGAGGAGGAGCACCGGCTCCGGCATAACCCGGACGGGCTCAGCCCCGAGGACCGGACCCGGCTCCAGGGTCTGGAGGTGGGGCTGGACCAGTTGTGGGATCAGCTCCGTCAACGCGACGCCCTCCGACAGGCCGGCGCCGATCCGGACCGCGCGAAACGGCGGCCGGCCGACGAGGTCGAGGGCTACCTGCAGTAGCTCGGCGTAGGACGCCTGGCATGTGGCACTTGCCGAGTCTCGATGCTCCCCTGCCACCCTGGATCACCGGCTCAGTCACTCCAAGGGTCCCCGGTGCTCCTTCGAGACACCTCCCGGGGCGTCATCGAGGTGGTGTAGGACCCGGTGACATGCAGCAAGGGCGCCCCGCGGTCGGCGACGTAGGCCACGTCGAGCACCCGGCCGATCAGCAGGGTGTGGTCGCCGGCCGCGACCCGCTGCTCGGTGCCGCACTCCAGTGCGGCCATCCCGTCCTCGATGATCAGTGCCTGCGTACGAGACCCGCGCCGGTGCGGCACGTCGGCGAGCAGCAGCCGAGCGCTCGGCCGGCCGGTTTCGCTGAATCGGGTGGCGATCGAGCGTTGGCCGACAGCGAGGACGGACACCACCCAGTGGTCCTGGCGCATGAGCACCTCGTGCAGGTACGACGCCTGCGCGACGCAGGCCAGAACCAGCGGTGGCTCCAGGGAGACCGAGGCGAACGCGGTGACCGTGATCCCGTGGTCGTCGAGTTCGTCCCTGACTGTCAGCACCGTGACTCCGCTGGCGAATCGGCCGAGGGCGGCTTTGTACTGCTCCACCGAGACCGCAGTCATCGAGGCGCCCTGCCCGGCGGCCGCGTTGTACTTACCGTCATCTTTCCTTCCTCAGACCGGACCACCGTAGGCCCGGTCCACCCCTACAGTCGCACCCAGTGTCCCCACCACGGAGGGAGATCATGTGCAGACGTACGACGTCATCGTGATCGGCGCCGGATCCACCGGCCAGAACATCGCCGACCGGGCGGTCCGCGGCGGCCTGACCGCGGTCCTCGTCGAGGCCGAGCTGATCGGCGGCGAGTGCTCCTACTGGGCGTGCATGCCCAGCAAGGCACTGCTGCGTGGGCCTGAAGCGGTGGCTGCCGCCAAGGCGGTCGACGGGGCGGCGCAGGCGGTCACCGGCACTGTCGATGCCTCGGCAACGCTGGCCCGCCGGACGAGATTCACCCACGACTGGAACGACGCCTCGCAGCTGGAATGGGCGACGTCGAAGTCGATCGACGTGGTGCGCGGCAGCGGGCGCCTCACCGGGGAACGAACAGTGCGGGTCACCGGCAGCGACGGCAGCAGCACCGAGCTGGCCGCGACGCATGCGGTGGCCCTCTGTACGGGGAGCGCCGCCAGCGTGCCGCCGATCCCCGGATTGGCCCAGGCGCGGCCCTGGACGCCGAGGGAGGCAACCAGCGCCCAGCGGGTGCCCGGCAGCCTTGCCATCATCGGCGGCGGCGTCGTGGGTTGTGAGCTGGCCACCGCCTGGCGCGCCCTCGGTGCCGACGTCACGCTGCTACAGCGTGGTGAGCGGCTGCTTGCGGGCAATGAGGACTTCGCCGGTGAGCTCGTCGCCTCAGCGCTGCGCGCCGCCGGCGTCGACGTACGCACGGGCGTCACCACCACCGAAGTGATCCGCGACGGCGACGGGCCAACGACGATGGTGACCGGGGACGGCGACGTCACCGCCGAGGTGGTCCTTGTCGCTGCCGGACGACGGGCCCGCACCGAGGACGTCGGCCTCGAGACGGTCGGCCTCGAGGAGGGCTCCTGGCTCGACGTCGACGACACCTGCCGGGTGCGCGCGATCGAGGATGGCTGGCTGTACGCCGTCGGGGACGTGAATCACCGCGCGCTGCTCACGCACATGGGCAAGTACCAGGCCCGGATGTCCGGTGAGGCGATCGTGGCGCGGGCGCGCGGCGAGGAGATCAGCGCAACGCCATGGTCCAGGTACGCCGCCACCGCCGACCACGCGGCGGTGCCGAGTGTCGTGTTTACCGAACCTCAGGTGGCCTCGGTCGGCCGGACCGAGAGGGGCGCCCGCGAGGACGGCCTTCGGGTGCGGGGGGTCGAGTACGACTTGGGTGCAATCGCCGGATCCTCGGTCTACGCGGACGGCTACACCGGGCGGGCGAAGATCGTGGTCGACGAGGACCGGAAGGTGCTCGTCGGGGCGACGTTCGTGGGCGCTGGTGTCGGTGAACTTCTGCACTCTGCGACCGTCGCCGTCGTGGGTGAGGTGCCGCTGGAGCGGCTGTGGCATGCGGTGCCGTCCTACCCGACGATCAGTGAGATTTGGCTGCGGCTGCTGGAGAACTACGGCCTCTAACCCCGTCATCCGCATCATCAAAAACCTGATCTGGGCAACAATGAGCGGTATAGCATCGCCGTACGCAGCATTCGGTTTGGAGCGTCCTTGCTCGTCGAGATCCGACCCGTGGCGCGGCTCCGTGGGAAAACGCCGTTGGATGTCTCGACCCCGCTGACCGCCGTCCTCGAGGTTTTACGGAACGGCACCGTGGACCTGTCCCGGGTCCGGGTGGTCTGCGACTGGATCCAGTACAAGGAGAACTTCCGAGACGTCGTGGACGTCCGGCAGATCGGGCCCGGGACCCCGGACCAGGAACTCGAGGTCGCGGTGGACCTGCGGCGCGCGGGAGCAACCGACATCGCTGACCTGACCCGGCAGCTGATGGCGCACAACGGCAGTCCGGAATCGCCCGAGCGGGTCTGGCTCGAGGAGTGGCTACCGGGCAGCCAGGGCTGCATCTGGTCATTCAACCGGCTCTACTGGCAGGCGCTGCACCTGTGGGAGCGCGCGACCGGACGGGGATACGAGTCGGCGCTGCCGGGTGGCGCCAGCGATGCGCGCAACGAGGCGGCGATCCGTGATCTGATCGGCGACCTGTTCCGCATCTGGGACGACCTGTCCGACCGTCGGGCGCTGCCCGATGAGTTGTACGTCGTCGAACTCGGCGTAGGCAACGGCAACCAGGCCAAGGCCTGGCTCGATGAGTTCCTGGTCATGGACCACGGACACGGCCGCGACTACTACCGCCGGTTGCACTACCTGATGTGCGACTACTCACCGCACGTCCTGGACATCGCCCGCAAGACCGTCGCTGAGCACGGTGACCATGTCAGTTGCCTGGTGCTGGATGCCACGACGCCGACGACCGTCCTCGGCTTCCTGCGCTACAAGGTGTTCCTCGTCTATGTCTCGAACGTCTACGACAACCTTCCCTGCGATGAAGTCGTCAGCATCGGTGGGGAGGCCTTCTGCGTCGAGACCCGGGCGTTCCTCCCGGCCGCGGATAGCGCGACGATCGCTGCTTCCTGCTCGGTCGAGACCGACGCTGTGCCCGCGCTGATCCACAAGTTGTTGCAGATCGGACCCGAGTTGCTCGCCGAGGCGATGCCGTCGCAGTTCGCCGACACCAACGCAGCAGTGACGTTCTGGCGCGACTGCTGGCAGTCCCTGCGCCGCGCGGAGCGGTTCGTCCCCCTGCGCGGGCTGGATTCCTACCAGATCACCGCCGGACTGTCCGGTGAGATGTTGCGACCACTGCTCGACGCCCGGGGGGACCTGCGGATCAACGTCAACAACGGCGCGGTCGCCAGCTTTGTCGACACGCTGCCGCTGTTGCACCCCTACGGACGGCTGGTCTGCCACGACCTGTTCATCACCGACGTGGAGCAGAGCCGGACCGGCTTTCGCGGGCCGGGCAAGTACGACGGCTCGGTCGTCAACTGGGTCAACGGCCCGCTGCTGGCACACATCGGCTCGCGAAAGGGCATCGACGTGCGCTACGCGCCGTTCGCCCATCGGAAGGGCACCAGCATCGTGACCATGACCGCGCAGGTCAGGGATTGACGTGCACATGCTGCTGCCGACGACAGTGGTCGGGTCCTACTCCGTACCCGAGTGGCTGGAGCGGTTGAAGAACGACTTCTACCGAAAGCGGCTCAGCGCAGCCCACCTGTCCGACATCGAGGATGTCGCGATCAAGGCGGCGATCAAGGACCAGGAACAGGCCGGCATCGACATCGTCTCCGACGGTGAATTGCGCCGCGACAACGATGTGGACTACCTGCTGGCCCGAATGCCCGGCGTACGAGCCACCACGACCATCAAGTCCTACTACTTCGACTACTACGACCTCACCGTCGCAACACCGTTGACCGCGCAACCGGTCGGCCTGGCCGAGGACTTCCGGTTCACCCGTGAGCAGACCGACCGGCCGATCAAATTCTCCTTCACCGGCCCGTTCTCGCTGTCCCGCCGGATCAGGGATGAGGCGTACGGCGACCGCGCGGAACTGGTCCGGGCGCTTGCGCGGGTGCTCAACGCCGAGGCGCGTGACCTGGTCCGCGCGGGGGCCACGATGCTGCAGATCGATGAGCCGTTCCTCGCCGGCTACCCCGAACAGGTGGCCCTCGCGGTCGAGGCGATCAACATCGTCACCGCCGGGGTCGAGGCAACGTGGGGCCTGCACGTCTGCTACGGCAACCGCTACTCAAGGCCCTCCTGGGAAGGCCACTACACGTTCCTGTTCCCCACTGTCCTCGAGGCCGAGGTGGACCAGTTGATCCTGGAGTTCGCCCGCAAGGGCGACGAGGACCTGCCCGCCATCGCCGAGCTCGGCTGGGATCGTGCCCTCGGGCTCGGCGTACTGGACGTCAAGAGCGAAGCGGTGGAGTCCAGCGAGCTGGTGGCCAAGCGGATCAGCCGTGCGCTGGAGGTCATCGACACCGACAAGCTGATCATCAACCCCGACTGCGGTTTGCGACATGTCACGCCGCCCGTCGCCCGGGCCAAGCTGCGCGCCATGGTCGAGGGCGCGGCCGTCGTACGCAACCGGCTGCTGGGTACGTCGGAGGACCTCGCATCGGCTAGCGGGCCGGTAGCGGCTCAGCGCTGAGGCTGCAGCTCCAGGGCATAGATGCAGAACTGGAGCCCGAGGTGCTCGAACTCGCGCTGCTGACGGAACCCGGCCTTCTCGTACAGCCGCCGGGCGGCGTGGAAGATCGCCGCTGTGTGGAGCCCGACCGACGGCGCCGCGTCGGAGCGGGCCCGTTCGAGGCAGTCGCTCAGCAGGGCTGCCGCGATTCCGCGCCCGCGCCACGCCGGCAGGACCGCCATTCCCCGGACCACCGCCCAATCCATCGGCACCCGGTTGTACTCGCGCGGTCCCGGTGGCAGGTAGGTGGCCGTGCCGACGGGCGTCTGAGCGGGCCCGGCAAGCGCGGCGATCAGGGTGCCCGGCGCGCCTGGGGCCACGACGCCGGCCAGGTTGCCCGACATCCGCGCCCACTCCGGAGCCGTGATGGCGCACTCGAACTCTGCGTAGGCCGCGCGAATGACCGCCAGGACTGCCGGGCGCTCGCCGTCGGCGACGGGCCGAACGAGCAGGTCCCGGCTCACCGCAGCACTCCTGCGACGGGCCGGGACCTTGTCGGTAGCGCTAGCTCAGGAGACGCCGAGCTTCTCCGCGGCCATCCGGGTGCCTTCGACCCGGCTGGTGATCTTCTGGAAGGCAACGTCGCGGGCGTAGTCCGGCGACCCGTGGTTGGGCTTCTCGTCGATGGAGAACGGTGAGAACCCGCAGTCGTCGGTGGAGCCGATCTGCTGCTTGTCGATGAAGTTCGCCGCGCGGACGAGGTTGTCGCAGATCTCCTGCGCACCCTCCACCCGGGGGCTCTGCGTGACAGTGCTGCCGATGTAGGCCATCTGCGTCACGCCCTCGGCGTCAGAGCGCAGATTCTTGCCGATCGACTCGAACACCGGGTCCTTGTCCCGCTCGCTGGCGAGCTGGATGAGGAAGTAGCCGGCGTTGATGTCGAACATGCTGGCCAGCAGGTTGTTGTAGGGGACGTCCGCGGAGTGCACCGAGTCGCGGTCCCCGCCGGGGCAGGTGTGGATGCCGATGTTGACCCGCTCCTCGGCGGAGAACCTGGCCATCACCCGGTTGTTCAGCTCGATGAAATGCGGAAGCAGGCCGGCACCGGTCCAAGGGTTGCGCGGGTCCTCACGGGTGGCCAGGCGACCCTCGGTGAAGTCCACCGAAACGCGCACCGCACCGGCAGCGAAGGCCTCGCGGATGTCCTTCTCGCATTCGTCGATCAGCGCCGCCTCGAACTCCTCACGGGAGTACCCCTCGACCGGATCCTTCAGCGGGTATAGCAGGGCCAGCATCGACGGTGCGATGACTGCCTGCTTCATCGGCTTGGTCGCGTACGGGATCGACTTGCGCAGCGTGTCCGCTGCATGCTGGTTGTACTTGAACGGGCCGCTGACCAGCTTCGGCAGCTGGCGACCGTGCCCGTCGGCGAAGATGGCGAAGAACTGACCGCCAGCCCCGAGGCCGGGCGCGAGCCCGGTGCCGGCCAGCGTGTCGGCGATCGGGTACGTCGCGAACGACGACCAGCGCTGCTCCCCGTCGGAGATGATCGGTGAACCAGTGGCCTCGAACTTCTCGATCGAGTCTTTGACCGCGGCGTCCTGGAGTTCCTCGAGCTGTTCCTTGCTGATGTCGCCGGCGTCGTACTGTGCGTACGCCTCTTGCAACTTTGCCGGTCGGGGCAGGGAACCCACTGGCTCCGTGGGGATTCCAGTGGCCGCTCTAGGGTCGTAAGCCATGGTGTGATCCTCTCGTGGATGTCGACGGCCGAGCGGTCGCCCAGCCCGACGAACCAAATGCTGCCGAACAAGTTCGCGCCGTACATGGCGATTGCCGAAACCCGCTGGCGTCGGGACGGTACTGCCGCGAATCGAGCAGCGTCAACGGTCCCTTGGCTGCAGCAGGCATTGCGTGGAGGGCTGCCACTCGTGCGTCCCGACGCTCCGATGGTGTGGTGGCGGCCGCTCCGGATCGCCCTCGTCGTCGGGCCCGTAGTTCGCGCCCGCATCGGGACTCCGGCGCGACATTCCTCAACTCCTTCGCACCGTTTCGGCTGTGCTGTCCCGACCGCGCCATGCTGCTCACCCGGCAGGATCGAGCTCTACGACATGGTTCGGGACCCGTTCGAACTGGAGAACCAGGCCCGGGAGCCCGGATATGAGGACATCGTCACCGGGCTGCGCCTGGATCTGGACCGCTACCGGTTCTGCTCAGGGGTGCCGCTGACCGGAGGTGCGCCCGGCAGAGGTGCGCCCGGCAGGACTCGAACCTGCGACCGACTGCTTAGAAGGCAGCTGCTCTATCCGCTGAGCTACGGGCGCCAGCGAACCCGCGCCAGCCTACCGAGGATGACGCACCGTCAGCCGGGAACACCGGGTCCGAGACGCTCCAGGAACAGCTCGCGGTCAAGCACCATCCGGGTGATCCGGCCGCGCCCGATCACCGTGCCCTCACCGTCGCTTGCCTCGACGGCGCACTCGACCCGACGGCCGTCAATGCCGGCGATCACCGCCTCGACGGAGACCCGAACGCCGACCGCCGAGGGATGCACGTGGTCGAGCTCGACATGGGTGCCGACGGATACTTCATTCGGGGCCAGGGCGGGTTCGAGAGCGGCGACGGTCGCCGCCTCCATCCAGGCCAGCAGCCGAGGAGTTCCCAGGGCCGGCACCGAGCCACTGCCCACCGCGCTGGCCGTGTCGAGTCCGATGACTTCGAAGACCCGCCGGGCCCGCAAGCCGACGGCGACCCCGGTGGATGCTGGCGTGCTCACGCCGGTGAATGTAGTCGCACCCGCAACCGCCTCGTCCTGAGGCTGGGGGATCAGTCCCCGCCACCGTGGCAGGATCGGTTCACGGCCGATGAAGGAGACCTATGAGCCGAGAGCGAGTGGTGCCAGTGGTACGAGCGGTGGTCGTGCGATGAGTCAGCCTGTCACCGCGGAGACCGTGCGCGCCGACGCTGCCCGGCATCTCGGAATCGGGGCCGAGCAACTGGTACCCGGCGTCCTGCTCGGTGAGGACCTGGGCCTGGACTCCCTTGCCGGAATCGAGCTGTCGATGTCCCTGGAGGAGCGCTACGGCATCAACATCACCGACGACGAGTTGTCGGAGGTGACGACCTATGGCCACCTGGAGCAACTTGTTCTCGCGAAGGTGGCCGCGTCGTGATCGAGTCGCGTAACGGCCGTCGCGTGGTGATCACCGGTGTCGGGGTCCTGGCGCCGTGCGGGACCGGGGCCGAGGAGTTCTGGGCCGGATTGCGCCGACCGGCCGAGCCGATCATCGACCGCCGGATTCCCGACTTCGACCCGTCCCGATGGGGTATCACCCACGTCGAGGCCCGCCGGACGGATCGCTTCGCCCAGTTGGGGCTGGCGGCCGCGACGCAGGCACTGGCAGACGCTGGGCTCGACGGTGCGGAGTTGCCCTACGACCGGGCCCGATGCGGCATCGTCATGGGTACCGGCATCGGTGGCGCCTACGCGTGGGAGTCGCAATCGAAGATCCTCCTCGAGCGTGGTCCGGCACGAGTGTCGCCGCTCGTGGTCCCCACCGTGATGCCCAACGCGGCGGCCGCCATGGTGTCCATGCGATACGGCTGGCGCGGGCCGGTGGAGACGATCGTGACCGCGTGCGCCTCCGGGACGCACGCCGTCAGCAACGGGGCGCGGCTGGTCGCTGCCGGTCGATGCGACGCGGTGCTCGTCGGGGGTTCGGAATCCTGCCAGACCGGCGTGATGAGCAACGGCTTCCTCAACATGAAGGCGCTGTCGTCATCCGGGATCTCCCGCCCCTTCGACATCGACCGGGACGGCTTCTGCTCCGCCGAAGCCGGCGGCGCACTCGTCCTGGAGGAAGCCGCGGCAGCGGCAGCGCGAGGGGCCACGGTGTACGCCGAAGTTGCCGGGAGCGGATCGACTGCGGACGCACACCACATCACTGCACCCGCGCCCGACGGTCGCGGCGCGATCGCCTGCATGCGCGCTGCGCTCGCCGACGCCGGGCTGTCAGCGGAGGAGGTCACGCACATCAACGCGCACGGCACCTCGACCCCACTCAACGACGCCACCGAGGCTGCGGCCGTGGCAGCCGTCTTCGCCACCACCCGGCCCGCGGTCACCTCGATCAAGGGGGTGACCGGCCACGCGTTGGGCGCTGCGGGTGCGATCGAGGCAATCGCCCTCGCGCTGAGTTTCCGTCACGGCGAGCTGCCGCCGACGATGGGCGTGGTCCAGGTCGACCCGGCCTTCGACATCGACGTCGTACTCGAACCACGTCGGTGGACGCCCGGACCGGCGCTGTCCAACTCCTTCGCCTTCGGGGGGCACAACGGAACGGTGGTGTTCACACCGGCATAGGCCACTCGCCGCTCCGTGCCGGCTGCGATCCGCTCTAGCCAACGCCGCCGCGGGGCCGCCGCCGCCGCCGGCCGCTCCAGAGCCCAGCGGCAGCGAGCAGGAGCAGCACCGGGACAATGAGGAATGCGCGCCGCGTGCCCATCTGATCGGCTAGAAAGCCCAGCAGGAACGGCGCCAGCCCGATGGCCAGGCCCGCCCCGATCGAGAGCCGCGCCGTCGCCTGGTCCGTGCGGCCCTCGGACGCGGCGATCGCCCGCGCCACGCTGAGCGGGAACTGCACGGAGATGCCCAGACCCATGACGAACATGCCGAGCAGCGCCAGCGGGGCCGACGTCGTCGACCAGAAGAGCAGGAAACCCGCGGCGGTGAGTGCAAGGCTGCCCGCCAACAGCCGCTCGGGGCTCTGGTGCAGGGCCAGCCTTCCGCCGGCAACCCGGCCGATCGCGATTCCCGCGATGAGGGCGCTCACCGAGCCGGCCGCTGCGCCGGCACTGAGGCCGGCTTGCTGGCGGAGCAGATCGGCCGCCCAGATGGTCATCGAGAACTCGGTGGCGATGCACAGGACGAGCACCGCCCAGGCGAGCCAGTACCGCCGAGGCAGGCGACCGGATGACCGTGACGCGGCCGAGTCGCCGGCGGATCCGCCAGGGTCTCGATGTACGGCGGGCTGGGGAACCGAAACGCGCGAGCTTGCCAGCAGGAGGACCACCGCCAGCAGGGCGGCCAGCGCGAAGCCTGGCCGCCATCCGAGGGTGCTCGCCGCTGCCGCGCCGATGACGAGGGGGGCGATCAGGCCCGTCCCCGCGGCGAGCGCGTTTGCCTCGCTGATCGCCGCGGGTCCGGCGAGTCCGTGGTGATCGCTCAGCACCGCGGAGTCGGTGTTCAGCATCAGCGCCCCGAACGTGCCGGCGATCAGCGCACCGAGAAGCGTCCACGGCAGTTCGCGGGCGACGCTGAACACGAGCACCCCGCCGGCCAGCCCGGCCAGGCCCACTCGTAGCACCGCTGAGCGACCGAAACGCCGTACGAGGTGGGCGCCGACCAATCCGGCGAGGATCGCCCCGGCGGCCAGCGCCGTACCGTGCAGGCCGGAGACCGTCCGGGATGCCTGCTGGTCATCGCGGAGCAGCAGCACCGACGGTCCGAAGCCGTAGACGAAATAGCCATATACGGCGAGTTGGCTGTAGATCAGCCATGTCACCCTGTCCCGCGCGAGCCTGGCCACGCGGGGAACCTACTGTCGGGGCAACCCACCGGCTGGATGGGGCGGGTCGAGGTCGGCGGCCCGGGCGAAATGCGCGAAGACGGCGGTCCAGCCAGCGGTGTTGCGTTCGCGCCGCACCGGCCCGTCGGCCCCGAGACGGTCCCAGCCGGTGTGGACGAGGTCGATCGTCGTACCGCCTGCTCCGGTCGGTGAGAACGTGAGTTCGACGTCGGTGGCCAGGCGCGAGTCGGCGCCCAGGTGCCAGCGGAAGGCGAAGCGCGTGGGTGGTTCCCAGCGCATGACCTGTCCCCAGTCGACCTCGCGGGCGCTGTGGGTTCGCTCGTAGATGCGACCGCCGATACTCGGCTCGATGACGACACCGAGGTGGTCCTCGCCGGTCATCGTGTGACTCGGCGGCCACCACAGCGCGATCCGTGAGGTCCATGTCCGGAATGCGTGCTCGACCGGGCACGCGACGGTGAAGCTCAGGGTCAGTGCGGTCATGATGCGCCGCCGTCCGGGGTGGTGTTTTCCGCGGCCAGCCGGAACCGTGCGACCGCCGTACCCCAGACCTCCTCCAGGTATTGGCGCACGGCGGTCACGCCGGCGTCGTGCAACGAGTAGATCCGTTGGGTGCCCTGGGCCTGCTCGACGACGAGCCCGGCATCCTTGAGCAGTCGCAGGTGACGGGAGACCGCCGGCCGGCTGATCGGCAGTGCGTCGGCCAGTTGTTGTACCGATCGCTCCCGGTCGCCGAGCATTTCCACGATCGCCCGCCGGTTGGGGTCACCAAGCGCCCCGAAGGCCTCTCCGGACAGTTGAGCATCGGCCATCTCCGAATGGTAACCTGCGGCTTACCGTAACCATTGGGCTACCAATAGGAGCGCACTGTGGCAGGCACCGTGTGGTCGATGCAGCAGGCCGAGCGGGAGCGCCTCGTCGGCTACCTCCGGGCAGTGCCGGCCCCGGTCTGGGAGCAGCAGTCGCTGTGCCCGGAGTACTGCGTGCGGGACATCGTGGGACACCTCATCGCCGGCGCCAGGAACACGCCGCCGAAATTCCTTCTCGGCATGGTGAAGGCAAGGTTCGACTTCGACAAGTCGATGCGCTCCGCGGCCGCAGGTGAGTCCGAGGGGACGCCAAGCGAATTGACCTCCCGCCTGGCCGCGCTGACGGGGGCGAAGACCCGGCCGGGACCGGCGATGCTGGGTGAGGTCATCGTGCACAGCGAGGACATCCGCCGGGCAGTCGGAGACGGCCCGGGCACCTATCCCGAGGAGCACCTCCGGGTGGTCGCCGACGCCTACCGCAACGCCGGAATGGGGCTCGGCGCCAAGAAGCGGATCGCGGGGCTGCGGCTGCAGGCAACGGATGCCGACTGGTCCACAGGTGACGGGCCGCTGGTCAGCGGCCCACTGCTGTCCCTTGTGCTGGCGATGACCGGCCGACCTGACGGGCGTGCCGACCTCGACGGTCCCGGCCTCGCCGAACTCGCCACCCGCGGGTAGTCCGGGAACCCACCACCCGTCCTCGGCCGCGCTGTCCACAGCGGCGAGCGGTTTTCCCCAGCCGGCGGCGGCGTCTCGTCCAAGCGCGCATCACCGGGCACGGTGCTCGTAGCCGGCAGCGTGCCGGTGGGGCGGCCGGACCGCCCGGTCGGAGAACGAAGGAGGCGGTGCGATGAACGACACCGTGATCACCGTGGTCGGCAGAATCGTCAATGCGCCGAAACGGCGCCACACCGAGGCGGGCGTCAGCGTCACGAATTTCCGGGTGGCCTCGACGGCGCGCCGCCGGGATCGCGAGACTCAGCAATGGGTGGACGGCGACACGCTGTATCTGAATGTCTCGTGCTGGCGTCATCTGGCCGACAACGTCGCCCGCTCGGTGGTTAAGGGTGACCCCGTCATCGTCCACGGTCGGGTGTTCACCCGGCACTACGAGCTGGACGGGCAGAAGCGGCAGTCCTACGACATGGAGGCGCATGTGGTGGGCGCCGACCTCACGTGGGGACAGGTCGAGTTCAGCCGGATGCGGAAGGACGTTGTGACCCACGACGTGATCGACGGAGGGGTTGATGTCGCAACCGGCGCGGCGATCCGCGACGTGATCGGCGAGGGGATCGACGAGGTGGTCGACGAGGCGCCGGAGGAGGACACCCCCGCCGAGTACGACGACGAGCGGGATCTCACCCCGGCGCTGCGCTGAGGTGGCCCGTCCGGCCCCCCCGCGGGTGTCCCGCCCGCGCTCCGCTTGCCGCCTCGCATCGGATGGGTCGATGGCTGGAAGGATGGCGGTGACAGCACTGCACCCCTTGACTCGACGGGACAGACACACGACGTGGCGCAACACATCTACTCCATGCAGCGGGCACGCAAGGCCTACGGCGACAAGCTGATCCTGGACAACGTCACGCTGGCGTTCCTCCCTGGCGCCAAGATCGGCGTCGTGGGGCCGAACGGCGCCGGCAAGTCGACGGTGCTCCGGGTCATGGCGGGAAAGGAGCATCCCTCCAACGGCGAGGCGAAACTGACCCCCGGTTACTCGGTGGGCATGCTCGAACAGGAGCCTGAGCTCAACGAGGACCTCGACGTCCGCGGCAACGTCGAAGAGGGCGTACGCGAGGTGCGGGACCTGCTCACCCGGTTCGCCGAGGTCAGCGAGGCGATGGGTGAGCCGGACGCCGACTACGACACCCTGCTGCCGGAGCAGGGCGACCTCATGGAAAAGATCGACGCCGCGAACGGGTGGGAGCTCGAGAGCCGGATCGACCAGGCCATGGACGCACTGCGCTGCCCACCCGGTGACGCCGACGTGAGCGTGCTCTCCGGTGGGGAGCGCCGGCGGGTCGCCCTGTGCCGGCTCCTGCTGGAGCAGCCTGATCTGCTGTTGCTGGACGAGCCGACCAACCACCTCGACGCAGAAAGTGTGCTGTGGCTCGAGCAGCACCTCGCGGGCTACGCCGGCGCGGTCCTCGCCGTCACCCACGACCGGTACTTCCTGGACAACGTCGCGGAATGGATCCTCGAACTGGATCGCGGCCGGGCCTACCCGTATGAAGGCAACTACTCCACCTACCTGGAAACCAAGTCGGCCCGGCTCAAGGTGGAGGGCCAGAAGGATGCGAAGCGGGCCAAGCGGCTGCGCGACGAGCTGGACTGGGTGCGGCAGAACGCCAAGGGCAGGCAAGCCAAGAGCAAGTCCCGGCTGGCCCGCTACGAGGAGATGGCCGCCGAGGCCGACAAGTTCCGCAAGCTGGACTTCGACGAGATACAGATCCCGCCGGGTCCGCGACTGGGCAGCATCGTGGTCGCCACCGACGACCTGACCAAGGGCTTCGACGGCCGCTGCCTGATCGACGGGTTGACCTTCGACCTGCCCCGAGGCGGCATCGTCGGGGTGATCGGCCCCAACGGTGCTGGAAAGACAACCCTGTTCAAGATGATCATCGGTGAGGAGAAGCCCGACGGCGGTGACATCAAGGTCGGGGAGACCGTCCGGCTGTCCTACGTCGATCAGGGTCGCGGTGGCATCGACGGCACGAAGTCGGTCTGGCAGGTCGTTTCCGATGGTTTGGACTACATCAAGGTCGGCAACGTCGAGATGCCCTCGCGGGCCTACATCAGCGCGTTCGGGTTCAAGGGTCCGGATCAGCAGAAACTGGCCGGCGTGTTGTCAGGCGGAGAGCGCAACCGGCTCAACCTGGCCATGACCCTGAAGCAGGGTGGCAACCTGCTGCTTCTCGATGAGCCCACGAACGACCTGGACGTCGAAACGCTGTCCAGCCTGGAGAACGCTCTGCTGGACTTCTCCGGCTGCGCCGTCGTGGTCAGCCACGACCGGTGGTTCCTCGACCGGGTCGCGACCCATATCCTCGCCGCCGAGGACGACTCTCGGTGGGTGTGGTTCGAGGGGAACTTCGATGCATACGAGCGAAACAAGGTCGAGCGGCTTGGCCCGGAGGCTGCCCGCCCCCACCGCACGACCTATCGCAGGCTCAGTCGGGACTAGGGTCCCCCGCGTGCCGCACCGCTACGACGTGGCCGTCCGGTGGTCCGACGAGGACAGGCTGGGCCACGTCAACAACAGCCGCTACCTGACCTACACCGAAGATGCCCGGTTGTCCTGGCTCGCCGACTCCCCGGCGGGCAACGGCTCAATCATCCTGGCCCACACCGAGATCGACTTTGTCCGACCGGTGCACTTCGCCATTGGGGGTGAGTTGGTGGTCCACACCACGGTGCTCGCAGTGGGTCGCAGCAGTTGCCGGCTCCGTCAGGATGTCTTCCATGCCGCCGATGCGGCTTCGGGCGCGGCCGCGGACCGTGCGCGAGCTGTCGCGCGGACGGAGCACGTCCTGGTCTGCTACGACTACGGGGAGGAGCGCTCGCGGCCGTGGCAGGAGCCGGAGCGCACATGGTTGCTCCGGTGGTCCGCTGAGGGCGAGTCCCGCTGATGGCGCGCCATAGCTACCTGTGTCCGATGCGGTGGGCGGACATGGATGCCTACGGGCACATCAACAACACCGTCTACCTCGCCTACCTGGAGCAGGCCAGGATCGACGTGTTCTTCACCAAGGCCCGGGGCCAGGGCGTTGAAGGTCTGGCCACCGGCATCGTCGTGGCGGAGCACCAGATCAGGTACAAGCGACCGATCTCGTTCGCGCCGCAGCCGCTGCGGATCGAGCTGTGGGTGAGCCAGATCAAGGCAGCGTCCTACACCGCCGACTACGAGATCTGGGAAGAGTCCACCGGTAGGCCCCTGCTGGCCACCACGGCCCGGTCCTTGCTGGCGCCCTTCGACATGGCCGCCGGTCGCCTGCGCCGGCTCACCCGGCAGGAGCGGGAGTTCCTCGAGGACTGCCGTGACGACGGATGAGGCGGTGCTGCGGGCCCGGGCTCCCGAGGACCTGACCGACTGTTCGGTGTTGCTGAGCCGGTTGACCCGGCTGGATGCGGTCGGCCTGGTGCGGCTGCAGCAGGCCGGAGAGTTCGTGACGTTCTGGGCAAGTCCGCTCGACGTGGTCATCCGGACCGAGATCCGCGCGCAGATGAACGTAGGGGACCGGACGATGCCGGCGGTGGAGTTGCTGGCTGCCGTCGGCGCGCCGGCCGGGGGCTCGGTGAGACTGCCCCCGGCGAGGGATGCGGGCTGGCGGGTGACGCTTCCGCCACGGGCGGGTTGGTCTGACCTCGACGTGGTTCCGGCAGAAGTTGTGCGCGACTTGGCTGATAGCGCCGGCCGCGCCGTACGGGCCGCTGCCGACCCGGTCATCGCCGGCGGCTCCCTGCTCGACCAGGAGGCGCTGCGGGTCTCGGGCGGTGGCGACGAGGTGGTCCTGCCTGTGCGTGTCGTCATCGTGCTCCACCGGCTGGGCTTCCTCGGCGCGGCAACGGCGCCCGCCGCGGTGATGCGGGTCGCCTGTTCGCCGGCCTGGATCCGGTTGGCGGCCCGCCATGGCACCGCCTATCAGCGACGCAACGGCCTCTCGCTCAGCCGGGCGTGACCGCGGGCGGCGGTGAATGCTCGGTGAGCCAGGCCGCTGCGTCCACCGGCAGCAGGCCCGCCGCCAGTTCCACGCTGCTCAGCAACACCGACCCCTTCGGCAGCTTGGCGGCCGCTGCGCCGAGATTGACCGCACAGGTCATGCCGGCGCAGCGAAAGGCGAGCATCCCGGGCGGACTGTCGAGCCAGGTCACGCGGCCCGCCGGGGAGCCGCGGTGGTCGCGGCGCAGACGTAGTGCGGCCCGGTACAGCTTCAGCAGGGAAGCGGGATCTCGCTCTTGGGCGTCAACGGTGATCGGGGCCCAGCCCGCAGGCATCGGCAGCCAGGTGGTTGAGCCCGAGCTGAATGCGTACGGCGAGGACTGACCGGACCAGGGCATGGGAACGCGCTCGCTGTCGCGGCCACGCTCGCTCTGGCCGCTTCGCTGCCACACCGGGTCCTGGAGCGCGTCGTCGGGCAGCCGGACGCTCGGCATGCCCAACTCCTCGCCGTAGTAGTGGAAGGCAACGCCGGGCAGGGCAAGCATCAACAGCGCGGCGGCGCGGGCACGGCGTTGCCCTTTGCCGCCGTCGCCGTAGCGAGACACGTGCCGCGGGCGGTCGTGGTTGGACAACACCCAGCACGGCGGCGCGCCGGTGCTCTCCACACTGATGATCGAGCGCTCAATGGCCGCGCGCAGCGGCGCGGCGTCCCAGTCTGCTTCAAGGAGCTTGAAGTTGAACCCGAGATGCAACTCATCCGGGCGGAGGTAGCGGGCGAATCGTTCGTCGTCGTCCACCCAGATCTCACCGACTGCCATCGAGCCCGGGTACTCGTCGAGGGTTTGCCGGATCCCACGGTGCAGCGCATGGACTCCGTCGTCGTCGAATCGCGGGTCTCGCGGCGGCTTCGGCGAGTCCGGATCCGGGTTGTCCAGCCGCCAACCGGCAGCCGGGTCGGGCATGTCGGGCAGCTCCGGGTCCTTGGCGAGGCCATGTGCCACGTCGATCCGGAAGCCGTCGACGCCACGGTCGAGCCAGAACCGCATGGTTCGAGCCAGGTCCTCGGCGACATCGGGATGGTGCCAGTTCAGGTCCGGCTGCTCCGGGGCGAACAGGTGCAGATACCACTGACCGTCCGGCAGGCGGGTCCACGCCGGTCCGCCGAAGGTCGACTGCCAGTTGTTGGGCGGCCTCCCACCGTCCTCGCCGCGGCCGGGGCGGAAGTGGAAGCGCCGCCGTGCCGGGCCCCCCGGGTCCTCGGCCAGCGCGAGCTGGAACCACGGGTGCAGGGCGGACACGTGGTTCGGCACCAGATCGATCGTGACCCTGAGCCCGACAGCGTGGGCCTCAGTCAGGAGCAGGTCGAACTCCGGCAGATCACCGAACAGGGGGTCCACGCCGCGCGGGTCGGCAACGTCGTAGCCGTGGTCCACCATCGGCGAGGGATAGAACGGGGTGATCCAGAGGGCATCGATCCCGAGGTCGCGCAGGTAGGGCAGGTGCTGCCGCAGGCCGCGCAGATCCCCGACCCCGTCTCCATCGGCGTCGGCGAAGCTGCGGATGTAAACCTGGTAGAACACCGCATCACGCCACCAGTTCAGGTTGACGCTGCGGTCAGGTGGCAGGGAAGCCATGAATCTCCTCGACGCGAGCGGAGGCCACAACGGCTCAGTCGGGGGTGTTGACGAGGCTCTGCGCCGCCATGCTCAGGTAGTCCCACAGGGTCTTGTCCTGGGCGGCGGTCAGATCCAAGGCGTCCACTGCGGCCCGCATGTGGCTCAACCAGGCATCACGCTCCGGCGGCCCTACCCGGAACGGCGCATGCCGCATCCGCAGGCGCGGATGCCCGCGCTGTTCGGAGTACGTGCGCGGACCGCCCCAGTACTGGATCAGGAACATTCGCAACCGTGTCTCTGCCGCGCCCAGGTCCGGATCCGGATAGAGCGGGCGAAGCAACGGATCCTCCGCCACCCCGGTGTAGAAGTGGTGCACAAGGCGGCGGAACGTGTCCTCGCCGCCGATCTCGGCGAAGAAGCTGTCTGTTGGTGTGGGGTACACGTCGGGCACCCCCTGATCTTGCCTCGTAGCTCAGCTACCGCGAGGGGCGGGCACCGGGGGAGGGGCCCGGAGGCCACGCGCACCCAGCCAGAGCACAGCTGCGGTACCGACCACCCCGCACAGGCTCACCACGATGCTCGGGCTGAGCAGATCGGCGACCAGGCCGGCCACGACGATGGCTATCCCCTGGACGGCTTGCAGGCCGGTGGCGACGACGCCGAAGGCACGCGCCCGCGTCGAGGGCGGGATCGCCTCCACCACCATGACATTGAGCGGGATCAGGAACGAGACCCCGAAACCGGAGATCACAAACAGCACCAGGATGACCGGCAGCGAGGAAACAAGCGCCGCCGGAATCAACATCACAACCGACAGCACGGCCAAGGGGACCAGCAAGGCCTGGCGCTGGCTGGGTCGCAGCATCCGGCCGATCACGACGCCGCCGACGACCAACCCGAGGGGGCTCGCGGCGAGCAGAAGTCCGACCGCGGCGGGACCCTGCCCCAACTCGGCTGCATAGGCGGCCGCCAGACCTTCGGGGGCATAGGCGAAGGCCGAAGCCACGAACAGCATCAAGATGAACCAGCGCACCCTCGGGATCCCGAACACGACCCGCATGCCGTGCTTCGCATCAGACCACAGGGTGGCGTCCCGATCCGGGCTTGCTGCCGGCCGCGGTCGTACGCCGATGCGCAGCAGGATCGCCGACACCGCAAAGGTCGCCGCGTCGATCAGCAGGGACCCCCGCGCGGAGACGAGGACGACGAGGGCCCCGCCGGCGAGGAAACCGATCGCCTGGGCCAGTTGCGCGGTGATGCTGCTCATGGCGAGCCCGACTGCGTACTTGTCCCCGCTGAGCACCTCCGGTGTGGTGGCCGCCCGGGCGGCCTCGAACGGTGGAGTGAACAGGTTGGAGATGAACAGCAACGTCACCAGGGCCCACAGCGGCATCCCCGGCAGCGCGAGGGAACCCACCAGGACCATCCGGATCAGGTCGCAGATGATCATGACCTGGCGCCGCGGATGGCGGTCGGCGTACACCGACAGCAGCGGCCCACCGATCAACCACGGTAGATAACTGACGGCGAATGTCACCGCGGACAGGAGTGCGGATCCGGTCCGTTCGAAGACGATGATGCTCAGCGCGACTTTTGCCAGCTGATCACCGACGAGCGACAGCAGGTAGGCGCTGAACAGGTAGCGGAACTCCCGGACCGCGAAGACCTCACGGTAGGTGGCCGCACGATCCTCGGCCGGCCCGACCGTGGAGTCCCCACCAGACTCGGCGGTCGGTGAATGCTTCCCCATCGTGCGGTAATCCTTACCTATCCGCCTGCAGGTGGCGACGGGGCGCCCCTCCGGCTCGTCGTCGCTCAGCTGATCACGCCGGGACCGAGGTCTGGCCGCAACGCGCCGTACGGCGGGGGAGTCCTGATCCCGTCGGCGTCGAAGCGCTCCTTGATGCGCAGCCGGAGTTCCCGGGCCACCCGCCACTGGTCAGCGGTGCTGGTCCTGACCTGCAGGCGCAACATGATGCCTTCGGCCGTGATGGCCTCCACGCCGAGATCCTGCGGGTCGTCGAGCATCGACTCGGACCAGTCCGGATCGGCCTTCAACTGGTCGGCGACCTCCTTCATGGCCGCCCGAGCCGCGTCCAGATCGGTGCTGTGTGCCACCGGTAGGTCCAGCACAACCTGGGCATAGCCCTGCGTCCGGTTGCCCACCCGCAGGATCTCGCCGTTGCGGACGTACCAGACCATGCCGTTCACATCCCGCAATGTGGTCACCCGAAGACCCATCGCCTCGACGCTGCCCGTCGCCTCACCCAGGTCGACGACGTCGCCGACGCCGTACTGGTCCTCCAGGATCATGAAGATCCCGGAGATGAAGTCGCGGACGAGGTTCTGCGCGCCGAATCCGAGTGCGACGCCCACGATGCCCGCACTTGCCACGATCGGGGCCAGGTTGATTCCGAGTTCGCCGAGGATGAGCATTGTGGCTATCGAGAGCGTTATCAGCGAGACCACGCTCCGCAGCACCGATCCGATGGTCTCCGAGCGCTGCCGGCGGCGTTCCCCCACCAGTGGGAGAACGCCGGCGGTCCGCTGTTGCATGGGCCGCAGAACAGCCGGCAGCACGCCCTCGCCGGTGGTGCGGGTAATCCGGCGGATCGCGCGGTGGAGCAGGAAGCGGACCAGCAGGGCGAGGAGAATTATCAGCAGGATCTTGGCCGGCTTGGCGACCAGCGTGTCGGCACTCGCCGCCAGCCACTCCAGCCCGGTCACCTCGTAGACGAGCGTGCACAGGGTGCCGCCGGGCTCGTCGAGACAGTCCGGTTGCGCAAGTACGACGATGCTGTCGACGCTCACTGCACCGTGAGGCCGGTCTGCGCGGCCAGAAACGCGAGCTGATCGACTGCCAGGTCCAGGGTGCGGCTGACCGATCGCTGGCCGTGCCCGACGTCGAGCTCGCGGCGCAGCAGGATCGGGGCGCCCGCGGTCGTCGCGTGCTGCAGCGCGGCGCAGGTCTTGCGTGCGTGCAGCGGGTCGACGCGCGTGTCGGCGTCGAACGTCGTGAACAGCACCGCCGGGTACGCCGTACCGGCGACGACACGGTGGTAGGGCGAATAGCCGAGCAGCCAGGCCAGTTCCTCGGCCTCGGCGGCCGTGCCGTACTCGTCGTTCCAGGTCCGGCCCAGGCCGAATCGTTCGTAGCGGATCATGTCCAGCAACGGCGCGCTGCACACCACCGCGGCGAACAGCTCAGGGCGCTGGGTGAGCGCGGCCCCCACGAGCAGCCCGCCGTTCGAGCCGCCCATGATCCCCAGCTGGGGGGGCGTGGTCCAGCCGCCGCCGACCAGGGCCTCCCCTGCTGCGGCGAAGTCGTCGAACACGTTCTGCTTGTGCGCCCGCATGCCCGCGCGGTGCCACTCCTCGCCGTTCTCCGAACCGCCGCGCAGGTTGGCCACGGCCCAAACCCCACCCGCGGTGACCCAGGACAGCATTGCGGCCGAGTACGCCGGTGCCAGCGCGACGTTGAACCCGCCGTAGCCGTAGAGCACGGTGGGCCTGGGTTCGTCGGCGACACCGTCGGGGCTGATGACGAACATGTGGATCGTGGTCCCGTCCGCGGAGGGGTAGTGCACCTCGCTCACCTCGGCGGACACCGCCGGCGCGTCGCCGGGTGCCTTTGCCCAGCTGCTGGTGGCGTACGGCGCGGTGCTGTCCCACATCAGCACCGACGGGGCGGTACTGAAGTCTGTGTATCCGATCCAGGCCTGCTTTCCGCCGCCCGGATGGGCGGTGAGGCCGGTCACGGAGCCAACCCCTGGCAGGTCCACCGTGCAGATCCGGGTGCCGTTCGTGGGATCGACGACGGACAACCGGCTGCTCGCGTCACGACCGTGGGCGGCCAGGACGAGCGGGCCGTCGTGGGGGCCGTCGACCAGTGCGACGTCCTGCAACACCTCGCTGGGTGACTCGGGAACAACATCGCGCCAGCCGTCGTACGCCGGCGTCGTCGGGCTGGTCACGCAGAGCCGGCGGCGGGGGGCGTCGCGATCGGTGAGCAGATAGAGCCGGCCGTCATGCGCGACCCAGGCTGCGCACCGCGCGTCGATGCCGACCTGCACCTCCTGCAGCGGGCCGGAGGCGGCCAGGTCGGCCACCCAGACGTCGTCGCGCGGCGCCGTGCCGGCGCTGGCTGCGACGGTCAGCCAGCGGCCGTCCCTCGAGACGTGGATGTCGTAATAGTTCGTCGGTTCCAGGCCGGCGCCGTGGACCTCGACGTCGAGGTCGGGATCCGAGCCGACCGTGTGCCGCCAGACCCGCCGGTGGAACTGCTCCTCGCCGGCCGGGACGGCGTCGGGCGGGAGGCGCCGGACGTAGTACAGCTGCGCACCGCCCGGGAGCCAGCCGACGGGGGAGTAGCGGCAGCGCCCGATCGGACCGTCGAGCAGGTCGCCGGTAGCCACGTCGATCACATGCAGCAAGGACTCCTCGTCGCCTCCGACGGAGATCTGATAGACCAGCCGCTCGCCCTCGACGCTCGGGACCCAGGCGTCCAGCGTCGTCGTCCCGGCGGGGTCGAGTTCGGTAGGGTCGAGGAGCACCCGCTCGCTACCGTCGGCCTCGCGCAACAGCAACACCGCGTGTTCTTGGTCGGCCTCCCGGCAGGTGTAGAACGCTCGCCCGCCCCGCCAGACCGGCGGCGTCACCGAGCCGGCGCGCAACAGTGCACCGAGCCGGTCCCGCAGCTGTGTCCGCCCAGCCAGGGGATCCAGCTGCGCCCTGGCCAGGTCGTCCTGCCCCTGCGCCCATGCCAGCGTCCGCGGGTCGTCGACTGACTCCAGCCAGCGGTAGGGGTCGGCCACGGCATGCCCGTGCAGAACGTCGACCTGATCGCTGCGCTCGGCCGGCGGGTAGGAGAGGTTCACCCGGCGAACCCTACGTGCTGGGGTTGCCCACCCGTTGCTGCTGCTGCGGCGCCCACCCCGGCCCACCCTGGCTCACCCTGGCTCACTCGTGCGGACGAGACGCGAGCGCCGACGGGCGATAACGCGTGCATCCTGACCAGTTGTCGGGTTGACTTGGCGCTGCTCGGAGGTGGCCGGTGGGTCTGACGACCGTGACGCTGTTGCTGAACGCGACGTATGAGCCGTTGTGCGTCGTGTCGTCGCGGCGCGCCGTCATCCTGATCTTGGCCGCGAAGGCGGTCGCCGTGCAGGACTCCGACCAATCACTGCACAGTGCCACCACCGTGATCGCCATCCCGGCGGTCGTGCGGCTGACCCGCTACGTGCGGGTTCCTCATCCGGTGCAGGTCCCGCTTTCCCGCAAAGGCGTATTCGCCAGGGACGGCGGGCGGTGCGCCTACTGCGGCGCCGCGGCCACCAGCATCGACCATGTAGTCCCCCGCAGCCGCGGGGGACCACATACGTGGGACAACGTGGTGGCCGCCTGCCGGCGCTGCAACCACATCAAGGCCGACCGCACCCTGAACGAGCTGGGGTGGCGGTTGCGCTCGACGCCGCGGGTCCCGGCCGGGATGACCTGGCGTGTGCTGGGACACCGCGATCCGGACCCGCGGTGGAATTCGTGGCTCGGGGTGCCCGAGCCGGTCAGCGCCTGATTCTGCCCGTCCGGTGAGAACGGGGAGATCACCTGTCCCCGTCGGCCAAGGCGTTGATTCCCCTATCTCAGGTCGGGGCGTCCGACGTGTCAGGTGACTCGGGGGCGTTGTGTCGGGTACGCCTCGTGGGCGCGGGACTCGACCAGCCGACGCAGCCGGTCCAGCGCGTCCCAGACGTCGGCGTATGACGTCGTCAGCGGCGCCGGCCCGAGTCGCAGCCGGTCGGGTGTGCGGAAGTCCGGTACGACGTCGTAGCGCTCGATGAGGGCGCGGCAGATCCGCCATGCCTCCGGGTGGTGCAGGGACACGTGCGATCCGCGCCGCTCTGAGTCGCGCGGCGAGGCCAACCGGAAGCCGAGCGGGATGAGCCACTCGTCGGCCAGCTCGATCAGGTACTCCGTGAGCGCCTGTCCCTTGGCGCGCAACGCGCCGATCCCGGCCTCGGCGACGATCCGCACCCCCTCGCGTACGCCGATCATCGACAGCACCGCGGGAGTGCCGACCAGGAAGCGGGTCACCCCGGGCGCGGCGTCGTACTGCCCGGCCATCGCGAACTGGTCCCGCTGGCCGAACCAGCCCCAGATCGGCTGCTGCAACTCCTCCTGCAGGTCCCGGCGGACATAGAGGAAAGCCGGGGCGCCGGGGCCTCCGCAGAGGTACTTGTAGGTGCAGCCGACCGCCAGATCCGCGCCGGAGGACCGCAACGGCACCGGGATCGAGCCGCCGGAGTGGGACAGGTCCCACAGCGTCAGGGCGCCAACGTCGTGGGCCTGCCGGGTAATGGTGGCCATGTCCGCGATCGCCCCGCTGCGGTAGGCGACGTGCGAGAACGACACGAGCGCGACGTCCTCGTCGAGGGCAGACCGCACCGCCGCCGGGGCCAGTCCGTCATCGAGATCGGTCTCGATGACCCGTAGCTCCAGCCCGCGGGCGGCGGCCAGCCCCTGGAAGACGTAGGAATCGGTGGGGAAGTTGTCATCATCGGTGAGCAGGACCCGGCGGCCGGGCCGCGCGTCCAGAGCCGCTGCCGCCAGCTTGTACAGGTTGACGGTCGTCGAGTCGGAGACGACGACCTCGCCCGGGTCAGCCTCCACGACGGCCGCCGCGATCTCGTCGCCGATGGACTGTGCAAGCTCGATCCAGTGCTCCCAGGACCTGATCAGCCCCCGCCCCCACTGCTCGGTCACCGCCTCGGCGAGCCGCCCCGGCGTTGCTGCCGGCAGCCGGCCGAGGGAGTTGCCATCGAGGTAGACCAGGTCGCTGTCCGGGACGAGGAAGCGGTCCCGGAACGCCGCCAGCGGATCGGCGCGGTCCAGGTCCTCGGCCATCGTCCGTTCAGTTCCCGACACCTGGCTCAGGCTAGCCGCCGGCCGCGGTTAGCCTCCCGAGGTATGGGAGACCTGCACGACCTGAGCGCTCTGGAACAGGCCGCCGCCGTAGGCAACCGGGAGGTGAGCCCGGTCGCCCTGGTCGAGCACTATCTCGCTCGGATCGCCGCGCACAACGACGATGTGGGGGCGTTCATCACGGTCGCCTCCGAGCAGGCTCTGGCGCAGGCCCGGGTGGCCGAACAGGCAGTGGTCGAGGGCGGGGACCTGCCGCTCCTGCACGGCGTGCCGACGGCGATCAAGGACCTCAACAGCACCGCCGGACTGCGTACGACGTTCGGCTCGGCACTGATGATCGACTTCGTGCCGGACGTGGATGACTACGTGGTGACCAAGCTGCGGGCCGCGGGCACGATCAATCTCGGCAAGACGAACACGCCCGAGTTCGGATTTCCCTGCTACACCCAGCCCGCCATCGCGCCGGCGGCGCGGACCCCCTGGGATCTCGGCCGGCTGGCTGCCGGCTCCAGCGGCGGCGCTGGCGCGGCGGTGGCGGCCGGGCTGGTGCCGTTCGCGCAGGGCTCGGACGGCGGTGGCTCGATCCGCAGCCCGTCCAGCGTGTGCGGTCTGTTCGGGATCAAGACCGCGCGCGGTCGGGTCAGCGGCGGTCCGTACGCCGGAAACGTCACCGGGCTCGGCGTCATCGGGCCGATGGCGCGCACCGTGCGCGACGCGGCGGCGATGCTCGACGCGATGGCCGGTCCGATGCCCGGTGACCCCTACTGGGCCGCGCCGCTACCCGCCGGTGAGTCCTTCCTCGGCCATGCCGACCGCGACCCCGGGCGGCTGCGGGTGGGCCGGTACGTCGACCCGGTGGTTCCGGGCGCCGTCGTCGACGCCGCGGTCCGCACGGCGTGGGAGGACACCAGCAGGCTGCTGGAAACTCTCGGCCATGACGTCGAGGACATCGAGGCGCCGCTGACAGCGGAGCTGATCCCGCACTTCGAGGTCGTCTGGAGCCTGGCTGCGACCACCCTGCCGATCGACCCAGCGCGGACCGGTGAGCTGGAGCCGCTGACCCAATGGTTGCGCGAGCGGGGCATGGCGGCGAGTGGGCAGCAGGCGATGACCGCGCTCACCACGCTGCAGCAGCACTGCCGGTCGGCGGTTGCTGCCCTGTCGGAGTACGACGTGCTGCTCGCTCCGGTGTGCACGCTGCCACCGCGGCCAGTGGACTGGTTCTTCGCCGATGGCCAGGGGGCGCCGGACTTCGAGCTGCAGAAGCAGTTCTCGGCGTACACCGCTGTGTACAACATGACGGGGCAGCCGGCGGTGAGCATCCCGCTGCAGTGGACTCCGGAGGGCCTGCCGCTGGGGATGATGCTCGTCGGGCGACCGGCCGACGAGGCGACATTGATCGCCTTGTCCGCGCAGCTCGAGGCGGCGCAGCCCTGGGCGCAGCGACACCCCGGCATGTGGTGAGCCCCCATCGCGTGTCGTTCGCTACCGTGCATCCGTGACAGTGGTCCAGACCGTGCTGATCTACGTCGGCCTGCCCGCCCTGGGAACCGCCGTGCTGGCGGTGCTCGTCTTCGCGGGAGGCGGCCGGCGCAAACCCCGCTACCGCCCTGGGCGTGGGTGGAGCCATGACGACGTCTGGTACCTGCCGCGCCCGGAGCGCGCGAGTTCACCGGCGCACGACCTCCCGGAGTTGACCGCCGGGGTCACATCCGGCGAGCACTCCCTGCGTACGGCGAAAGGGGGAGCCAGTGGTACCTGGTGAGGACGAGGACCGCTCCGGCGTACCGGCCGGACCCTTCACAGCCAAGCAGCTGTCCCGGCTCGACGAGGCTCTCACCTTGTCCAGCCGCGAAACCGGCGTTCAGTTCAGCCTGTACGTCGGGGTACTCGACGCCTCCCCGCGGCGGATGGCCGAGGACATGCATGCTGCACTGGGTGCCGCGGCAGCTGACAGTGTGCTGGTCGCCGTGTCACCGGGGGAGCGTCGGCTGGAGATCGTCACCGGCGAGCACACCGCCAAGCGGCTGCCGGACCGGGCCTGCGCGCTGGCCGCGCTGTCCATGACCGCGTCGTTCACCGGCGGCGACCTGGTCGGCGGCATCGTCAACGGCCTGCGGATGCTCGCCGACCAGGCCGGAAAGGCAGCCCTCCTCCGGCGCTGATGATGTGCCCGGCGTGCGGCGTCGCGCCGTCTGGATGTCAGCCTCGGGAGGCGGCTGAGTCTGCCGCCCTGCAGTGCAGCGCTCGCCGCACCCCGTCGCGGCCCTCGCTCACCAGTCGTCGCAAGGCCGGCGGATGGTCCTCCTGCGCCAGCCACGCGTCTGCTGCGTCCACTGTTGACTGCTCGACGATGTTCGGGAACAACCCGACGACGACCTGCTGCGCTATCTCACTGGACCGCCGTGCCCAGACGTCGCCGATGACCTCGAAATAGCGGCTGACATAGGGTTGCATCAGCTCGGTTTGTGCGGGGTGCGAGAAGCCCACGACGATCGCCCGGTTGATCGCATTGGTCAGCTCGTCGTCCTCGGTCGTACGGCGCCACGCCTCGGCCTTGGCCCCGGCGTCGGGCCGCAGCGCATCGGCGGTCGCGGCGTGGCGCTGGCCCGTGGCGGTGGTGTCGCGGTCCAACTCCGCGGCGATCTCCGCCGTGCCTGCGCCACCGATGGCGACCAGGCCCTGCAGGAGGGCCCAGCGGGTGTCGGTGTCGACGGCGAGCCCGTGCACGACCACCGACCCGTCGAGCAGACCGCCGAGCAGCTGCGCGTGCTTGTCGCTGCGGGCGGCCGCGGCAAAGGTTCGCGACCAGGCCAGCTGGTGGTCACCACCAGGTTCCGCGGCCTGCATGGCCTCCCATGCCTTGTCCGCGAGCGTCGACCAGCCCTCGGCGGACCACGAGGGATCGGCGTAGGACGCCAGCGCCGCCTGCACCTGGCGCAGCAGCGTCTGGACCATCCCGATCTCGCTCTCGGCGTCGATGCCGGACAGCACGAGCCGGAGGTAGTCGCGCGCCGCGAGCTCGGCGTCGCGGGTCATGTCCCACGCCGCCGTCCAGCACAGGGCCCGGGGCAGGGAATCGGTGAACTCGCCGATCCGGTCGGTCAGCGTGGCCAGCGAACGCGCGTCCAGGCGCAGCTTGCAGTACGTCAGGTCATCGTCGTTGACCAGCACGAGGTCTGCGGCCGCGAGGCCGACCAACTCAGGCACCGGCGTGCGGTCGCCGTCGACATCGAGTTCTACCCGGGTGGTGCGGATCAGGCCATCTGCGCCGGCCGAGTAGAGCCCCACGGCAAGCCGGTGCGGGCGCAGGGTCGGGTGCTCAGGCACCGCGGACTGCAGCACCTCGAAGGAGGAGTACCGGCCGTCCTCGTCCACCGTGAACTCCGGGCGCAGCGTGTTGATCTGAGTGGTTTCCAGCCACAGCGCCGACCACCCGGACAGATCGCGGCCGGAGGCGGACTCCAGTTCCGCGAGCAGGTCTGCCAGCGTCGTGTTGGCGTACTCATGCCGGCGGAAGTAGGTCTTCATCGCATCCAGGAAGGCGTCTCGGCCGACGTACGCGACGAGCTGTTTGAGGACCGAAGCCCCCTTGGCGTACGTGATCCCGTCGAAGTTCACCTCGACGGCCTGGACGTCGGGTATGTCGGCGGCGATCGGGTGCGTGGAGGGCAGCTGGTCCTGCCGGTAGGCCCACGTCTTCTCCACGTTGGCGAAAGTGGTCCAGGCATTCGTGAAACGGGTTGCCTCGGACTGGCACAGGACACTCATGTACGTCGCGAAGGACTCGTTGAGCCAGAGGTCGTCCCACCACCGCATCGTCACGAGGTCGCCGAACCACATGTGCGCCATCTCGTGCAGGATCGTCTCGGCGCGCCGCTCATAGGAGTAGTCGGTGACCTTCGACCGGAAGACGTAGTCCTCGAGGAACGTCACGCAGCCGGCATTCTCCATCGCGCCGGCGTTGAACTCCGGCACGAAGAGCTGGTCGTACTTGCCGAAGGGATACCGGTAGTCGAAGACCCGGTGGTAGAAGTCGAAGCCCTGCTTGGTGATCGAGAAGAGTTCGTCGGCATCGAGGTGGGCCGCGAGTGAGGCCCGACAGTAGATGCCGAGCGGGATCCCGTCGTGACTGTCCCGTGCGACGTAGTAGGGACCGGCCACTAGAGCCGTGATGTACGGCGACATCGGCGCAGTGGTGGCGAAGTGCACGATCTTCGACCCGCCGGGACCGTCCTCTGTGGACTTCTCCGGTGCGTTCGAGACGACCTCCCAGTCATCGGGAGCGGTCACCGTGAACGTGAACTCCGCCTTGAGGTCGGGCTGGTCGAAGCAGGTGTACATCCGTTTGGCGTCTGCGGTCTCGAACTGCGAGTACAGGTAGACCGTGCCGTCGACCGGGTCCACGAACCGGTGCAGTCCCTCCCCGGTGTTCGTGTAGAGACAGTCCGCATCGACGACGAGAACGTTGTCGGCGCCCAGCCCGGTCAACGCGATCCCGGATGCGTGGGTATACGCCGAGACGTCCACGTCCTCGCCGTTCAGGGTTACTTCCCGGAATCCGTCGGCGATCACGTCGATGTAGGTGTCCGCACCGGGCTCGGTGCAGTCGAAACGAACTGTCGTGCGGGAGCCGAACGTCCGGTCACCGGGCTTGCCCCCTCCGTCGGTGAGATCCAGCGCAACGTCATACGAGGTCACCCGGAGCAGCCGGGCGCGGGTCTCGGCGTCGGTCCTGGTGAGGTTCGGGACGGCCACAGCGGTGTGCGCCTCTCGTCGATGAAGTGACAACGCAGTCTCCCACGCAGCGCGGGGGGAATGTCTCCTTGGCCGGCGACGCTGGTCCCTATGAGTGCCTGACCCCTAAACGAGGAGACCCTGTGAACTCGGCAGCCGATAAGCCCACCACCGTTGACTTCTGGTTCGACCCCCTCTGTCCCTGGGCCTGGCTCACCTCCCGGTGGATCCTGGAGGCGGAGAAGGTGCGCACGATCGACCTGCGGTGGCACGTCATGTCGCTGGCTGTGCTCAACGAGGGCCGCGACCTGTCAGAGGCATACCAGGCGAAGATGGACGAGTCGTGGGGTCCGGTGCGGGTGGTCATGGCAGCTGCCGATCAGTACGGTGACAAGGTCCTCGGGGACCTCTACACCGCGATGGGTGGCCGCATCCACCATGAGCAGGCAGGTATCGGCCGGGACATGATCGAGGCCGCCCTCACCGAGGTGGGACTGCCTCTGGAGCTGGCTGATGCCGCGGACTCCGAGAACTACGACAAGGCACTGCGGGCCAGCCACCACGAAGGCATGGACCCGGTCGGCGAGGACGTGGGTACACCGGTTCTGCACGTCGACGGCACGGCCTACTTCGGGCCGGTCATCAGTCGGGTTCCCAAGGGGGAAGACGCCGGCAAGGTGTTCGATGGGGCGCGGCTGTTGGCCGGCTGGCCCTACTTCCACGAGCTCAAGCGGACGCGGACCGAAGGCCCCCAGTTCGATACCGTCTGACGGAGTCCGACAATTGGGCACCGTGTGACGGAGTCGGACAAAGGGGCACCGTCTGACCGTGGCCGGGTCAGCTGACGATCCGCATCGGCCGTCCTAGCGCGTCCAGAGGCGGGTCGCCGGCGGGGAGCGCCGAGGCGGTTCCGCTCAACCACCGGCGAGCCGACCAAGCCGCGACGAGCGCGTCCAGCGCGTCGTCAAGGGTGGGTCCGGGTGGCACCCGGGCGATCGCTTCGGCGACGTCGAGCCAGCGCCCCAGGGCGCTGATTCGCTGGCCCGCTCCGGCGGCGGTCCGCTTCGGGGAGCCGACGGCGGGGTCGAGGCGCCGGAATGACAGCTCCGGATGCACTTCGACAATCCGTGGGTCCGGCGGTTCGCCGAGTGCCGAGTCCACGTCGGCGATGCGGTCGAGAATGTTCCACGTCTGCTTCGACATGCCCTTCCCGGTGACGTCACGGCTCAGCGCGTTGGCCTCCGGATAGGACCCGGCGGCGAGGGTGGCGCGGACCGGCGTGAAGAACACCGAGTTGCGGGCCACGCCCAGGGCGAGGCGCGCGGCCACGTCGCACTCCCGCCGCCCCGACTCCGGCAGGCCGATCGGGATGTCGATCCCGATGGCACTGGCGTCGACGGCAAGGATGGCGGCGGCGTCGGCGAGCAGCAACCAGCTGACCTCGCGGCCGGTGACGGCAGCCCCGAGCCAACCGCCCGGGCAGCCGTCCACGCCGAGCACCGCCTCGGTCCTCGGCTGCATCGTCGGCGCAGTCGCCGGCTCACCCATGCAATGCCTCCGGTCCGCGGGGCCCGCGTCGCAGACCTGGATGACAGACTCCGTTGATGCGTGTGTACCTCGGTTCAGACCATGCCGGATTCGAGTTGAAGCGGCATCTGCTCCAGCGGCTCGGCGCCGCCGGCCACGATGTCGTCGATGTGGGCCCGCATGTCTTCGACCCGGACGACGACTACCCCGGGTACTGCATCGCGACGGGCGCCGCGGTGGTCGCGGACTCCGACAGCCTCGGCGTCGTGATCGGCGGCTCGGGAAATGGCGAGCAGATCGCTGCCAACAAGGTGCCGGGCGTACGCGCGGCGCTGGCCTGGAGCGCCGAGGTTGCGCAGCTCGCGCGGCAGCACAATGACGCCAACGTCGTCAGTGTCGGCGCACGCATGCACACCGCTGCCGAGGCGGCAGACATCGTCGACACCTTTCTCGGCACCGCATTCAGTGGCGGCGAGCGACACGAGCGCCGGATCGCACAGGTTTCGGCGTACGAGGGAACACGTGAACTGACCAGCGAGCACTAGGAGACTCCTGAACAACGGGTGTTGTCGCGGTCTTGCTGGGTTTGGCTTGGGACGTGGGTTGGTGGACGCGGAGTCGGTCGCGGGGTAACTGGTCGACTAATCCGGTGGTGGTCGCCAGTGCCGGTGGACGATGACCACCTCGTTCTCAGCGGCCGACACGTCCTCCGGGCGAGGGCGGGAGGCGTCCCTCGCACGCATCGCAGCTCGAGGATTGACCTGTGAGGGGCCGGCTCCCACGAGTCCCCGGAGGCCTCGCTCGGCGTCGACACCCTCGCCGCCCGCACGAGCAGCACGGGTGCTCCCGGGTGCGGCGGGAACCCAGGCCTCTGCTTGGGTCGAGGCGGTGCTGTCCTCACGGGTTCGCCGTCGCCGGCGCGGCTCGTCGCTCACGCAGACCCCCTGACGATCGGAGCATCGTGCCCGAAGGACACACGATCTACCGCCAGGCGCGGGAACACAACCGCACCCTGCGCGGGCATGTCTGCCGGGCCGACAGTCCACAGGGTCGCTTCGCTGCGGGCGCTGCGCTGATCGACGGGCGAACGCTGATCCGCGCCGAGGCGGTCGGAAAGCACCTGCTCCACCAGTACGACGGGGCGCTCTGGCTGCACGTGCATCTCGGTCTGTACGGCGAGTGGCGCTCCGGTACGCAGCCGATGCCGTCGCCGCGGGGGGCCCTCCGCCTGCGACTGTGGACGGAGCAGGCCTGGTGGGAGCTGCGCGGTGCGACTGCCTGTGAAGTGCTCACCCGGCCCGACGTCACCGCGATCCGCAATCGGCTGGGCCCGGACCCACTGCGGCGCAATGCCGACCCGGACCGCGCGTACGCACGGATCGGTCGTAGCCGTGCCCCCATCGCGGCGCTGCTGATGGATCAGTCGGTGCTCGCCGGCGTCGGCAACGTCTACCGCGCCGAGTTGCTGTACAGGCACGGGATCGATCCGTTCCGTCCCGGACACGACCTGCCTCCGGACCAGTGGTCGGCGATGTGGACCGACCTGGTGGCTCTGATGCGTGACGGCGTACGCCGGGGTGCGATCGTGACAACCCGGCCCGACCATCGCCGCCGCAGCCGGGTTTACGTCTACCGGCGAGACGGTGACCATTGTCTGATCTGTGGCACCACAGTACGAACGCAGGTTCTGCTGGCGAGGAACTTGTTCTGGTGCCCCCGCTGCCAACCTTCAGCGGAGGGTGTCGGTGCACCAGGGGACGTGGGTGTGCCGTGAAGAACCCGGACGGCGTCGCGGTTGCCCTGGCGGGAGCAGGCCGGCGTGGCGGGAGAGAGCGCATCGCAATGACGAGCCGGCTGGGGCGTTACGGCGACCGGACGTGGACGCGGAAGCGGAGCCTGGTGATCTCCTGCTGGTCGATCGCGATGACGAACGCGTAGCCGCCGGGTCGAGCGAATACATAGCCGTCGATGTTCAGGGCGAACGGCAGCAGCTGGGTGTCCCCGGGCGGGAGCTGAGCCGGCCGCCCGACCTCGAAACCAAGCTGCAGGTGGGTGGCCCGGCCGGCGTCGGTCACCGGCCCCAGCGGCAGAGCAGAGCCGTCCTCGTCGGCCAGACCGACGCTGAGCTGGTGCCGGCGTTCGGTGTCGCCGTACGGGACGCCGATGAGCAGAGCCATCCCGATGCGGGGTGCGGTGAAAGGCATCGCCGCGGCCCCGATCGCGTTCCAGCCGCCGCCCTGCACGTAGAGCTTTCCCTCCACGGCTGCAGCGGAGTCGCAGAGCATCGCCTGCGCGGTGAAGCCGAGCTCGGGATTCCCGGCGGGTACAACTGTCATCCCCGCAGGGTGTCAGAAGACCTCCGGGCACCAGGGCGCGGTGTGCCAGCCGAAGGCAGTCGCCGTGCGCTGCAGGGACCCGGTAGTCAGCTCGCTCACCCGGCCCGCGCGAGCGAGCGCCGTCAACGAGGCACCGCCGAGATAACCGGCGCCGAGTTCGGTGCTCGTCAGCCGCAGGTCGGCCGGAGCCGTTGTTGACACGCACTCAGCGCCGTCCGGGCCGGCGCTCAGCCGCCATCGGCCGGCGTTCCAGGGGCACCTGTCGTCCTCGACGTCGAGGACAACGTCGAGCTCGGTGCTGTACCGCCGGGCGGCCAGCGCACGGTCGACGTCGACCAACCGTACCCACAGCGCGTCGCTGAGCTCGGTCTGAACAGCCCGCGGATTCTGCACCAGGTGCTGCAGCGCTTCGTCGGTGGAGCACATCCGGCGGCGGAACCGACGGACGAGGTCGTGGTCGAGCAGGAACCGCCACAGCGCGGCGTACGCCGGGGGAGTCGTCGCACTCACATCGAGAATGGCCATCAGCCCGTTCGGGCCGGTCGGTCCGAAGTCGCCCTTGATCCGGTACGACGCCCAACCGGTGACCTGCCCGTCGCGCTCCTCGTGCACCGCGAAACGCAGCTCGGTATGGCCTTCGCGCTGGTGGTCCGGGTCGTAGTGGCGGCGGGTCCACCAGATGTCGGACCGGTCGAGCCACCCGACCGCACTCGGCCGCAGCTCCTCGTAGACGGCCCTGGCGTGCGGACGCACCGTGTCCTCGCTGAGCCGGCGTACACGGCCGGTGCCCAGGTCCACCTCGGGCCGAAAGGCAGTCTCGCGGGTTGCGCCAGTCAGGACTGCCCGGGGCGCTGCGTTGCCGTACCCGAAGCGCTGGTAGATCGGCGCCTCCGAGGCCCACAGCGTCGCAACCGACTCGCCACCCTGCTCATGCAATTCGGTGAGCTGGCGCGTCATCATCGTGGTCAGCAGGCCGCGCCGCCGATGTGTCGGGGCGACGGAGACGAGGGTGACCCCCGCCATCGCCATGATGGCGCCCGGGACCGTTAGCTCCCGACTCAAGATGCCCGCTGTCGCGACGACGTCCTCGCCATCGACGGCGATCAGGCTCCGGTCAGGCTCGAAGGCGCGCTGCTCCAGGTCCTGATCCGACTCGTGGAGAGGCTCGCCGAAGGCGTCGATGAGGGAGCGCCACATCGCCGGGAACTCCTCGGCGGTGGGGGCGCGCAGAAGCACGTTCGAGAGGGTCACGGTGGCCCTGTCTACTCCGGGGCGGACGTGAGTCCAACCGAGTTTCTCCACGAGGGCGCAGCCGAGGCCGGCCGGGCGGTGCTGCGGACCGCCGACAGGCGACTCTCCGCGCGGAATCCGACCCGGACAGCGTCGACGGCGACGTCCTGATGCGGGAGCTGGCCCGCACCGAGGTGGACATCCCCGACGAGCGAGGCGAGCCGTTGCCGGTGGCCACCGCATACCGCGGTCCACTCCCCGCTGCTTCCGGAGGTCAGGGGTTTCGGCCTGGTGTGTTGCCACATGGAGCGGGTGACGAGAATCGAACTCGCGTAGCCAGTTTGGAAGACTGGGGCTCTACCATTGAGCTACACCCGCGGTGCCGCCGATCGGCGTACGCCGTCAGGGTAGCCGCCGGCGGCCATTACACTTCTGCTGCCACGGGGTGTGGCGCAGCTTGGTAGCGCACCCGCTTTGGGAGCGGGGGGCCGTGGGTTCAAATCCCGCCACCCCGACCAGCCAAGGACGAGAGCAGATCGCCCAGCGAACAACGGTCCCCCGCCGAGGATGACTGGATGCTTAGCGCTTCTTGCCGGCGATCGCGCCTCGGGCGACCCCGATGACGAGGATGACCACGGCGACGATCAGGAGCCACTTCAGCGCATTGACGACGAAGCCGATGACCCCCAACACGACGGCCAGCACGACAAGAACGATCACAAGTCCCATGCGCACAGTTGTACTGCATCACGCAAGCTCGGCACCGGCTTCCCGGTGCCCTCTAGAATCGGACGCCAGATCGTGACCGCCCACCGGCTGACTGGCTGCCGGCCACACATCGTCGAGGAGAGCTGTCTGTGAAGAGCACTGTCGAGACCCTGAGCCCCACCCGGGTGCGGCTTGCCGTCGAGGTGCCCTTCGACGAGCTCAAGGCGAGCTTCGACGCTGCGTACAAGAAGATCGGAGCGCAGGTCCGGGTTCCCGGCTTCCGCCCGGGCAAGGTGCCTGGTCGCATTCTCGACCAGCGGGTCGGCCGGCCGGTGATTCTGGAGGAGGTCGTCAACGACGCCGTACCGAAGGCGTACGACGAGGCGATCCGGGACAACGCTGTACGGGTGATCGGACGACCTGAGATCGAGGTCACGAAGATCGAGGATGGCGACGTCGTCGCGTTCACCGCCGATGTCGACGTACGCCCCGAGATGGCACTCCCGGCGATGGATTCACTCGCGGTCACCGTGGAGGATCTGAGCGTCTCCGACGAGGACGTCGACGAACAGGTGGCTGCCCTCCGCGACCGGTTCGCCACCCTGACCGGGGTCGACCGACCGGCCGAGAACGGCGATGTCGTGAGCATCGACCTGGAGGCGACCCTCGACGGTGAGCCGGTCGAGGACGGAAGCGCCACCGGCATGTCGCACGAGGTGGGCAGCGGTCAGCTCATCGACGGCCTGGACGAGGCGTTGGTGGGTCTGTCAGCGGGCGAAACGACCGCGCTGCAGACCGAACTGTCCACCGGGGAGGCTGCCGGACAGCCGGCCGACATCGCCGTCACGGTCCGCTCGGTCAAGTCCAAGGTGCTGCCCGAGCTCGACGACGAGTTCGCCCAGACCGCCAGCGAGTTCGACACAATGGCGGAGTTGCGAGCCGACGCCCGCGCCCGGATCCAGCGGGTCAAGGCGGTCGGGCAGGGGGTGCAGGCGAGTGACCATCTGGTCGAGGGACTGATCGAATCCGTCGCCGTGCCGCTGCCGGACTCGGTGGTGACCAGCGAAGTCGAGTGGCGCAAGCACAACATCGTGCACCAGTTGGAGGAGACCGGCGCCACCCTGTCCGGGTACCTGGAGTCGGAGGGGCAGTCCGAGGAGGACTTCGACGCCGAGTTGCGGGCCAACGCCGAGAAGGCGGTCGCCACCCAGCTGATCCTCGACGCCTACGCCGACCAGGAGCAGGTGGCTGTCACCGAGGAGGACCTCACCCAGCACATCGTCATGCAGGCCCGCCGCTACGGAGTTCCCCCCGAGCAGTTCGCCCAACAGCTCTCCCAGGGCGGCCAGCTACCGGCGCTGATGGCCGACGTACGACGGAACAAGGCGCTGGCGCTGCTGCTGGAGGCGGCCACGATCACCGATGAGAGCGGCAACCCGGTGGATCTGACCCCGTTGCGCAGCGGGCCGGGCACCGGCGCAGCGGTCGCCTCGGCCGAGGGCGACGCCAGCGCGGAGGACGCCACCGAGGATGACGGCGCTCCCGACTCGGACGAGGCCGCCGCTGTACCCACCGACGACAGCCGCTGACGAGGCTCCTGCTGCACTCCCTGCGCTGACAGCGAACACCCCTTCGCGAGGGACTTCCTTGTCGGTGCCGACGGTTAGTGTCGGCAGCACGGTCCTCTCTAATTCCCGAACTGCGATCCCACAGCGTGAAGGCAGGTGTGTTGTGAGCACCCCCAGTTCTTTCTATCGACCGGTGAGCCAGTCGGTCCATCAGGTCACCGCCGATATCCAGCCGGTGCTGAGGACTCCGTCGACGCCCTACATGCGGGCCGCCGTTGCCGGGATGAATCTCGGTGACTCCGTCTACGAGCGGCTGCTCCGCGAGCGGATCGTTTTCCTGGGCTCCCAGGTGGGCGATGAGATCGCCAACCAGCTGTGCGCGCAGATGTTGCTGCTTGCTGCTGAGGAGCCTGGCCGCGACATCAACCTCTACATCAACTCACCCGGCGGCTCGGTGACCGCGGGAATGGCCATTTTCGACACGATGCAGTTCATCGAGTGTGATGTGGCCACCTACGCCATGGGCCTGGCCGCGTCCATGGGTCAGTTCCTGCTGTCGGCCGGGACCAAGGGCAAGCGTTACGCCCTTCCGCACGCCCGGATCCTCATGCACCAGGGTTCGGCCGGCATCGGCGGCACGGCCTCGGATATCGCGATCCAGGCGGATCTGTTCCGGCAGAGCAAGCTTGAGATGGCGCAGCTGACCGCCGAGCACACCGGTAAGTCAGTGGAACAGATCACGAAGGACTCCGACCGCGACCGCTGGTTCACCGCCCAGCAGGCGCTGGAGTACGGCTTCGTCGATCATGTGGTCGCCCGGGCCCGGCAGGTGCCCGACAAGGATGACAACCCCGCCGCCAAGACCAGCTGACCGCATCGCCGACCACCCGCAAAGGACACGACGTGAGCAAGCTCTATACCCCCGGCAGTACGCCGCAGAGCACCCGGCACGACAGCCGCTACGTGCTGCCCTCCTTCGTCGAGCGCACCAGCTACGGCATGAAGGAGTCCAATCCCTACAACAAGCTCTTCGAGGAGCGGATCATCTTCCTCGGCGTGCAGGTCGACGACGCCTCGGCGAACGACGTCATGGCCCAGTTGATCTGCCTGGAGTCCACCGATCCCGACCGCGACATCATCATGTACATCAACTCACCCGGCGGCTCGTTCACCGCGCTGACCGCCATCTACGACACGATGATGTTCGTCCGGCCCGACATCCAGACCGTGGTCATGGGGCAGGCCGCCTCGGCGGCGGCAGTGATCCTGGCCGCAGGTACGCCGGGCAAGCGGATGGCGCTGCCGTATTCGCGCATCCTCATCCACCAACCGTCGGGCGAGGGCAGCGGTTCGCTGTCGGACCTGGAGATCCAGGCCGATGAGATCCAGCGGGTGCGCCACCAGATGGAGAAGATCCTGGCCCGGCACACCGGCCAGTCCGAGGAGACCATCCGCACTGACATCGAACGTGACAAGATCTTCGGCGCCGAGGAGGCCAAGGCCTACGGCCTGGTCGACAATGTGATCGAGAGCCGCAAGCTCAACGCCGTACCGGCCTGAGCCGTGGGCTGGCGGTGCGGGGGCCAACACGGCTGCCCAATAGGGGTGCAACCCGGCTCCAAGCCGGTAACGTCATCCGGACGCAGTGGGGTGCCCACCCCGCTGCGGCGAGAGAGAGGGTCGTAGGTGGCTCGCATCGGCGACGGCGGTGACCTGCTCAAGTGCTCGTTCTGCGGCAAGTCGCAGAAGCAGGTCAAGAAGCTCATTGCGGGACCTGGCGTCTACATCTGTGACGAGTGCATCGATCTGTGCAACGAGATCATCGAGGAGGAGTTGTCCGACACCTCCGACGTCAAGTTCGACGAGTTGCCCAAGCCGACGGAGATCTTCGACTTCCTTGAGCAGTACGTCATCGGTCAGGAATCGGCGAAGAAGACCCTCGCAGTGGCCGTCTACAACCACTACAAGCGGGTCGAAGCGGGCACCGATGGGCCGCGCGGTTCCGCGGCGGATTACGTGGAGTTGGCCAAGTCCAACATCCTGCTCATCGGCCCGACCGGTTGCGGCAAGACCCACCTCGCCCAGACCCTGGCCAAATTGCTGAACGTCCCGTTCGCCATCGCCGACGCGACCGCGCTCACCGAAGCCGGTTATGTCGGGGAGGACGTGGAGAACATCCTGCTCAAGCTCATCCAGGCCGCAGACTATGACGTCAAGCGGGCCGAGACCGGGATCATCTACATCGACGAGGTCGACAAGATCGCCCGGAAGAGCGAGAACCCCTCCATCACCCGTGACGTGTCCGGCGAAGGCGTCCAGCAGGCCCTGCTGAAGATCCTGGAGGGGACCACGGCCTCCGTGCCGCCGCAGGGCGGGCGCAAGCACCCGCACCAGGAGTTCATCCAGATCGACACCACGAACGTTCTGTTCATCGTCGGGGGTGCCTTCGCGGGCCTCGAGCGGATCGTGGAGGCCAGGATCGGCAAGCAGGGCATCGGTTTCGGTGCGGAGATCCGCGGTAAAGCCGATGTGGACGCCACCGATGTGTTCGCCGAAGTGCTCCCTGAGGATCTTCTCAAGTTCGGGATGATTCCCGAGTTCGTCGGGCGGGTCCCCGTGGTCACGAGCGTGACCAAACTGGACCGCCAAGCGCTCATCGCGATCCTGACCGAGCCGAGGAACGCCCTTGTGCGGCAGTACCAGCGGCTGTTCGAGTTGGACAACGTGGAGCTGGAGTTCACCGGTGACGCCCTTGAGGCAATCGCCGACCAGGCGATCCTGCGCGGCACCGGAGCGCGCGGGCTTCGCGCGATCATGGAGGAAGTCCTGCTGTCGGTGATGTACGAGGTGCCCAGCCGCTCGGACGTGGCACGGGTTGTCATCACCGGTGAGGTCGTCCTGGACCGCGTCAATCCGACGATCGTGCCGCGCGAGCTGCCGAAGCGGGAGCGACGCGAGAAGTCCGCCTGACGGCGCGGACACGTTCCGACTACAGGGCCTCGATGCGTTTGTCGAGCCGGTCTCCCTGTGCAATGACCATCCTCGCCAGTCCGTCCATCCGCGTATCGACGTTGTCGATGCGGGCGCTCAAGGCGCCGCTGAGTTCGTCGATGCGCCCGCTCAGGGAGTCGATGCGCCCGCCGAGGATCGCGATAATGCCGTCAATGCGATCGGTCAACCGGAATAGCGCCACACCGAGCATCGCCACCACGGCGACCAGGATCGCGGGCATGGTGCCGAACACGGTCCACGCGAAGGCGTCCGACATGGTTCCTCCTGGTCGCCATTGTGCCCACGTCCCTGCTGTGGGTCGAGCGGGCGCGGTTGCCCTGTGGATAGCGACCTGGCCGCACCTTCGTGGGTTTCGGTAGGCGGGATCCCTGGCCGGTCCCGCGGCCTCCGTAGCATCGCCGGGATGACCGCCACCGCGCCCGACGACGAGCTCGCCCGGGTCGAGGCTGAACTCCGCCCGCGCTGGCCTGAAACCAGACTGGAACCGTCCCTCACCCGGATCGCGGCGTTGATGGACGTTCTCGGGGACCCACAGTCGGGGTATCCGGTCATCCAGATCACGGGCACGAACGGCAAGACGTCCACGGCGCGGATGGTCGACCAGCTGCTGCGCGGGTTCGGGCTGCGCGTCGGCCGGTTCACGAGTCCGCATCTCGCCTCCATCACCGAGCGCATCAGCATCGAGGGCGCCCCCGTGACCGCCGCCCGGCTCGCGGAGGTGTACGACGACGTCGCGCCGTACCTGGCGATCGTCGACTCCGGGCAGCCGATCCCGCTGTCCTACTTCGAGGTGCTCACGGCACTGGGCTACGTCGCCTTCGCCGACGCTCCCGTCGACGTCGCGGTGGTGGAGGTCGGGATGGGTGGTCGATGGGACAGTACGTCGGTCGCCGACGCCCAGATCGCGGTCATCACACCGATCGCGCTCGATCACACCAACTACCTCGGTGATGACGTCGGCTCCATCGCTGCGGAGAAGGCCGGGATAATCAAGCCCGGTGCGACCGCGGTGCTCGCCGACCAGCCGCCCGACGCACTGGATCGGTTGCTGCGGCGCTCGGTCGAGGTGGATGCCACCGTGGCCCGTGAGGGGACGGAGTTCGGCCTGGTCGAGCGGCGGATCGCCGTTGGCGGGCAGCTGATCGCCGTGCAGGGCCTCGGAGGCAGCTACGACGAGGTGTTCCTTCCGCTGCACGGCGCGCACCAGGCGCAGAATGCAGCCGTCGCGCTGGCCGCGGTCGAGGCGTTCTTCGGAGCCGGCGCCCGCGGCCGGGTCGACATCGACACCGTGCGCGCTGCCTTCGCCAGTGTTCGTGCGCCCGGTCGCCTCGAGGCAGTCCGCAGCGCTCCGACGATCCTGGTCGACGCCACCCACAATCCGGCTGGCATGCGGGCTACCGTGGCAGCTGTCCAGGAGGCATTCGACTTCCGGCGGCTGGTCGTGGTGGTCGCCTGCATGGCGGACAAGGACGTCCGCCGGATGCTGGAGGTGCTCGAGCCGGTGGCCGAGCAACTCGTTGCCACCGCCAACTCCTCGCCGCGTGCGTTGTCCCCTGATGAGCTGGCCGCCATCGCCGTCGAGGTGTTCGGTGCCGATCGGGTGACCGTCGAGGTGCGTCTGGACGACGCGATCGACACCGCCGTGCGCCTGGCCGAGGAGGACGTGGAGGCCTATGGAGGCAGCGGCATCCTGGTCACCGGTTCCGTGGTCACGGCGGGGGAGGCCAGGCTCCTGCTGGGCGGCTCGTCGTGAGCACGGCCGCGAGCCCCGAACGGGCCCGGATCGACAAGGTGATGTCCGGTGTGTACGCCGCCACGCTCGCATTGGAGGGACTGACCCTGCTCCTGGTCCCGCGCACCGTGGCCCAGGGCGGCGGTCTGAGCGGTGTCACCCTCGCCACCACGCTGGGGCTGGCCGCCGCGCTCGTCGTACTCGCAGGGATGCAGCGGCGAACGTGGGGCTTCGCGGCCGGTTCCGTGGGGCAGCTTGCGTTCATCGCGACCGGTTTCATCGAGCCTGCGATGTTCGTGCTCGGCGCGGTTTTCGGGGCCATCTGGCTCTACACCATCCGGGTGCAGCGCGAGTTGCGAGACAGGCGACCGGGTCCGCCTCCCGAGGGCGGATAGGCTCAGGTCCCGCCGTCCGACCCGTTGGAGAATCCGTGTCCGAGCGCACCCTGATCCTGGTCAAGCCCGATGGCGTCGGCCGTGGACTCGTCGGCGAGGTCATCTCACGGATCGAAGGCAAGGGGATGACTCTGGTGGCGCTGGAGCTGCGGACCCTGGAGCGTGAGACGGCGCAGCAGCACTACGCCGAGCACACGGAAAAGCCGTTCTTCGCAGACCTGGTCGACTTCATCACCTCCGGTCCGCTCGTGGCACTGGTCGCCGAAGGCCCCCGCGCCGTCAGCGCGTTCCGTCAGCTGGCCGGTGCCACCGACCCGGTGGCGGCCGGGACCGGCAGCATCAGGGGCGACTACGCCCTCGCCGTACAGAACAACATCGTCCACGGCTCGGATTCGGCCGAGTCGGCCATCCGGGAGATCGGTTTGTTCTTCCCGGCACTGTGAGGACGCCGCGAATCGCCAAGCCGTTGTCGTGTGCACGCCGCTCTACCACGCGGTGGAACTGATCCGCGGCCTGACGACCGGTCTGGTCGACGGCACGCTGTTCGTGCATGTCGCCTACCTGGTGGTGATGGGCCTGAACGGCCTGCGGATCGCCGCCGCGCGCCTGGAGCAGCTGCTGCTGACCTGAGGCAACCTGAGCCGGCGCTACCCTGGAGCGGCCATGACTGTCACCTCACCGCAATCCCTGTTCCCGCGGCTCGAATCGTTGCTGCCCCGCGTCGCCAAGCCGATCCAGTACGTCGGGGGAGAGCTCAACGCCACCGTGAAGGACTGGGACTCAGTCGACGTGCACTGGGCGCTGATGTATCCGGACGCCTACGAGGTGTGGCTGCCCAACCAGGGCGTGATGATCCTCTACGAGGTCATCAACGAGCGCACAGATGCGTTGGCGGAGCGCACGTATGCGGTCTGGCCGGACCTCGCAATGTTGATGCGGGAGCATGGAATCGGGCAGTTCACCGTGGACGCGCACCGGCCGGTGGCGGCGTTCGACGTCCTCGGCGTCAGCTTCGCGACTGAACTCGGCTACACGAACCTTCTCGAGGCGCTGGACCTGGCCGGGATCCCGTTGCACAGCGCAGACCGCACCGAGGCCCACCCGATCGTGCTGGCCGGCGGTCACGCAGCGTTCAACCCCGAACCGATCTCGGAGTTCATCGACGCCGCCGTGCTCGGCGACGGTGAGCAGGCGGTCCTGGAGATCACCGACCTGGTCAAGGAGTGGAAGGCGCAGGGCCGCCCCGGCGGACGCACCGAGCTGTTGCTCCGGCTGGCTCGCACCGGCGGGGTCTACGTCCCCCGCTTCTACGACGTCGACTACCTGCCCGACGGCCGGATCCACCGCGTGGTGCCCAACCGTGCGGATGTCCCCTTCCGCGTGCAGAAGCGGACCGTCATGGACCTCGACGACTGGCCGTACCCGAAGCAACCCCTGGTCCCGCTGGCCGAGAGCGTCCACGAGCGGATGAGTGTGGAGATCTTTCGTGGCTGCACCCGGGGGTGCCGGTTCTGCCAGGCCGGGATGATCACCCGTCCGGTGCGCGAGCGCTCGATCACCGGGATCGGCGAGATGGTCGATCGTGGCCTGCGCTCGACCGGCTTCGAGGAGGTCGGGCTGCTGTCGCTGTCCAGTGCGGACCACTCCGAGATCGAGGACATCGCCAAGGGCCTCGCCGATCGGTACGAGGGCACCAACACGTCGTTGTCGCTGCCGTCGACCCGTGTCGATGCGTTCAACGTCACCCTCGCGAACGAGCTCTCGCGCAACGGGCGGCGTTCGGGCCTCACCTTTGCCCCGGAGGGTGGCAGCGAGCGGTTGCGCGCGGTGATCAACAAGATGGTGTCCAAAGAGGACCTGATCAGGACGGTCAGCACCGCCTACGCCAACGGCTGGCGCCAGGTGAAGCTGTACTTCATGTGCGGCCTGCCTACCGAGACCGATGCGGACGTGCTCGAGATCGCCGACATGGCCAAGGACGTGATTCGAGCCGGTCGGGAGGCCGCCGGTCATCGAGACATCCGCTGCACGGTGTCCATCGGCGGATTCGTGCCCAAACCGCACACACCGTTCCAGTGGGCCGCCCAGGCCAGCGCCGAGACCATCGACCACCGGCTGCGCCTGCTCCGGACGGCGATCAGCGCGGACCGGAGCCTCGGCCGGGCCATCGGTGTCCGCTATCACGACGGAAAGCCGGGGATCATCGAAGGGCTGCTCTCGCGCGGCGACCGTCGGGTCGGCCGGGTGATCGAGGCGGTGTGGCGCGCCGGCGGCCGTTTCGACGGCTGGAGCGAGCACTTCTCCTACGACCGCTGGATCGGCGCCTGCTCGGACGTGCTTCCGGCGTACGGCGTGAACGTGGACTGGTACACGGTCCGGGAGCGGACCGAGCACGAGGTGCTGCCCTGGGACCATCTCGACTCCGGACTGGACAAGGAGTGGCTGTGGTCGGATTGGCAGGACGCATTGGACGAGACCGAGGTCGAGGACTGCCGCTGGACCCCCTGCTACGACTGCGGGGTGTGTCCAGGAATGGGCACCGACATCCAGGTCGGTCCGACCGGCCGCACCCTGCTACCGCTGACCCCGGTCGCGCCCACGCAGTGATCCACGAGCCTCACGTCAGTCTGACGCGGACCCTCTCGGCGGTGAACTGGGCCCGGTTGACGTCCGATCTGGCCGCCGAGCAGGACGGGATGTCGCAGGTCGTCGGCCGCTGGCTCGAACCCATGTCAGCCCGGTGAGTGCGCGCCAGCCCGACCGGCCGCCCCCGCCACCGGTCGTGGCGCGGTTGCGGCTGCGCTATGCCAAGCGCGGACGGCTGCGGTTCACCTCACACCGCGACTTTGCGCGCGCCTTCGAGCGGGCCCTGCGGCGGGCGGCCATCCCGATGGGCTACTCCGCCGGATTCTCACCGCACCCCAAGATCTCGTATCACGGGGCGGCTCCGACCGGTGTCGCCAGTGAGGCGGAGTACCTGGAGATCGGCCTCGCCAGAGCGATGGACCCCGACGCGGTCCGGGAGGCCCTGGATGCCTGCCTGCCGCCGGGGCTTGACATCGAGGAGTGCGTGCCGGTTGGCGGGGGAACCCTCGCGGACCGGATCGACGCCAGCCACTGGGAGATCATGCTGCCGGGCCTGGCCGCGCCCTCGGTGGGCGAGGCAGTGGCGAAATTCCTTGCCGCCACCGAAATCCTGGTCGAGCGACCGACGAAGAACGGGCGCCGCACCATCGACGCCAGGGCAGCCGTGGTGTCGCTCGTGGTCTCCGACGCAACGGTGGCCGACACAGGGCCGGCCGCCGCTGATGGCCGCTGTGCCATACTCGGGGCGGTCGTCCGGCAGGTCACTCCCGCCGTTCGACCCGACGACGTGATCGCCGCTTTGGCCGCCGTCGCCGCCTGTGTGCCCACCGCGCCCGCTAGGGCGACGAGGTTGGCGCAGGGACGGCTTGACGAGTCGGGGCAGCTCACCGACCCGCTCGCGTCCGACCGCGCGGGCGCTCTCGCTGCCAGGGAGGGTGCGCCCGATATCGCCGGGGCGCAGCGCTAGCACGTTGTCGGCATTGCCGCCGTACGCAGGCGCACCACCGCCCGCGCTCGGCGCCCACAGACTTTGCGGGCACCGGCATGGCGCTCATCGCAGCGTGAGCCGGGGACCCGCCAAACCGCGCCCTGCGTGCGGATGCTGACCTGAGGATCAGGTCCGCGTTCCGCAGGGCCGAAATGGAGAACCATGCTCGACACCGAGCCTGATGACGGCCGAGGGATCACCGAGGTCCCCGCCGACCGTCCTACCCAAGACACCGCACCACCTCCCGGGACGCGGCGCCGGACCCGGCGCGCACCGACCCAGCCAGCCGATACCGACCAACCGAGTGTCCTCGCCGAGCCGGCCGCTGCACCCCGAGCACCCGCTCGCGGACGTAAACGCGCAGCGGCCGCAGAGGCGCCGGAGCCAGATCTGTCGGCGGCCGGGAATGGTGCCGTCGCGAAAGCCACGAAAGCCACGAAAGCCACAAAGGCCGCGAAGAAGCCGACGAAAGCGGCAAAGTCAGTCAAGGCGAGCACCGCCCCTGCGGCGGAGTCACCCTCGACGACTCCTGCGACCGAACCGGGGAGCGCTCCGCCCGCAGCGACCCGCAGCCGCGCCCGCAAGGCAGCCGCCGTGGCGGCCGAGCCCATCCCGGGAACGGCATCGACGGCTGAGCAGGCAGTGGCGCAGACCGCCGGGCCGGACAGTTCGAGCCCCGGCGAGCCGGCAAAGAAGGCGAC
>JACDAB010000147.1 GCA_013695665.1 Geodermatophilaceae bacterium | reverse complement strand
CTGTTGGGGATCTGGTGGCGGCGGCTGACCGACGTCGGGGCGGTGGCGGGCCTGCTGGCCGGAGGTCTGCTGTCGACCGGAGCAGTTCTGGCCACCGTGCTGGGTGGTCCCCGGGGAGGCTGGCTCGGTGTGTTGCTCGCGCAGCCCGCGGCGCTCACCGTCCCGGTGGCATTCACGGTCATGATCGTGGTGTCGCGGCTCACCGCTCGGCGGGTGCCGGTCGATGTCGGCCGGATCATGGTGGTAATGCACGCCCCGGAGAGCCTCGGCGTACGCCGAAGCACCGCACCCTGACCCCCGGTCCGATCGATTCCGTTCTCCGCTGGCCGTCGTACAGGGACCGCTCGTCGCGCTGATCGGCCGGGTCGCTGCCCGTCAGCCGCGCGCCGCGTGCCGCTGGGCGCGCCCGGCGCGTCGACTCTCGCGGTGAGCACGGGGCGGCCCTAGCGTGTGGCGCACCAGCCGCGCTGTGCGCCCAGCCTGCGCGGTGATGCACCAGGAGGTTGCCGGTGACCCAGCTCACGCGACGCGAGATCTCGCAGCAGGACTACGAGCGCGTCCAGTCCTCAGCGGAGTTCGGCGAGTTGCGCAAGCGCTTTCGCGCGTTCGCCTTCCCGATGACCGTGGTGTTCATCGTTTGGTACCTGCTGTACGTGCTCATGTCTGCTTATGCGGTCGATTTCATGTCCACGAAGGTGCTGGGAAACATCAACATCGGCCTTATCTTCGGCTTGCTGCAGTTCGTGTCGACGTTCCTCATCACCGCGTTGTACGTGCGGCACTCGAACCGGAACACCGACCCCATCGCCGACAAGCTGCGCGAAGAACTTGAAGACGGTGCTTCGAGCGACCGGCTCGAGAAGGGTGCCCACAATGCCTGACACCAGCCCCGGCGAGCCGCTCCTGAACATCTCGATCTTCGGCGCGTTCGTCGTACTGACGCTGTTCATCACGTTCCGCGCCAGCCGGAACAACAAGTCGGCTGCGGACTACTACGCCGCCGGACGGTCGTTCACCGGTACGCAGAACGGCACTGCGATCGCCGGCGACTATCTGTCGGCCGCCTCGTTCCTGGGGATCGCCGGTGCGATCGCGGTGTATGGCTACGACGGCTTCCTGTACTCCATCGGCTTCCTGGTGGCATGGCTCGTAGCCCTGCTGCTTGTCGCCGAACTGCTACGGAACACCGGCCGCTTCACGATGGCCGACGTGCTGTCCTTCCGCATGCGGCAGGGACCGGTCCGGATGGCGGCGGCCACGTCGACCCTGGTCGTTTCGATCTTCTACCTGCTCGCGCAGATGGCCGGCGCCGGCGGGCTGGTGTCCTTGTTGCTCGGCGTCGAAGGGGCACTCGCCGAGGCAGCGGTCGTCTTCGTGGTCGGCGCACTGATGATCGCCTACGTCCTGATCGGCGGGATGCGAGGGACCACCTGGGTGCAGATCGTCAAGGCCACCCTGCTGATCGCGGGCGCGATCGTGATGACCGTGCTGGTGCTGGCGAAGTTCAACTTCAACCTGTCATCCCTGCTCGGTGCCGGCGCGCAGGCGGGCAGCGAGCTGGAGCCGGGTGCGCAGTATGGCCTGAGCGGAACCACGAAGCTCGACTTCATCTCGTTGTCGTTCGCGCTCGTTCTCGGTACGGCGGGGCTCCCGCACGTGTTGATGCGCTTCTACACGGTGCCGACCTCCAAGGACGCCCGGAAGTCTGTCGTCTGGGCGATCTGGCTGATCGGCGGCTTCTACCTGTTGAGCCTCGTGCTCGGCTACGGCGCGGGCGCGCTGGTCGGTCCGGAAGCGATTCTGGCCGCCCCCGGTGGCATCAACTCCGCGGCGCCACTGCTGGCCTTCGAACTGGGCGGGACGATCCTGCTCGGGGTCATCTCGGCGGTGGCGTTCGCCACGATCCTGGCGGTGGTCGCCGGTCTGACCATCACCGCGTCGGCGTCGTTTGCGCACGACATCTATGCCACCGTGTTGAAGAAGGGGGCACGGACGGAGACCAGCGAACGCGACGAGGTGCGGGTCGCGCGCATCACCGCGGTCGTCATCGGTGCGATCGGGATCGTGTTGGGCATTCTGGCGCTTCGAGCCGGGCTGAACATCGCCTTCCTGGTGGCACTCGCCTTCGCTATCGCCGCCTCGGCGAACCTCCCGACCATCCTGTACACGCTCTTCTGGAAGAACTTCACCACCCAGGGCGCCGTGCTCAGCATCTACGGGGGGCTGGTCATCTGCGTAGGCCTGATCATCTTCTCCCCGGTCGTGTCGGGGGCGGACACGTCGATCTTCCCGAACGTGGACTTCGCCTGGTTCCCGCTGCGCAACCCCGGGATCGTGTCCATCCCGGCCGCGTTCCTGCTCGGCTACCTCGGCAGTGTGATGTCGAAGGAGAAGCCGAACGAGGCGAAGTACGCCGAGTTCGAGGTGCGTTCCTTGACCGGAGCCGGTGCGGAAGCGGCGATCAAGCACTGACGCGGTTGTTGTGCGGTTAGCCACCCTTGTCCAGTCTGAAGGGTGGCTAACCCCACAAATACGTCAGGCGGCGGCTGTGACGCGGTGTCGTAGCCAGTCGTACCAGCGGTCGAGATCATCGCCGCGGGTCGCCGATACGGTCAGAACCTCGATGCCCGGATTGATCTGCCTCGCGTAGCCGATGCAGCGTTCGACATCGAAATTGACGTAGGGCAGCAGGTCGAGCTTGTTCAGCAGCAGTACGTCGGCCGCGCGGAACATGTGCGGATACTTCAGCGGCTTGTCGTCGCCCTCGGTCACCGACATGATCACGACCTTGCTCCGCTCCCCGAGGTCGAACAGCGCCGGGCAGACCAGGTTCCCGACGTTCTCGATGAAGACCACGGACTGCGAGGGCGGGTCCAACGAACGCAGTCCGCGGGCAAGCATGTCGGCGTCCAGGTGGCACCCGCTGCCGGTGTTGATCTGGACGACCCGGCAGCCGGTGGCCCGGATCCGCTCGGCATCCAGAAGGGTCTCCTGATCGCCCTCGATCACCGACAGCATCAACTCGGGGGACAGGTCGCGGATCGTCCGCTCCAACAGGCTGGTCTTGCCCGCTCCCGGGGAACTCATCAGGTTGAGCGCGAGGATGCCCCGGTCCTCGAACCAGACCCTGTTGCGGGCGGCCAGCAGGTCGTTCTTGGCGAGCACGTCGTACTCGAGTTCGACCAGCCTGGTGTCCGGAACATGCCGCACCGGATCCGCGGCAGCGCCATCGTCGTGCGGGTGGTCGTGGCCGTGTGAATGGGGATGGTCGTTGCCGTGGTCAGGCGGGTGGCCGTGGTCGCTGTCGCCATGCTCCTGGGCGCCACCCAGATCGGTCACCACGGAGCCGCCTCCGGAACAACCACAGGTGCTGCACATGTCAGACCATCACCTCGACGTTCTTGATCCTGAGTTCCTGACCACCGACGATGTCCACGTTTGCGCTCCCACAGGTACACAACAGGATCGTGTCGGGCAACTCCAGCTCGACATCGCACGTCAAGCACCGGACCCGCCCTGGGATGTCGATGATGTCCAGGGCCGCCCCTTCCAGGCGAGTGCCCTGGGTGCAGACGTCGAAGCAGAACCGAACCGAATCGGGGACCAGACCCGACAGCCGCCCGATCACGAGAGTCACGGTCTGAACGCGGCCCTCGACTCGCTCCAGGATCGCCGAGACGAGGCTCTCGGTGATCGACAGCTCATGCATCGGCGAACCGTTCGGGTCGGGGTCAGCATCCGTCCCCAGACACGGTAGACCTCCGCCTGTCGCTGTCCCCAGGGTCGGTTTCATGGACGCCGACGCCGACGGTCGTGGCTGGGGACGCCGATACCCTCGCGAGGTGCCTGACGTCGCGCTGTGCCTGGACGTCGGGTCGACGTACACCAAAGGGGCCGCCGTCGAACTCGGCACCGGGCACCTGCTGGGGACGGCCGAGCACCGGACGACCTTGGACGGCGACGTCCTCGACGGGGTTGCTGCAGTCCGTGCAGAACTGAACGTGGCGGTGGACGCGCCGACGTACGCCTGCTCCAGCGCGGGGGGTGGCCTGCGGCTGGCGGTGGTCGGGTACGAGCGTGAGATCAGCGCCGAGGCGGGCCGCCGGGTGGCGCTTTCGGCCGGTGCCCGGGTGGTGTACGTGGGCGCCGGTCGGTTGGATCGCGCCGCTCGGGTAGCCCTCGCCGCCGCCCGCCCGGACGTGATCCTGCTGACCGGTGGGACCGACGGCGGTGAGGAGAGCGTCCTGCTGCACAACGCCGCGGCGCTGGCGGCCGCTCACCCACGCGTCCCCGTCGTCGTGGCCGGGAACGGCGCGGTGCGTGAGGAGGCCGCCGGGATGCTTGCCGTACGCCGTCGTCTGGTGTTCCCGACAACGAATGTGCTGCCCGACATCGGGGTGATCGAGCCGGGTCCGGCGCGCGAGGCCATCCGGGCGGTGTTCCTCCGGCACGTCATCGGCGGCAAGGGGTTGTCGCGGGGGCCGCGCTTCGCTCGGCTCGTGAGCGCGGTGACGCCCGACGCGGTTCTGGAGGGGGTGGCCCTGCTCGGCGGGCTCGTCCGGGCCGCGGACGCGGGGGCGCGCGGAGTCGTGGTCGTCGACGTGGGGGGTGCCACCACCGACGTGTACTCCGCGCTCGCCCCGGAGGACTCCCGCAGCGCGGTGGCCCCGCTGTGGGACCGGCGCACCGTCGAAGGCGATCTGGGGATGCGGTGGAGCGCCGAGTCGCTGCTGGCGGCGGCCGATGCCGAGCGTCTCGACGTCCGCGGACTGGCCCAACCGGCAGCGCGGCGCACGGCGGCAGTCGATCTGCTGCCGACGACCGCTGCAGAGCGGGCGGTGGATGCGCGACTCGGCGCGTTGGCTGTGATCGTCGCGCTTCGCAGGCATGTCCGCGAAGAGGGGGTGTACGACGAGGGCAGCGTGAGCGCCTCGGGAGCGAGTCTCGTCGTGTTGTCCGGGGGCGTGTTCCGGCACCTGGACGCGGCCGCCCGCGGCAGCCTCATCGACGCGCTGCGCGCTGATCGAGGCGGTGCCCGCGCGGTCCTCGACCGGGCGAGGGTGGTGGTTGACGACAGCTATCTGCTGGCACCGGCGGGGTTGCTTCGGACGGCGCATCCGGTGACAGCTCGCCGGCTGGTCACAACTCTGCTGTCCCGCGATCCCTGACGGACGCGGGCCGACGCCACCGTCATCCACTCCGGCCGGTGGCGGCCCGATGGGGCGCCTGCGACAGCAGGGGGGCCGCCCACCCGGGGCTGACCGCGTGGAGGAGGTCGAGGCCCTGGGCGGTGCTGCAGTCCAGGACCTCGTAGCCACCCTCCCCGGCACCGACACAGGCGAGGAGCGTCGTCAGCCCGGCGCGGCGCTGGAACCAGCTCTGCTGGACGCGCCAGCCGACCAGGGCCCGCTGCTCCAGCACGACACGCCGCCGCAGAAGGGATCCTGAGCGGACCGCGAGTGCGGCGGCGTCGGCAGCGTGACCGAGGGCTCGGTAGCGATCGATGCCCAGCGCGATGCCCGCGATCGCCACCGCCGCGGCGGCGGCGGCGGCGACCGGCAGGTCGAGGAGCATTAGCACGACTGCGACCAGGGCAGGTGGGCCGACTGCGCGGAACAGGCGACGCCGCAGCGCCGCCGGAGGATGCGGCACAAGCGGGGTGTTGAATCGCCGAACGGCGGCGGCGGCCACCGCTTCGGCGACGCGCAGCGGGCCCAACGGGAGCAGCTGGCCGCGGCGGTTCTGGTCGCCGAGCCCGGTCACCAGCGCGGTGAGCCGCGCGGCCCGGACCAGCCGCAGACCGAGTCCCTGGGACAGCACGTAGCCGCGGATCCGGGCGATCTCCAGGGAGACGGTACGGCGGGTGAGCAGCCCCCGTTCGGCAACGAGGGTGCCGCCGCGGGAGGCGAGCACGAAACCCCAGTTCGCGACTGCCCCGGCCAGCAGGGCGCCGACGGCGACGACCGTGAGCGCCCCGAGCACGTTGAGCGCGATCCGTCCGACCCCGGCTCCGTCCGGGACCTCCACGAGGTCGCGCAGACCGGTGGGGATCGGCAGGCTCCCCACGTCGCGCAGCAGCGTCCCCCCGATCGCCAGCGGGACGGCGAGGTAGCTGCCGATCAGCGGGGCGTAGAGCAGCCACCGCGGATCCAGCCGCGCGAAGACACGTTCGGCCGGGGCCGCCGCCGGCTGATCGGTTGCATCGGGCACCCGGGTCGACCCGCCGTCGGTAGCAGTCCCCTCGTTGACCGGCGCCCACTGCTCGCCGACCCGCCGCCGCGCCAGCAGCACCTCGCGCAGTCGGCCCGCGTCCGCTACGGATACCGCATCCAGCACCGCCTCGTCATCGCCCCCGGTGCCTGCGGCGGCATCGACCCGGAGGACAGTGATCCGCATCAGCCGGTGCAGCGGGGAGGCCTCCACATCGACCCCGCGGACGCGATCCAGCGGGACCGCGCGCTCGGAGCGGGACACGAGCCCCTGCCGGACCAGCAACCGCTCGTCGTCGATCTCGTAGCTGAACCGCCACCAGCGCAACGCGGCGAAGGCCAGGGAGGCCACCGTGGCCACTACGACGATGCCGATCAGGCCGACGGATCCCAGCCGGCCCTGCAGCGCGACGATGGCCGCCAACGGGCCGACGCTGGACAGAATCGCCCGGGCCTGCCGGAACGTAATCGTGTGAACGATGAGGACCCGCCAGTCCAGCCTGCGGGGGGCCGAGGTCACGTCGCTTCGTCGCGGACGGCCGCCGCCCGGCGGGCCAGGTCCGGTGCCACCGCACCCGCGACCCCGGCATCGAGGTGCACGATCTCGACGGTGCCCTTCGAGGACGCCGTGAGCACGGCGACCGAGGCCAGCCCGAACAACCGCTGCATGGCCCCGCGGTTGATGTCGACGGTCTGGATCCGGGCGATCGGGATGATCGTCCAGGTCTGCGCGAGCCAGCCGGTGAGGGTGAACACCGACTCGTCGGTGACCTCCCAGTGGTGCACCCGGTAGCGCAGCCGCGGGCGGATGGCGACCACGACGACGGCGTACACCCCTGCGGCGTACGGCGCGACGGCGGCCAGCAGGAGCAGCGGCGCGGGCGCTGCCGCAGGGGCCAGGACAGCTGCGGTGATCGTCACCACGAGCAGGAAGGCCGAGGAGATCACCCCCTGCAGCGTCCACAACCCGATCGCATTGCGGGAGACCTGCAGCGCCGGCGTACGCGGGGAGACGGTGCGCGCGCTCACAGCGGCAACAGCCCGGCGATCGCGGCCGGATCCTCGACGTGCGCGTTGTGGCCCAGACCCGACAGCACCACGACATCGACGGCGTGCCGGGCTGCGTACTGGTCGTAGTCCCCGACCGCGACCATGACATCACGCTCACCGTGGGCGACAGTCACGGCCGTTCCGGCGGCAACCGCGGCGCCGAACAGCGCGTCGAACGGCGGCTCACCGATGCCGAATGAGCGCGGGTCCTGCGCCAGCCGCCACCCGGCGGCCTCGGCCCGGAGCCCGCGGTCGACGAACTCGCTGTCGGCTCCGAGGTGCTCACTGAGGCCGTTGATCCGCAACAGGAACGCTGCCGCCTCATCCCGGCCGTGGAAGCCCCGGGTGGGCTTGGCCGCCAGCGCGTCGAGGGTGACGATGAACTCGGCCGGCCAGATCGCCCGCAGCCCTACCGAGATGACACTCTGGACGGGGCGCACCGCAGCCAGCGCGAGCCCGACCGCCCCGCCGAAGGAGTGGCCGAGCGCCACCACGTCGGCGTCTCGGGGCAGCACGGCGGCCACCTCCTCGGCACAGGCGGAGTAGCTGTACGACGACCGCGCGGGGGAGCGCCCGTGCCCGGGCAGGTCTACTGCCAGCCATCGCCGTCCTGCCAGTAGCGGACGCAGGCGCGACCAGACCCCGCCGTTGCCCCCGAGCCCGTGCAGCAGGACCAGCAGCGGACCGTCGCCGGAACCCCCGGATCGCACGTTCAGGCTGCCCGGGCTCGGCCGGTCAAACCCGGTCCCGGCGTGGGGAGCGTCGGCTGCGCGGGTCACGCCGGCGGGCGGGCGGGCCGCGAGCCCCGGCCGGCGAACTCACCGAACAACTGCGCCACCGCGATGCGGACGGACATCGACCAGGTCGGATACGCGTGCACGCTCTGAGCGATGCGACCCGCCAGCATCCCCGAACTCATCGCGAGGACGCCCTGAGTGATCAGTTCGCCGGCCACCGGACCGACGACGGTCATCCCGATGATCTTCTGTAGGGCCTTTGCCGAGAGCAGTCCGCCCGGTGTCACGGCGATGACCTTGACGAAACCCTTGGTCGCACCGGCACACCGCGCCCGGTCACTCGTGCTGTCGAGCAGGTAGCTCACCCGGGCGCGCTCGCCATACTGCTGGTATGCCTGCGCCTCGGTGAGACCGACGTGCGCGACCTCGGGCTCGGTGAAGGTGACCCAGGGGATCGCGCTTGCATCCCAGCTCCGGCGACCGCCGAGAAGTCCCGGCCGGGCGGACTTGGCGAAGGCGTTGCCGGCCGCGATCCGGCCCTGGTCGTAGCCGACATGGGTGAACTGAAGGGGGGAGGAGCAGTCGCCCGCGGCGAACACCCCCTCCGCGCTGGTCGCCAGGTGCTGATCGACGACGATTCGCCCGCCGTCGCCGGTTTTGACCCCGGCGGCAGCCAGGCCGAGGTCGTCGCTGCGCGGTGTCCTCCCGACTGCGACGAGCAGGTGCGAGCCGGCGGTCGACGACCCGTCGGCCAGCGTGAGCTGAGGGCCTGCCTCCACAGAGGTGACGGCCTGGCCCACCATGAGCCTGACACCATCGGCCGTCAGAGCCGCGGCGACGAGGCGGCTGGCTTCGGGCTCGTCCCGCGGCAGGATGCGCTCTCCGCCCTCGACCAGGGTCACCTCCGATCCGAGCCGGGCGAAGGCCTGCGCCAACTCGCAGCCGATCGGACCACCACCGAGTACGACGAGGTGCCGCGGCTGCTCGGTCAGGGCGAAGACCGTCTCGTTGGTGAGGTAGTCGATCCGGTCCAGGCCCGGTATGGGAGGGACCGTGGGGGCGGCGCCCACTGCCACGATGACCCGCTGCGCGGTCAGCTCACGCTCCCCCGCCCGGATCGAGCCCGTACCCGTGAACCGTCCTGTGCCCACCACCAGGTCGATGCCCTGTCGCCGCAGCAGCGCCGGCGACTCGTCCTTCTCGATCTCGGTGATGACGTCCGCGACCCGCCGCATCACCGCTGCGAAGTCGACGTCGACGGTGGAGCCGAATCCGTACCGCGTTCCGTCGCGGGCAGCGGCCACCCGACGGGCTGACTCGATCAGCGTCTTGCTCGGGACGCAGCCGTAGTGCGTGCAGTCCCCGCCGGGCCGCGAGGGTTCGACCAGCGCTACCGACCGGCCGGCGGTGCGTGCGGTCGCCGCCGCCCCCAGGCCGGTGGCACCGGCTCCCAGCACGATCAGGTCGTACCGTTTCCCGCGATCGCTCATGCGCCGCATCGTGTCACCCCCGCGCCGGCGCCGGTAAAGGCGAGCACGCAGCGGGTGGGACACTGAGCGCTGTGACACGTCCCGGACGGCCCCTGATTCCACACGTCAGCGTCGGTGAACTGCCGCCTGACATCACCGTGCTCGACGTCCGCGAGGACGACGAATGGGCGGCCGGGCACATCGAGGGAGCTGTCCATATTCCGCTCAGTGAGGTGCCCGGCCGACTGGCGGAACTGCCCGCAGCCGATCAGCTGGTCGTGGCCTGCCGAAGTGGCGCACGGTCGGCCCAGGCGACTGCGTACCTGCAGCAGATCGGGATCGCGGCGGTGAACCTCGGCGGCGGCATGCAGGCGTGGTCTGCCGCGGGCCGACCGATGGTCAGCCAGAGCGGCGCGCCACCCTCGGTGATCTAGTCCGAGCGTTCCGTCCGGTCAATCCGGCCCCCGGTCGTACGCCGCCGGGTACGCTGCGGTGAGGCGAAACCGGCATCCTCAGGCAGTTCGTCGAGGATGGCGCGGCGTGCACGCGCTGCGCGGCCGGACGGAGCGAACTGGGGGCGTCGGTCGTGTCGGGAACGGCACCGCGCATCGCGGCCCCCCGGCAGACGACGCGATGGACAGGGGCTATGGCGTGACGATGATGCGCAAGGGCGCCGTGATCGCCGCGGTGATCGCGGGACTCCTGCTCCTCGTGGTCGCCGTTGGTGGGCTCCTCAGTGGCGGCGGGGGCAGCGTCGGGAACCCCCAAGCCCCTCCACCGGCCATCGCCCAGGACGACCTGGGCCGGTTGATCGAGCGGGCTCAGCAGCGCCTGGAGAACAACCCGCAGGACTACCGCACCTGGGCGGAGCTGGGATCGGCGTACGTCGAACAGGCGCGGATCACCGCCGATCCCTCGTACTACCCCAGGGCGGAGGGCGCGCTGCAGGAGTCCCTCGATCTCAATGACAGCGCCAACGATGTGGCGCTGACGGGAATGGGCGCGCTGTCCAATGCGCGGCACGAGTTCGCGGTGGCTGCCGACTGGGCGCGACAGGCGCTGGTGATCAACCCGTCAGGGGCCACGACGTACGGCGTGCTCGCCGACGCACTGACCCAGCTGGGCGACTACGACGAGGCGAGCGCGGCGATCCAGCAGATGCTGGACCTGCGGCCGGGAATCCCCGCATTCACCCGTGCCTCCTACGACCTCGAGCTGCACGGGAACATCGACGGTGCCCGCAGCGCGCTGGAGCAGGCACTCGCCGCGGCGTTCACGCCCAGCGATGTCGCCTTCTGTCGGACCTACCTGGGGCACCTGAGCTTCTCTGAGGGGGACCTCGACGGCGCCGCGGAGCAGTACGCGGCAGGCCTGCTGGCGACACCTGGTGAACCGTCCCTCCTGATCGGTCAGGCGCGGGTCGCTGCTGCCCGCGGTGAGCAGGACTCAGCCCTCGACGGGTACGGCGAGGTAGTGGCTATCCGCCCGTTGCCGGAGTACCTCGTGGAGTTCGGGGACTACCTGGAGTCCCTCGGCCGCACCGATGAGGCCGACGTGCAGTTCGCCCTGTTCGAAACGACGCAGCAGCTCTTCGAAGGCGCCGGCGTACAGGATCAGCTCACGGTCGCCTACGTCGAGGCCGATCACGGCAACCCGGGCGCCGCCGTCGAGGCAGCTGAGCAGGAGTGGGCGCAGCGCGAGAACGTCGACTCTGCCGACGCCCTGGCATGGGCGCTGCACAGCGCCGGTCGGGATGCCGAAGCCCTTCCCTACGCCCAGCAGGCGACCGGGATCGGTGGCCGGAACGCGCTGTTCCTCTACCACCGCGGGATCATCGAGGCGGCGCTCGGCATGGCCGAGCCGGCCCGCGAGACCCTGGACACCGCGCTGGGCATCAACGAGTACTTCTCCCCGCTGCACGCGCCGATGGCGAAGGAGGCGCTTGCCGCCCTAGGCGGCCCGTTGTGAGGTCGGTCGCGCGGATCGGGTGGGTCGCAGCCGTCCTCGGCGCGATGCTGGCCATTCCGGCGACGCCCGCCGCGGCGCATCCGCTCGGCAACTTCACCGTCAACCACTACAACGGCATTGCGTTGTTTCCTGACCGGGTGGACGTCCTCGCCGTCGTCGACATCGCCGAGATCCCCACCGCGCAGGAGTTTCCGGCCGTCGACACCGACGACTCCGGGTCGCTGTCCGACGACGAGCGGGCGTCGTACGCCGAAGTGCAGTGCCAGGCGCTGGCCGCGACGGTCACTGCCGACGTGGACGGTACGCCGCTCGCCTGGTCGGTCAGTCGCCCATCCTTGGAGACCGTCCCCGGAGTGGCCGATCTGCCCACGTTGCGGTTGTCCTGCGAGCTGAGCGCGGCGGCAGACCTCAGCGGACCGTCGGCGTTCACCCTCGCAGATGAGTTCCGACCGGGGCGGATCGGGTGGCGGGAGATCACCGCTGTCGGGGACGGCGTCCGGCTGCTGCAGCCGCCCGTCCCCGCCGAGACCATCAGCGACGAACTGCGCGCCTACCCCGAGGATCTGCTCCTCTCGCCGCTGAACGTCGCATCGGTGACGTTGCGCACCGAGCCCGGGGAAGGGTCCACGGGCTCGCAGGAGTTCCGGACCGGCGCATCGGCGGATCCCTTCACCCGCTTCATGGCCGCCGCCGACACCTACCTCGAGGACCTGATCGGCCCGGAGCTCACGCCGCTGGTCGGCGTCCTCGCGTTGCTGCTGGCCATCCTGCTGGGCGCCGGTCACGCCCTGCTTCCCGGGCACGGCAAGACGGTGATGGCCGCCTACCTGGCCGGTCGGCGCGGGTCGCGGCGGGACGCGCTGCTCGTCGGGGCCACGGTGACCGGCACGCATACCGCCGGCGTACTCGTCCTGGGCGTCGCCATCTCGGTGTCCAGCGCCGTCGCGGGCGAGGAGGTGCTGCGTTGGCTGGGCGTGATCAGCGGCCTGCTCGTGGCTGCTATCGGGATCGCGCTGCTGCGCTCGGCGTTGCGGTCGCGCCGAACCCGCGCGTCGGAGCTGGAGAAGGCCGGCGTGCTGGTCGGCGCGGGCGGCCTCGGTGCCGGGCACGACCACGACCACGGTGCCGGGCACGATCACGACCACGAGCACGCCCCTGAGCGGGAGCACACCCACTCTCACGGATTCGGGCGAGCCCACTCGCACGGCCCCGGGGACGGGTACAGCCGGTCGGGGTTGATCGGCATGGGTATCGCCGGTGGATTGGTGCCGAGCCCGTCGGCGCTGATCGTGCTGCTCGCCTCGATCGGGTTGGGTCGCACCGTGTTCGGTGTCGCGTTGGTGTTCGCCTACGGCATCGGCATGGCAGGGACGTTGACCGCGGTCGGGCTCCTGTTGGTCCGGCTGCGGAACCGTTTGGTGGCGCGTAGCGCCGGACGGATGCGGCGCTCCGCTGCCGCAATAGCGGCCGCGCTGCCCGTGCTCACCGCTGTCCTGGTCTTGGTGGTCGGCGTGATCCTGGCCCTCCGAGGCCTTGTGTCGACCGCCTGATGACCCCGGATCGGAGATGTGTTGTGCGTACCTGGCAGTTGACCGTCGTGGCCTTCTCGGCAGCCGGCGTGCTCCTTAGCGGTTGTGGTGGCGGCAGCGACGGCCGTTTCGTCGCCGGCGATGGCGCCGAAGTCACCTGCATGGAGCACCAGCCCGACGCGCCGGGAACTGCGTACACCGGTGGCGAGGACGGGGACACCGCGGCAATCCTCGCCGTCTTTCGCTACTACGTCGCGAACGGGTCGAAGCCCTATTGCGACGGTGAGCCGCCGACAGAGACCGATCGGATGTGGGCGCAGCTCGTGGTCGACCTCGGTGGCAGCGAGAGCAGCGTCGCGCCCATCCTGCAAGGCGGCTGAGACTCACCGCCGGTGAGGCTGGCAGCCAGCTGCTCAGCCGCGTGCGGGCCGTTCCTGCAGCGCCCAGCCGTTGCCGTCCGGGTCGTTGAAGAAGACGAAGGAATTCCAGTCCCCGCCCCGTCCGGGCACCCGGTCGGCGCCGTCGTAGTGCTGGACCTCGCTGACCGGCACGCCCCGATCGGCCAGTTCAGCCCGAGCGGCCTCGATATCGGACACGACGATCTGGATGCCCTGCGCCGACCCCGGTGGCGCGTCCACGATCGCGTTGCCGAGGGCTATCGAGCACGCCGAACCGGGAGGCGTCAGCTGCACCACCCGAACCTCGCCGATCTGTGTGTCGTGGTCGACCGCGAAGCCGACCTGCTCGCTGTAGAAGCGCATGGCCCGTTCGACATCGGCGACTGGGACGACCAGCAGCTCGATCTTCCACTCCATCAGGCCTCGTCCTTCCAGGCGGTCGAACCCCGTCCTGAACACGGTAGGGGTAGTGGCTACCGCACAATGGCGTTGACTGCCAGGGTGTCAGTGGAGGTGTGATGAGCCGGATTAACGATGTCGGTGGGATGCAGGGCTTCCCACCGATCGAGCATGAGCTGGACGAGCCCCCGTTCCACGCCGACTGGGAAGCGCACGTCTTCGCGCTGAACCGCGCCCTGCTCGGCCAGGGGGTCTACAACCTCGACGAGTTCCGCGATGCGATCGAGCGGATGCCGCCGGAGGAGTACCTCGCGTCGTCGTACTACGAGAAGTGGTTCCACGCGGTCACCACGCTGCTCGTCGAGAAGGGCATCTGCTCGGCGACGGAGATACACGGTGGCTGAGCTGTTCGCCGCCGGCGACGACGTACGCACGACGCGGGTCGACCCGTCGCACCACTGCCGGCTGCCGCGCTACGCGCGGGGGGCGGTGGGCACCGTCCTCGAGCTGCAGGGCAGCTACCGGCTGGCCGACGACAGCGCCCGCGGCATACCCGCCGAGCCAGAGCCGGTGTACACGGTGCGCTTCCAGGCGCAGGAGCTCTTCGGGAGCGGGAACCACGTCGTCACCGTGGATATCTGGGAGAGCCACCTGGCTCCGGCGAAGGGCACGAGCGATGAGCGATGACCATCATGGGTCGGCCGCAGCGATTGCAGCCCACGTCCGGCATGTCGAGGCGCTGCTCGAGGAGCGCGGCCTCGTCGACCCCACGGAACTCGACCGGGCGCTGGTGGCATTCCTCGCCAGATCATCCCCCGCCGGCGGCGCGCGGGTAGTCGCTCGCGCCTGGAGCGACAACGCCTTTCGGGAGCGGCTCCTCGACGACGCCAACGCGGCACTGCCCGAGGTGGGCATGTCGATGGGCGGTGGATTGCAGGAACAGCGACTCAACGTCGTGGCGAACACAGACACGGCCCACAACGTCGTGGTCTGCACCCTGTGCTCGTGTTATCCGATCGCACTGCTCGGCCCGTCGCCCACCTGGTACAAGAGCGAGGCTTACCGCTCTCGTGTCGTCCGCGACCCGCGCGGAGTGTTGCGCGAGTTCGGTTTCGAGCCGGACCCCGATGTCGAGATCACGGTGTGGGACGCCAGCGCAGAGTCGCGCTACATGGTCCTGCCGCGCCGCCCGACCGGCACCGACGGGCTCGACGAGAAACATCTGACCGAACTCGTCACCCGCAACGGCTTGCTGGGCGTCGCCGCCGTCTGATCGAGGAGGTACTCATGCGTCGGGGAAGCGGTAGTCGGCGAATCGCGTGCGCAGGTCCTTCTTGGAGAACTTGCCGACGCTCGTCTTCGGCACCTCGTCGATGAACTCGACAGCCCCGGGCAGCCACCATTTGGCAACGAGGGGCCGAAGGTGGTCCAGCAGCTCCTCGACGGTCGCCGTCTTGCCCTCCTTGAGGACGACGCAGGCCAGCGGCCGCTCGTCCCACTTCGGGTGCGGCACCCCGATCACCGCCGCCTCGGCGACGGCCGGGTGGCCCATCAGCAGGTTCTCCAGCTCCACCGAACTGATCCACTCCCCGCCCGACTTGACCAGATCCTTGGTCCGGTCGACGAGCCGGATCGATCCGAACCGGTCGATCGCAGCCACGTCACCGGTCTTCATCCAGCCGTCCTCAGTGGACAGTTCAACATCACCGTCGGGCTTGTAGTAGTCGCGGGCCACCCACGCGCCTCGCACCTGCAGCTCGCCGGTCGCCGTGTCGTCCCACGGAAGTTCCTCGACGGTGTCCGTCTCGACGATGCGCAGTTCCACGCCGGCCATCGGCGTACCCTGCCTGGCTCGAATCGCGACGAGTGCGTTGTCGGCCGCGCCCGCATCTCGCGATTGGACCCGGCAGACCGATCCGAGCGGATGCGTCTCGGTCATCCCCCACGCGTGCAGGATCGGTTTGCCGGTCTTCTCCCGGTAGGCCTCCGACAACGCAGCGGGTACGGCGGAGCCGCCACAGATCAGGCTTCGTAGCGAGGACAGATCCAGGTCGTCGACCAGGGGGAGCAGACCCTGCCAGATCGTCGGTACGCCCGCCGTCACCGTGACCTTCTCGTCCTGCAACAGTCGGCCGATCGACGCCGGGGTCATGTCGGGACCCGGGAAGACGAGTGCTGCCCCGGCCATGGGCGCAGCCTGGGCGATGCCCCACGCGTTCGCGTGGAACATCGGGACCACCGGCATCACGGTGTCGGTCTCGTCGATGCCGAGGCAGGATGTGGTGGTCGCGGTGAGTGAATGCAGCCAGGTCGAGCGGTGGGAGTACACGACACCCTTGGGGTGACCCGTCGTGCCACTCGTGTAACACATCGCGGCGGCTTGGTTCTCGTCGGCGACGTGGAAATCGACCGGTTTCGCGGCGGCCAACAACTCCTCGTAGTTCAGGATCCGCGAATCGTCCGGGACGTCGTCATCGCTGTCGTCCATGACGACGACGTGCCGGACCGTCGTCATCGTGTCAATTAGCGGCCACAGCAGCTTCAGTAGCGACCGGTCGACGAAGATCGCCTCGTCCTCCGCATGGTTGGCGATGTAGGTCAGCTGGTCGGGGAACAGCCTGATGTTCAAGGTGTGCAGGACCCGTCCGCTGCTCGGCACCGCGAAGTACAGCTCCAGGTGCCGGGCGGAGTTCCACGCGAACGTCCCGACCCGGCCGTCGGGGGACATCCCGAGCTCCTGCAGCACGCCGCCGAGGCGCCGGGTCCGCTCCGCCCACTCGCCGTACGACGTCCGCTGGACCCGGTCCGGCGGCCCGGTGACGATCGACTTGTCAGGGAAGAGCTTCTCCACCCGCCGAAAGATCGAATCGACGGTCAACGGGTAGTCCTGCACCAGTGCCTGCATCCGGTCACTGTGCCAGGCGTGGGTTCTGCGTGCGTGATCATGCGTGCAGGGTGACCGGCAGCGAGCGCAGGCCGCGGATCACGAATTCCGGTCGGCGCTCCGGTTCACCGGCGAGGGCGAGGTCAGGGAATCGGGTGGCGAGCGTCCGGAACGACGCCTGCAGCTCCACCCGCGCCAACGGGGCGCCGATGCAGAAGTGCACGCCGGCACCGAAGCCGATGTGCGGATTGTCGGTGCGTCCTATGTCGAGCCGGTCCGGATCGGTGAAGACCGCGGGATCCCGGTCGGCGGCACCGAGCAGCGCGGCGATCCGCTGGCCCTGCTCGACCGGTATCCCGGCGATCTCGACAGCGTCGAGCGCGGTCCGCTCGAAGAGCTGCAACGGTCCGTCGTACCGGATCAGTTCCTCGACGGCGGTGGGGACGAGCGTGAGGTCTGCGCGGAGTCGGGCGAACTCATCGGGATGGCGCAGCAGCGCCAGGGTGCCGTTCGCCGTCACATTGACGGTGGCTTCGTGGCCGGCGTTGAGGAGCAGGATGCAGGTCGTGACGAGTTCGTCCTCGCTGAGCCGGGAGCCGTCCTCCCCGCGGACGCTCACCAGGTGACTGACCAGATCCTCCGCGGGCCGGCGCGAGCGCTCCTCGGCCAGTGACCGCAGATAGGCCACGAAGTCCGCCGCGGCCCGCTCGGCCGCGCTTTCCACGGCGCCGGTTCGCTCGTACTCGTACATCCGCACGATCGCGTTGGACCACGGTCGCAGCAGCGGCCGATCCGCCACCGGCACGCCGAGCAGCTCCGCGATGACAGCGACCGGCAGCGGTTCGGCGTACAGGGTGACGAGGTCGACCGGACTGCCGTCGGAACCGGCGTCGGCCACCTGATCGGCCAGGGCGCCGGCCACGCCCGTCACCCAGGCGCGCAGCCGCTCGACGTGACCCCGCGCGAACGCTGCGGCGACGAGGCGACGCAACCTGGTGTGATCCGGCGGCTCCATCTCCAGCATGGCGTTGCGGTGAATGAGGTTGAACGCGGGAAAGGCGCCGGCGGGCTGGCGATCGCGCCAGATCCGGCCGAGCCGACGGTCGCGGAGGACAGCATTGCTCGCGCCGTGACTGAATGCCAGCCACAGGCCGAGGCTCTCGTCCCAGCTGACCGGCCCGGCCTCCCGGGCCGACGCGAACGCGGGATACGGATCGGCGATGAACGCCGGATCGGTCAGGTCCAGACCCATCACCGGGACGGTAATGCAGATTGTGCCGGGTGTCGGTGTCGCGCGGGGGCGGGCACGGAGGATCATTGCGCCCGTGGTCGCACCCCGAGTGGTGGCTCATCGCGGGTCCTCCGCGAGCCACGCCGAGCACACCCGGGCGGCGTACGAGCGGGCGCTGGTCGAAGGCGTCGACGGTCTGGAGTGCGATGTGCGGCTGACCGTCGACGGTCATCTGGTATGCCTGCACGACCGGACGCTGTCTCGCACGTCCGACGCCCGCGGCCGGATCTCCGAGACGCCGCTGGCCGACCTGCAGACGGCCGACTTCGGGAACTGGGCGACCGACCTGCCCGAATCCGCGGATGACCTGGTCGGCGAGGATCGGTTCGACGCCTACGACCGCGTCCGAGTGCCGGTGCTGGCGCTGGAGGAACTGCTCGGCTTGGTCGCCGACTGCGGTCGGCGGGTTGACCTGCTGGTGGAAACCAAGCACCCCACGCGGTACGGCGGGCTGGTCGAGCAGCGGTTGGTCGAAACCCTGCGCCACTACGCAATGCTCGACTCGCGGGTGTCGGTCATGAGCTTCGCCACCTCGGCGCTGCGCCGGACCCGCCGCCTGGCGCCGGAACTGCCGACCGTGCAGTTGATGAGCCGGGTGCCGTTGCTGTACCGCGACGGCTCGCTGCCGGTGGGTGCCGACGTCGCCGGGCCGTCGGTGGACATCCTGCGGGCGCACCCGCGATACGTCGAGCGGGTGCACGCGGCGGGCCACCCGCTATTCGTGTGGACCGTCGATGCGCCGTCCGACATCGACCTGGTTCTTGGTCTCGGCGTGGATGCGGTGATCACCAACCAGCCCGCGGAGGTCCTCGCCCGGCTGCGGCAGGAGGCCGGTTAAGTAGTCTCGGGTCGCGCCCTGACCCGAGGAGTTCACGTGAGCAGCCGTAAGCCCGCCCGCCGGAGCACCGCCGTCAGTAGCACCGTCACCGACGGCATCAACCCCCGTCAGCCCTGTCCCTGCGGGTCCGGCAAGCGTTACAAGAGCTGTCACGGCGGAGGTGGCTCGGCGCTGGTGACCAGGCCGTTCGCCGGGTTGGCGTCGGAATGCGACTGGATCGCGTTGCGCGAACTCGTCCCCGCGGGCACCGCGCCATTGCACCTGACCGGGGAGTACGCCGATCGCGAGGTCATGCTGGCGACGGTGCTCCCGATGGCGCTGCCGGCGCTCACCCGCGCCGACGGCCGGATCCTGGTGGGGCTGCAGGTGGGCAACAGCGGTGACGACGTGTCGCGGGACGTGGCAGCCGCCGTGCTGCGGGCGCTGGCGGCCGAGCCGGGCACTACGCTGCCGCCGGAGGGTCAGCCCGGTGACGGCCCCCGGCTGCAAGACCTGTTGAGCGAGGAACCGCTCGAGGTCACGGTGCACGAGGACTTTGCCTTCTGGCTGGACGGCGCCGAGGCGGGCAGCGCCGACGTCGCGGCCGCGCTGGAGCAGGCCAATGCAGCCGTGATGCCGACCGTCCGGCTGCCGGGCCTCGAGGCAGCCTACTGGTGCCAGCTCGGCGACAAGGCCCATCTGCGCTGGGTGCTGCCCTACGAGGAGGACGTGCTGCTCGACGCGCTCGCGCGGCTGTCCGCTGTCGGCAGTCTGGATCTGGGCGAGGGCACCCGCTACGCCGGCTCGTTCCGTGCCCACGGCGTGCTGGCCCCGGTGTGGGATCTGCCGAAGGATGCACCCGCCTCGCAGTGGGAGGCACCGGCGTCGGCGTTCGGGGACCGGCTGGCAACCGTGCTCGATGCCGGCGGAGCGCTCAGCGATGCCGAGCGTCGTGCCCGCGCCGGCCTGCGGGGACGGCAACTCACGCTGCGCTGATTCCGCGTGCCAGCGCCGGACCTGCACGACATCCTGGTTAGAGCGGGTCACGGTTGATGGGGCAGCTCATGCAGCGGGGGCCACCGCGACCGCTTCCCAGCTCACTGCCGGCGATCCGGACCACATCGATACCGGCGTCCTCCAGCCTGGCGTTGGTGACGATGTTGCGCTCGTAGGCGACGGCGAGCCGCGGGGCGATGGCGAGGGTGTTGTTACCGTCGTCCCATTGCTCGCGTTCGGCGGTCACCGGATCCAGGCCGGTGTCGATGACGTGCAGACGGTCGATCTGCATCGCCTTGGCGGCAGCGACGAGCAGCGGTTCCGGTCCGGTGATGACGAGTTCTCCCTCCTCGTCCGCGGCGTCGGCAGGCAGCCCCTCGGGCTCGGTGACGGTCCAGGCCATCAGCTGGTCGGCGACGTTGGGATACATCACCACGGCGTCGACGTCGACCATCGTGCAGACCGTGTCCAGGTGCATCATCGCGCGCTCCTGCGCGATCGGTACGACGAGCACGGTGTGCGCCAGCGACCGGTGGAACAGCCGCCGGGCAAGCCGTTCGGCCCCTGCGGGCGTCGTACGCTCCCCGACCCCGACGGCGACCACACCGGGGGCAAGCAGCAGGACGTCACCCCCCTCCAGATGCTCGAACCCGGGCCCGTACAGGGTCGCAGACTTCTGGAAGCGTGGGTGGTGCCCGTAGATCACCCGGGTCAAGGACGTCTCCCGGTTGCGCGCGGGCATCGCCAAGGACGTCACCGCGATCTGACCGCGCACCCACACGCTGGAGTCCCGCGTGAAGAGCAGGTTGGGGAGCGGTGAGAGGATGAAGTCGGTCTGATGCATCAGCGCGTGCGACAGGCCACGGGCGGAGGGCAGCTCGTCGTGGCGGACGCCGCCCATGAGCGCCGCAGCCAGGTCGGCCGGCGCCAGTGAGTTCAGGTGCTGTCCGACCACCTGTGCCAGCGTGACGCCCAGCCTCGGGTCGGCGGTGGCTGCGGTGATCGTGACCGAGCGCGCGTCGGGCTGCCCGAGTACGTCGACGAGCAAATCGGAGAGGTAGAGCACCTCGACGTCGTGGGAGCGGAGCTGATCGGCGAAGGCGTCGTGCTCGTCCTGAGCCCTGCCGACCCAGGGGATTCCATCGAAGAGCAACTCGTCGTTGTTGCGGGGCGTCAGCCGGCTCAACTCAGGACCCGGGCGGTGCAGCAGCACCGTCCGGAGGCGGCCGACCTCGCTGTCGGCGTACGGCGTCGGTGAATTCACCCGGTCAGGCTAGCGATGAGCCGCTGAGGCCCGCGGTGTGCCTGTGCGACGATCGATCCAGCGGGTTCGCCGGCAGCGCGTGCGACGAGATCCTGGTGCACACCGCCGATGCCGTCGGTGGACTGGGGTTGGCGTTCGAGCCGGGTACGGCGTTGGTCGAGGGCGTCCTGGACCGCTTGTTTCCGGAGGCACCGACGGACTTCGACCCGTGGCAGACCCTGCTGTGGGCCAATGGCCGAGGTGACCTACCCGGTCGGGAGCGACAGTCACGATGGCGCTGGTACAGCTCGCCGCCGCCGGAGTGGCGGATCTAGACCGCTGCCGACGAGGCGCGGGCGGCTACCCGGGCGCGCTGCTCTTCGCGGCGATCGACGAACCGGGCGGCCTGATCGTCGAGATCCTTCATGAACCCGGCGAGCTCGTCCCGGGCGCGGGCGCCATCGCCGGTCAGGTCCTCGCGCTCGAAGATGTCCCAGTGCCGCAGGATCGGCATGATCACCTCGTCGTGGTGCAGCCGCTGGTCGTAGATGCCGGCCTTGGCGATGGTGACCGCGTTGCGGGTGAAGCCGGCCATGTTGGCCCCGGGCATGGAGAAGTTCATGACCTCGTTCGCAATGGCCGTCATCGCCTCGTTCGGGGCGCGGTCCAGGGCGGCGGCGACGATGTTGCGGTAGAAGACCATGTGCAGGTTCTCGTCGGTGGCGATCCGCGACAGCAGTTGCTCGGCGATGGGACAGCCGGTGGCCTTGCCCGTGTTGCGGTGCGACACGCGGGTCGCGAGTTCCTGGAAGGACACGTACACGACGGCTTCGAGGGCCGTCTTGTCCCCGGAGTCGTACCCGGCCGTCATGTAGTCCATCCGGGCCCGTTCCAGCTCGACCGGGTCGACGCCACGGGTGACCACGAGGTAGTCGCGGATGGCGATGCCGTGCCTGCCCTCCTCCGCCGTCCAGCGTCCGACCCAGGTGCCCCATGCGCCGTCGCGGCCGAAGCGGGTGGCGATCTCGCGGTGGTAGGAGGGGAGGTTGTCCTCGGTCAGCAGGTTCGTGATCATCGCGACCTTGGCAACCGGGTCCAGCCTGGACTGCTCGGCGGACCAGTCCTCACCGCCCAGGAAGCCGAAGTCTCGCCCCTCGCTCCAGGGCACGTAGTCGTGCGGGTGCCACTCCTTGGCCAGGGACAGGTGGCGGTCCAGGTTCTCGGCGACGACGGGTTCGAGCTCGTGCAAGAGTGCGACGTCGGTGGCTGTGGCGGTCACGATTCTCCCGGTGTCGGCGACGTGGTTACGCTTACGTAGGTTACGTTACCGTAGGGTTGCCCCTCGACGTCAAACAGGCAGCGCGAGGAGCCCGTCCACGACGTCCACGAGCGTCGCGCCGACACTGTCCGCGCGGAGGTAGATGTCCGGGGTCGCTGCCCGCGCTCTCGAGACCCAGCCGGTGCTCAGTCCGGCCTTTCGGGCACCGTGGCAGTCCCATGCGTGCGCGGCGACCAGCGCCATCCGATCCGGCTGAACGCCGCACATCGCGCAGGCGTAGAGGTACGGCGCCCGAGCGGGCTTGAAGGATCGCACCGTCTCACCGGTGATCACCTGCTCGACATACCGGGACAAGCCGGTGCGCTCGAGCATCCGGGTCGCCGTCGACGCCGGTCCGTGTGTGAGCACCGCGATCCTGACACCGGCCGTGGCGAGCCGTTCGAAGGCCGGCTCGACGTCCGGCTGGGCCGGCAACTCGCCGAAAGCCGCGAGTACGGCGCCAATCTGATCCTCGGACAGACCGGTGGTCTGCTGCAGCGACGCTCGGGCGACGTCGCGAAACGGCCACCACTCGTCGAGCGTCGCCAGCGCGAAACAGTGCTGCAGGGTCCTGGCGAAGAACAGTTCGAGCGCCCCGGGTGGTTCTCCCGCGGCGACTAGTCGCTCCCGCACCGGCTCCAGCGACACGATCGTCTCGTTTACGTCGAAGGCGACCACGTCCGGCCGCCTCCCCCTCGTTGAGTCCGTAGGTGCGGCTGGCGTGGCGCTCACGTCGACGGACGTTAGCGGGCTGCCTAGGGTGGTGCTATGCGGACCATCGACTGGGTCGACGGCTACCCGCTGATCGTCGACCAGACCGCCTTGCCGGACGATGTTCGCTTCGTCTCACTGTCCACAGTGGATGCTGTCATCGACGCGATCAGGCGGCTCGCAGTTCGTGGCGCCCCGGCTCTCGGCGTCACCGGCGCCATGGGCGTGGCCTTGGCCGCCCGGCTCGGTGGCGACATCGACGGCGCCGTACGCCGGATCCGTGCCGCCCGGCCCACTGCGGTCAACCTGGCCCGGGGAGTCGACCGTGCCGCGGTTTACCTGCCCGATGGTTTCGAGGCGGTGCTCGCCGAGGCGCTGGCGATCCGTGACGCCGAACTGATCGCGTCGCAGGAGATGGGGCGACGAGGTGCCGTCCTGGTGAACGAGCTGGCAGGCGACCACATCCGCGTCCTGACCCACTGCAACACCGGTGGGCTGGCAACGGTGGAGTACGGCACCGCGCTGGCCTGTGTCCGCACCTTGCACGAGCGCGGGCAGCTGGCAGAGGTACTCGTGTCCGAGACCCGTCCGCTGCTGCAGGGCGCCAGGCTGACCACCTGGGAGCTTGGTGAGCTGGGGATCGGGCACCGGCTCATCGCAGACTCGGCCGGGCCGTTCCTCATGGCACGAGGACAGGTGGATGCCGTCGTGCTCGGGGCGGACCGGATCTGCGCGAACGGAGACGTGGTCAACAAGATCGGGAGTTTTATGCACGCCCTGGGCGCCCAGGCGGCCGGAATCCCCTTCGTCGTCGTGGCGCCGGAGTCCACTGTGGACATGGAGGCGAAGAGTGGTTCGGACGTGGACATCGAGGAACGTGACGGCAGCGAGATCCTCGGCTTCGCAGGCCGTCGTACGGCGCCACGCGGCACCGTCGGGCTCAACCCGGCCTTCGATGTCACGCCGTACGCGCTGATCACCGCGGTCGTCACCGACGCCCGCGTGGTCCGGTTCGATCAGGGGGACCGCCCATGACCCGGCGGCGCTACCGGGCGGGGGCAGTTGTGCTGGGTGACCGTGCCGGCACCGTCCACCGGGATGCGGTGTTGGACGTCCACGACGGCCGGATCGCCTGGGTGGGCCCGGCCGCAGCCGCGCCGCCGTCCCAGGCACCAGAGACCACGCTGCCGGGTCTGCTCAGCCCCGGCCTGGTCAATGCCCACTGCCATTCGCCGATGACGCTGTTCCGCGGCGTCGGCGAGGGTTTGCCGCTGGACCGCTGGTTGAGCGAGGTGATGTGGCCGCGTGAGGCGCGGCTCACGCCGGAGGACGTACGCGCGGCGATGCGGCTGGCGAGCGCGGAGATGCTCCGCCACGGCATCACGACGAGCGTCGAGATGTACATGTACGCCGACGCGGTGGTCGATGCCGTGCACGCCTCCGGGGCACGCGCGGTGGTCATGTCACCCCTGCTGGCCGCGCCCGGCTGGGAGCACCTCGGCAGCCTCGACGAGCAACTGGACCGGGCGGTCCGCCACGCCGACAGCGTCGGGGCCGATCCCTACGTCGAGATCGGGATCGGTCCGCACGCGGCGTACACCGTCCCGCTGCCGGTCCTGCGGCGGGCCGCGGACCTGACCCGCGAGCACGGGATGTTGTTGCACATCCACGTTGCCGAGACGCGGGACGAGGCCGCCGATCTGGAACGCGAGCACGGCGCATCCGTACCCCGGATCCTCGCCGACCACGGCATCCTCGGCGGCCGGCTGCTGGCGGCACACTGCGTCTGGATGAGCGACGCCGATCTCGACGTGTGGGCCGAGTACGCCGTGAGTGTGGCCCACTGCCCGCAGAGCAACGCCAAGCTCGCGAGCGGGGTCGCTCCCCTGACCGGCATGCTCGAGCGTGGCATCACGGTGGGTCTCGGCACCGACGGTCCGGCCTCGAACAACAATCTCGACCTCTGGGAGGAGATCCGGCTGGCCGCCCAGCTGGCCCGGCTGCGCGCCCTGGATGCCAACGCACTGTCCGCCGCGGACGCGTTCTGGCTCGCGACCGGCGGGTCGGCGGCAGCACTCGACCGCGACGACATCGGCATGCTGGAACCGGGGCGGTGGGCCGACTTCTGCCATATCGACACCGACGACATCGCCTTCATCCCGGTCGAGAGTGACGCCGACCTGCTCACGCATCTCGTCTGGTCGGCCGGTTCGCAGCACGTCAGGGACACCTGGGTGGCCGGGCGCCAGGTGGTCGCCGACGGCGTCTGCCTGACCGTGGACGAGGCGGCGACCCGGGCCGACGTGCGGCAGCGCGCGTCCCGGTTGGCCAGGGCGTAGTGGACGCCGCCGAGCTGGCGGCGGGCTGGCCGGCGCATGCCGATCGGATCCGGAGCCTCACCCGGTGACGGTCGAGAGGGGACCGCTGTTTGCCGATGGGCCACACGCCGATGTCGACGTGATGGTGCGCGCGACGGTACGGACGCTCTGGCCACTGATCAGCGACATCGCGCTACCGGCTCGATTCAGTGCCGAGTTCCAGGG
>JACDAB010000142.1 GCA_013695665.1 Geodermatophilaceae bacterium | reverse complement strand
CATCTCGCCCGGCCCGAAAAACGGCACCCCGGCTCCGTGCCAGCTCGGATGTCACGGCGTACCCCGATCCGTACCGTCGCCCTCGTCCACATTGCTGGTGGCCCTTGCAGGAAGGGACTGGCATGGCGCGGACGATCATGGAGCGTAGGGTCGAGGCGCCGCGAGCGCCTCACCGCCGAACTGCTGGCCAATCAGTCGGCGCTGCGTGAGGCACGCCAGCGGATCGTCGAGGCCGGTGATCGGGAACCTCGAAGGGTGCAGCGCACCCTGCACGACGGCGTGCAGCAGCGCATCATGGCCGCCGTCCTGTCCCTGCGCATGATCGAGGCGCACCTCCACGGTGCCGACCCCCGCCCGATCCGGCCAGCAGCTAGCCGAGCCTGCCGACGCTCAGGTCTGGTGGGCCGTCTTGGCGACCAGCGTCAGGACGTCGTACGTCGCCACGACCGCGTCGTCCTGATTCGTCACGACCGCGTCCCAGCGGACCTCGCCGTACTCGGCCCCGGCCCTGGGTGTGATCTGCTTCGCCGTCAGGACCACCGAGAGCGCGTCGCCTGGCTTGGCCGGTGTGAGGAAGCGCAGGCTGTCCACGCCGTAATTGGCCAGCACAGGTCCCGGATCAGGGTCGACGAACAGGCCGGCCGCAAGGGACACGATGTAGTAGCCGTGGGCCACCCGGCCGCCGAAGAACGGGTTCGCGGCCGCCGCCTCCTCGTCCATGTGCGCGTAGAACGTGTCGCCGGTGAACTCCGCGAAGTGCTCGATGTCGGCCAGGGTCACCTCGCGTGGACCGGCCTGGATCGTGTCGCCGATCCGCAGCTCGGCCAGGCACTTCCGGAAAGGGTGTACGCCGTCGTGGCGGCGCTGCGCCCCGGTGACCCACCGGCCGCCGACGGCGGTAAGCATGGCGGGACTGCCCTGTACGGCGGTGCGCTGCATGTGGTGCAGTACGCCCCGGATCCCACCCAGTTCCTCACCACCGCCGGCCCGGCCCGGACCGCCGTGCACGAGATTGGGCAGCGGGGATCCGTGTCCGGTGGACTCCTTAGCGCAGTCACGGTCAAGGACGAGAATCCGGCCGTGCCACGGCGCGGCGCCGAGGACGATCTCGCGAGCCACTTCCGGATCGTGGGTGACGACAGACCCCACGAGGCTGCCCCGACCGCGGGCAGCCAACACCACCGCGTCCGCGATCGAGTCGTACGGCAGCACCGTGCTCACCGGACCGAACGCCTCAACGTCGTGCGGCGCAGCGGCTGATAGGTCGTCGCAGACCAGCAGCAGCGGTGGCAGGAACGCGCCCCGCTCGGCGTCCGCATCCTCGATGGCGAAGTCGTCCGGATCGCCGTACACGAGCCGGCCGGCATCGGTGAGCGCCGTGAGTGAGCGCAGCACCTCGTCACGCTGGCCCAGGCTGGCCAGCGCACCCATCGTCACGCCGTCCGCGGCCGGGTTGCCGACGACCACCTTCGCCAACCGTTCCCGGGTGGCTTCGATGACCTCCGCGACCGCGGCAGCGGGGACGAGGGCACGGCGGATCGCCGTACACTTCTGGCCGGCCTTGACCGTCATCTCGGTGACCAGTTGCTTGACGAAAAGGTCGAATTCCGGCGTACCGGCGACAGCGTCCGGACCGAGGATCGAGCAGTTCAGGGAGTCCGCCTCAGCGTTGAACCGGACGGCCTCGGTCTGTACGACGGGGTGCGAGCGCAGCTTCTGCGCGGTCGCGGCGGAGCCGGTGAAGAACACGAGGTCTTGGCTGCCCAGATGGTCCAGAACACCGGCCGCACTCCCGCAGAGCAGCTGCACGGATCCCGCCGGCAACAGGCCGCTCGCGATCATCCGGCGGAACACGAGCTCGGTCAGGTACGCCGTCTGACTCGCGGGCTTCACGACCGACGGGACGCCGGCGAGGAACGCCGGCGCGAGCTTCTCCAACATCCCCCACACCGGGAAGTTGAACGCGTTGATCTGGACGACCACGCCGAGCCGCGACGTGTAGACATGCTGGCCGAGAAAGGTGCCGCCGCGGCCGGCCGGCTCCGGCTGGCCGTCCAGGACGATGGTGTCGTTGGGCAGCTCGCGGCGGCCCTTGCTGGAGTAGCTGAACAGCGTGCCGAGGCCACCGTCGATGTCGAACGCGTTGTCCCCCTGAGTGGCGCCGGTCCTCGTTGACAGCGCGTAGAACTCCTCCTTGTCCGCGGTGAGCTTCGTCGCCAGCTCCTTGAGGATGACCGCCCGCTCGTGGAACGTCAGATCCCGGAGAGCCGGCCCGCCGACTGACCGTCCATAGTGGAGCATCGCCGGTACGTCGAGGCCGGCGCTGGAGATCCGCGCCACCTCCTCGCCGGTGACGGCATCGGCCAGCGGCGCCCCCTCGTCCGCGGCGGCGAACCAGCCGCCGTTCACGTAACTCTCCAGCAATGCCGCCATGAATCTCCCGCCTCCGGACAGACCTCGGATTGCAACATCGTGCCTCATCTTGCCCGCCGGAGAGTGCGCCGTTCGGCTGGCCCGGCGCACACGCGAAGCCGGGCGTTGTAGCAAACCGCGGCCGGGCGTTGTCGCAAACTGAGACGCCGGGTCTCCATTTGGCACATTGACGATTGCGCGTGACATCCGTTGGCGACCGAGTACGTGCGGGGCGGACACGGCGTTCGCTGGCGCGTGGCGGCGGAGGCCGCGTCAACCGGCCGGGCGGGCGCAAGCCGTCGAGGGTGCGGATCACCGAACCGGGCACGGCGCTGGGTCCCTCGACATACAGGAGAACACAGCCATGACGACTGCAGCGCCAGACCACGCCTCCACGGGGACGTTTCGACTGATGTATCGGAGCCGGGATCGCATCCCGGCAGATCGCCGCAAGGTCGAACTGGGAGAGCTGTTCCTCACGGCCCGCTCGAAAAACAAGAAGCGGCACATAACAGGCGCGCTGCTGCTCTCGGAGGACTTCTTCGTGCAGACACTGGAGGGCGAGGAGACGATCGTCCAGACGCTGTTCGAGCAGATCGAGCGTGATCCACGACATGACTCCGTCACGGTGCTGGAGAGCGGGATGGTCGATGATCGGGTGTTCGCCCGGTGGGCAATGGCCAAAGTCTCCGCGGACGGAGAGCCGGACATCCCCCTCATCGCTCATACGGACGGAATCGCACCCGCGGCCAGCCGAGGCACGACACCCGAGCAAGAATCCGTCTTGCAGGCCATGCGCGATGCGGCGCGCGGGTGACTGGCGCATCGACCTCGGGTGACTCTGACAGGCGATGCCGTCGCGCGTCGCCGTCCGCTATGGCATCTTGCCGACCAGGTGGTCCGTCATGCCAGTAGCGGTGCATGCGTCGTCGGGGAGGTAGGACCCGACCAGCAAACCCGATCCGGACAGCTGGGTGTACGACCCGGTGCCGCTCTCGACTACCCAGGTCCCGCGGTCGTAGGGACCGCAGAGCTTGACCAAGGCGCGGATGCGCAGCGTGAACGTGCCGGAGCCGTCGGCGCAGGAGAAGGTCTTGCGTACGTCGAAGAAGACCCATCGGCCCGCCTCGTAGGTGGTGGACACGTCCGACGTCGAACCGGCCGGGCACACCACCCCGCCGCGCGCGACGAACGTGCCGCCCTCGTCGGCGAACTCGGTGTCGACAGTGATCGCCACCCTCTCGGCTGCGGGTTCGGCCGCAGC
>JACDAB010000137.1 GCA_013695665.1 Geodermatophilaceae bacterium | reverse complement strand
TCGTCCTGCTGATCCCGAAGTTCCTCGTCCTCAACCAACTGGGCATCTACGACACGTACGCCGGCATGATCGTCCCGCTGCTCGTCGACGCCGCCGGGATCTTCATCATGAAGAACTTCTTCGAGTCAATACCGGTGAGTGTGGAGGAGGCCGCCCGGATCGACGGCGCGGGGGTCTTCCGGACGTTCTGGTCCGTGGTGCTACCGATGGCCCGGCCGGCCGTGGTCACCTTGGTGATCCTGGCCTTCCAGGGATCGTGGAACGAGCTGGCGCACTTCGTGGTCTCGGCGCAGAGCCCGGACCTGTACACGCTGACGAAGGGCGTCGCGACGCTCGCCGCCGGAGGGCTGGGCCAGGCACAACAGTTCCCGCTGAAGCTGGGGGCCGCCGCGTTGATGACGATCCCGGTCGCCGTGATGTTCTTCATCTTCCAGCGCAAGATCATGGGTAACTCCGAAGGCGCGGAGAAGGGCTGACCGTGCACGGGCGGTGAGTCACTCGGACGCTCCCGACACCTGCTCCGGGTCGGCGGCGGACTCCTCAGCGGCCGTACCCGAGGCCCGCTCATGGCGTTGCGCGGCGGAGCTGAGCACCGCCGCCACTGCCTCGTCGACATCGTCGGTCACCGTGATGAGGGCAAGATCCCGTGCTGCCACCTTGCCCTCGGCGAGGGCGGTGTCACGGATCCAGTTGATCAGGCCCGACCAGTAGCGGGTACCGAGCAGGATGACCGGAAAGCGGGTCACCTTGCGGGTCTGCACCAGGGTCAGTGCCTCGAAGAGCTCGTCCAGCGTGCCGAAGCCGCCGGGCAGGATGACGAAGGCCTGCGCGTACTTGACGAACATCGTCTTGCGGGCGAAGAAGTACCGGAAGTTGATGCCGATGTCGACCCACTGGTTCAGGCTCTGCTCGAACGGCAGCTCGATGCCCAGGCCGACGGACAGGCCACCGGCCTCCTGAGCGCCGCGGTTCGCCGCCTCCATGACGCCGGGACCGCCACCGGTGATCACAGCGAACCCGGCGCCGGCCAACCGGCCGCCGAGCGCTCGCCCGAGGGCGTAGTCGGGGTGGTCCACGGGCGTCCGCGCACTGCCGAAGACACTGACCGCCCGGGGCAGCTCACTGAGCTGGCCGAAACCCTCGACGAACTCGGACTGGATCCGCAACACCCGCCAGGGGTCGGTGTGGACCCAGTCCGAGGGACCGCGGCTGTCCAGCAACCGCTGGTCGGTCGTCCCCGGCTGCACCTGATCGCGGCGCAGCAGCACCGGCCCGCGCTGCTTCTCCGGCGTACCGGCCGCCCGTTCGGGATCCACGCTCACCGGCCGAACCTATCGCTGCGGTCAGGACAGGTAGTCGGTGAGCACGCGCTCGCAGCGCTCGATGTCGCTCACGCGGACGTGCTCCTCCCGGGTGTGCGCCAGATTCGGGTCGCCCGGGCCGTAGTTCACGGCCGGGATCCCGAACGCCGCGAACCGTGACACGTCGGTCCAACCGTACTTCGCCACCGGCGCCGACCCCACCGCCTCGACGAACGCCGCCGCCGCCGGTTCACGCAGGCCCGGCAGGGCGCCAGGGGCAGCGTCGGTGACCGCCACGTCGTACCCGCTGAGAACCTCACGCACATGGTCGGCTGCCTCGTCCACGCTGCGGTCCGGGGCGAAGCGGAAGTTGACCTCCACTACGCACTCGTCGGGGACCACGTTGCCCGCGACGCCCCCGGTGACGCCCACCGCGTTGAGGCCCTCGCGATACTCGCAGCCGTCGATCTCGACATTGCGGGGCTCATACGCCGAAAGCCGCTGCAACACCGCACCGGCCCGGTGGATCGCGTTGTCCCCGAGCCATGATCTGGCGCTGTGCGCGCGGCGCCCCCGGGTGCTCACCGTCGCGCGCAGCGTTCCCTGGCAGCCCGCCTCCACCTGCGCGCTGGTCGGTTCCATGAGGATGGCCAGATCGGCGTACAGCCAGTGCCGCAGGCTGCGCGCGACCCTGCCCAGCCCGCTGCGCGAGGATTCGACCTCCTCGTTGTCGTAGAACACCCACGTCAGGTCGTACGCCGGAGCCTGCAGGGTCGCGGCCAGCCGCAGCATCACCGCGTCGCCGGACTTCATGTCCGACGAGCCACACCCGAAGAGCAGCTCACCATCCATAGTGGACGGCACATTGTCCGCGATCGGCACCGTGTCGATGTGCCCGGCCAGCAGGACCCGCTTGTCCCGGCCGAGCGCCGTACGAGCCAGAACGGTGTCACCCTCGCGCTCCACCTCCAGGCCGCCGAGGCTGCGGAGCGCGTCCTCGATCAGGTCCGCCAGCCGGGCCTCGTCGCCGGATACCGACGGGACATCGATCAACGCGGCGGTCAGGGCAGGCCCGTCGAGAGCCAAGTCGAGCGTCACGAGAGCCGAGCCTACCGTCGCCGGTACGGTGACCTGGTGGCTGTGACCTGGTGGCTGTGACCAAGGCGGCGTACGGCGCCGGGATCGCGACGGTGACCGCGGACGGGACTGTCCTCGACGCGTGGTATCCCGCGCCGGTTCTCGGTGTCCCAGCCGACATCGACCCCGGTACGTCGCGCCTCGGCGAGCTGGAGCTCACCGGAGAGACCTCTCCCGAGCTCGGCGGGCTAGTTGAGATCAACGAGACCCGCGGCGTGGAGATCATCGCCATCCGGACCGTCCTGCCCGACCTGGCGGCCCCCCCGCGCGATGCCTACGACGTCTACTTGCGCCTGCACCTGCTCTCGCACCGGCTGATCGCTCCCCACGGCTGCTCCATGGACGGCGTGTTCGGCCTGTTGACGAATGTCGTGTGGACCAATCACGGTCCCTGCTCAGTGGCCCACTTCGAGCAGACCCGCGTCCGGCTGCGGGCGGCGCTGGGGCCGGTCACCGTGTTCGGGATCGACAAATTCCCGCGGATGACCGACTACGTCGTCCCGCCCGGCGTACGGATTGCCGACGCCGACCGGGTCCGGCTGGGGGCGCACCTCGCCGCGGGCACCACCGTCATGCACGAGGGTTTCGTGAACTACAACGCGGGAACCCTCGGCGCCTCGATGGTCGAGGGGCGGATCAGCGCCGGTGTGGTCGTCGGGGACGGCTCGGACATCGGCGGCGGCGCATCGATCATGGGCACGCTGTCCGGCGGGGGCACTGCGGTGGTCCGGATCGGCACGGGCTGCCTGGTCGGCGCCAACGCCGGCATCGGCATCTCGTTGGGCAACGACTGCGTGGTCGAGGCCGGCTGCTACATCACCGCCGGCTCGAAGCTCACCCTGCCCGACGGCGCGGTGATCAAGGCCGCTGAGCTGTCCGGGCGCGACGGTCTGCTGTATAGGCGCAACAGTCTCACCGGGGGACTGGAGGCGCTGCCCCGCTCGGGCACGTGGACAGGCCTGAACGCCGACCTACACGCCAACTGACCAGACGGTTTCATGATCGAGCCGCCGCCGGTCCGGTCGCCGCGGTTACCGTCGGGTGGTGCACCTCAGAGTCGCAGCCGTGGTCGCGCTGCTGCTCGCCGTCGCCGGGTGCGGCTCGGCCGGTGCGGAGCCGGCGCAATGCATGCCCCGCGATACGGCGTACACGTTCACGGCGGAGCAGAGCGCGAACGCGGCCACGATCGCCGCGGTCGGGCGGCAGCTGGGAGTTCCCGCGAGGGGCATCACCGTCGCCCTTGCCACCGCGATGCAGGAGTCCCGTCTGCGCAACCTCGACTACGGCGACAGGGACAGCCTTGGGCTGTTCCAGCAACGGCCGAGCCAGGGCTGGGGTACGCCGGAGCAGGTCACCGAGCCGCGATACGCCGCCACAGCCTTCTACACGGCGCTCGCGGAACTGCCCGGCTGGGAGCAGATGCGGCTGACCGAGGCCGCCCAGGCGGTGCAGCGCAGTGGCTTCCCGGAGGCCTACCAGCAGTGGGAGGGCGAGGCTCAGGCGCTCGCCACTGCCCTCGGCGGCCAGGTCGCCGGCCTGACCTGCACGATGCCGGGGGAGGCGCCGGTCCTCGACCGTGCCGCACGGCTCGCGGCCGCCGCGGCGTTGGTCGAGGCAGACCTGTCCATGCCGGTGTTGCAGACCACGGAGACCTCGGTGTCCTGGGCTGCCGGTGACCGCCCGTGGATCCTTGCGACCTGGCTCGTCGCCTACTCCGAACAGCTGGGTGTGGTGTCCATCGGTCATGACGGTCAACGTTGGGCAGCCGGTGAAGGTTGGACAGCGGACCCGGCGATGGATGCTGATCAGGTGCTCGCGGATCTGTCCTAGACCGTCGCTGGTCAACGCCACGGGGCTGGTGGAAGGTCACCGGCCCGTTCGACTGAGCCGGGCGACCGCTGCCTGCACGCGCTCGTCGGTCGCCGTGAGGGCGACCCGGACGTGCCGCGCGCCGCGAGGTCCGTAGAAGGCGCCGGGCGCCACCAGGATCCCCAGTTCGGCCAGTGCCGCCACGGATGCCCAGCAATCCTCATCCCGTGTCATCCAGAGATACAGGCCCGCTTCCGAGTGCTCGACACGGTAGCCGGCGGCGGTCACCGCCGGGCGCAGCGCCTCGCGGCGGGCCGCGTAGCGCTCCCGCTGGGCCTCGGCATGGGTGTCGTCATCGAGTGCGGCGACCATGGCCGCCTGCACGGGGGCGGGGACGATCAAGCCGGCGTGCCGTCGCACCTCCAGCAGGCGGGCGATCAGTGCCGGGTCGCCGGCCACGAAACCGGCCCGATAACCGGCCAGATTGCTGCGCTTGGACAGCGAGTGCACGGCCAGCAGGTTGTCGTGCCGACCGCCGCTCACCGACTCGTGCAGCACCGACAGCGGCGTGACGTCCCAGCCCAGCTCCAGGTAGCACTCATCGCTGGCGAGGATGACATCCCGTTCGCGTGTCCACGCCACAAGCTTGCGCAGATGCTCCAGCGGCAGCACCTGCCCGGTCGGATTGGCCGGTGAGTTGATCCACAGCAGCGCGACATTGGCCGGCCCGAGCGCGGTCAAGGAGTCCGCAGCGACAACCTGCGCCCCGGCCAACCGGGCGCCGACGTCGTAGGTCGGGTAGGCCAGCTCAGGGTGGACCACGACGTCGGCACCCCCGAACCCGAGCAACTGGGGCAGCAGGGCGATGAACTCCTTGGATCCGACGGTCGGGAGCACCGCCTCCGCCATCAGCCCGGTGACCCCGTGCCTGCGGGCCAGCCAGCCGGCCGCAGCCTCACGCAGCGCCGGCGTGCCGTGGGTCTGCGGGTATCCGGGGCTGTCCGATGCCGCGGCCAACGCGGCCTGGATGGTGGCGGGGACCGGGTCCACCGGCGTACCGATCGACAGGTCCACCAGGCCGCCGGGATGCTCCAGGGCTCGATCGCGAAAAGCGGCCAGCGTGTCCCACGGATAGGTCGGGAGCTTCAGTGCTCGTTCACCTGCGGCGGCAACGCGGCGACGATCGGGTGGTCCTTGTCGATCTTGCCGGTCTTCGCCGCTCCCCCGGGCGAGCCGAGATCCTCGAAGAAGTCCACGTTGACGTTGTAGTACTCCTTCCACTTCTCCGGCGTGTCGTCCTCGTAGTAGATCGCCTCGACCGGACATACCGGTTCGCACGCGCCGCAGTCCACGCACTCGTCCGGGTGGATGTAGAGCATCCGGTTGCCCTCGTAGATGCAGTCGACCGGGCACTCCTCGATGCACGCCTTATCGAGCACGTCGACACACGGCTCGGCGATGACGTACGTCATAGAGACCCTTCCGGAGCATTTGGCACGATGGTCAGTGCCTAGTATCGCGCCTGAGACCGCTCCGGCGACACAGGGGTAGACGTGGCGTTGACCGCAGACCACATCGGCCGCCGGGTCGTCGTACGCCGTCGAGTCGCTGCTCTCGGTGATCGGCAGCGTTTCAGCGACGTCCTCGGCGAGCTGGTCGATCTCGACGAGTCCTCGCTGACGGTACGCCGGCCCGGCGGGGATCTCGTCGTCGTCGACCTGGCTCAGGTGGCCGCGGCCAAACCCGTCCCGCCGGCCCCGCGTCGCCGCCCGTCCGACCGCGACCTGGAGCGGATCGCCGCCCTCGGCTGGCGGGGGTTGGAGGAGCACCGGCTCGGCGGCTGGCTGCTCCGCGCGGGCAACGGCTTCACCGGTCGGGCCAATTCAGTGCTGCCCTTGGATCCCCCGGACCGGCCGGTCGCCGACGCGCTGAGCTTCGTCACCGAGTGGTACGCCGCGCGCGGCCTGCCGCCTCGGGCGCAGGTGGCGCTGCCGCTGAAGGGTGATCTCGATGATGAACTCGCCGCGGCGGGGTGGCGCGCATACAACCCGACCCGCTTCCTGGTCGCTTCGATCGCTGAGGTACTGGCCGGCTGCCCGCACCGGGCCGACCTCCCGCCGGTGACCCACGCGGCCGCGCCGGGGCCGGAGTGGCTGTCCGGGTACCACTACCGGGGGGCGCCGCTACCCGAGGGTGCGGTGAGGGTCCTGACGAACGCTGCCTCCCCGACCTTCGCGTCGGTGAGTGGTGAGACCGGGCTGCTCGGCGTCGGGCGGGGGGTCGTCGACGAGGGCTGGCTCGGCGTCACCGCGGTCACCGTCACCGGATCGGCCCGCCGCCGCGGGGTTGGCCGCCACCTCATGCGCGGGCTCGCCCAATGGGCGACCGGACTGGGCGCACGCCAGGCCTACCTCCAGGTGGCCGAGGAGAATGCACCGGCGCTGGCGATGTACGACCGGCTCGGTTTCGTCACCCATCACCGCTATCACTACCGGACGGCCGATCGGTAGATCGTAGTGCCATCACCCGGCCGATGGAGATCGCACCGGCGATCGCGCCGAGGATCAGGAATGCCATTCCCTGCACGGTGCCGGTGACGATGACGTCACCTTCGGGCCGGGGCACGGATGCGGTGACCACCACGGCGAACCACACCAGGACGGGCAGCAGCGCCGCGGCTCGGGAGCCGGTCAGCCGATACGCCAGGGCGGGCAGTGCCAGGTTGCCGAGGACCGCGGCGGGGATGGACAGCGGCGCCGCGACCGACCCGATCCGCAGGGGTAGGAGGAAGCACTCCAGTATCGCGAGTTCCACGGCGGCCAGCGTCACCAACAGGCCACTCAACACGCCGATGACGGCACCCCGGCCGGGACCCTGCCTCACCCGGCAATCCCGCTGAAGAGGTCCTCCTCTCGGCCGTGGTCATCGACAACCGGGCCGGCCTCGCCGCGGACGAGGCGGTAGTACTCGATCCCGAACGCCAGCTGGCCGACATTGTTGGACAGCGCGAAGAACGGTCCGTCGACGGCGATCTGGGTGGCGTGCGCGCGCATGGCAGCCATCTTGGCCGGCAGGTACGCCCGACCGTCCACCGCCGCAGTGACCACACTGTCGTCGACGCCGAACGGCAGCTCCTCGATCGAGTCGACGCCGAAAAAGTCCCCGCCCGCTTCCTTGACCAGCCGGAGGCTCTCAGCCAGCACCGATCGCGGGACACAGTTCCAGTAGACCTTCGGGATCTTCCACGCCGACCCCAGTTCTGGCTCGTAGTCCGCCTGGGCGGCCCGGTCGGCGGCCTGCATCGCCACCCGGTGGGCCTGGATATGGTCGGGGTGGCCGTAACCGCCGTTCTCGTCGTAGGTGACCAGCACGTGGGGCCGGACCTCGCGGATGACAGCCACGAGCTCGCGGGTCGGTGCGGCCAGGTCCGCCCGCCAGAACGCGCGGGGGCCGTTGTTGGGCGCGGTTCCCATCATGCCGCTGTCGCTCCAGCGGCCGGGCCCGCCGAGGAAGCGGTGGTCGGTGACGCCGAGCTCGGCGCACGCCGCCGCCAGTTCACCGATCCGATAGCCGCCGAGCTGGTCACCCTCCTCGGCGGACAACCATCGGAGCTCGGGCACCAGCACCTCGCCGTACTCCCCCAACGTGCACGTGACCAGGGTGACGTGGACGCCTTCGGTGACGTAGCGCGACATCGTGGCGCCGTTGCCGATCGTCTCGTCGTCGGGGTGCGCGTGGACGAGCAACAGCCGACGATCCTGCCCGCGGGTCATTGGTGCAGGCTACGGGGCGTCAGAGGACCTTGATGGCCTCGGCGTAGTGACAGGCCGCCGGGTGGCCGGTCCCCCGGTCCTCCAGCAGCGGTATCTCATCAACGCACTTGGCCTGCTGGCTCTCCGACAGCTCGTTGGCGAACTTCTGGCACCGGGTACGGAACCGGCAGCCGCTGGGCGGGTTAGCCGGGCTCGGCACGTCTCCGGTCAGGAGGATGCGCTTACGGGCTCGCTCCCGGCGCGGGTCAGGGATGGGGATGGCCGACAACAATGCCTGCGTGTACGGATGCGACGGCTTGTTGAACAGGTCGTCGGTCGTCGCGATCTCGATGATCCAACCGAGATACATCACCGCGATGCGATCGGAGATGTGGCGGACCACCGACAGGTCGTGAGCGATGAAGAGATAGGACAGGTTGAGCCGGTCGCGGAGATCCTCGAGCAGGTTGATGACACCCGCCTGGATCGACACGTCGAGCGCCGAGACCGGCTCGTCGAGCACCAGCACCTTCGGCTCGAGAGCCAGCGCCCGGGCGATGCCGATCCGCTGCCGCTGCCCGCCGGAGAACTCGTTGGGGAACCGGTTCGCGTGCTCCGGGTTCAGACCGACGAGTTCTAGGAGCGCGCGTACCCGGGTGCGAAGCTCCTCGCCCTTGGCCAGTTTGTGGATGATCAGCGGCTCGGCGACAATGTCGTAGACCGGCAGCCGGGGATTCAGCGAAGCGTACGGGTCCTGGAACACGATCTGGATGTCCCGACGCAACGGGCGCATCTGCCCCCGGGACAGGCCGGTCAGTTCCTTGCCCTGGAACACGACCGAGCCACTGCTCGCCGGCTGCAGGTGCATGATCGCGCGGCCGGTGGTCGACTTGCCACAGCCGGACTCCCCGACCAGGCCGAGGATCTCTCCGGGGTAGAGCTCCAGGCTGACCCCGTCGACCGCTTTCACCTGCCCGATCGTGCGCCGGAACAGCCCACCTCCCTTGATCGGGAAGTACTTCGTCAGATCCTTGACGGTCAGGATGGGCTCTCCGGTGACCGGCTCCTTGGCCAACCGGTCTTCGGTGGCGGTCACTTACGGTCCTCCGAGGTCGTGACCGTGCCCGCGTCGCTGCCGGGTAGGGCATCGGCGAGAACCGGCGCGGTCAGGTCGGTGGCGTCGGCGTCGAAGAACTCCGCTGCCTCGGTGTGACCCTCCAACTTCTCGTTGCGGATGCAGGCCGCCCAGTGCCCGCCTTCGACCTCGGTCAGCGGCGGCTCGGCCTCGTCGCACTCCGCGATGTGCAGGGGGCAGCGCGGCCCGAACGGGCAGCCCGGTGGCGGGTTCACCATCGACGGGGGGCTGCCCTTGATCGGGGTCAGCTTGGTCTTCTCCGTCTCATCCAGTCGCGGCAGTGAGCCCAGCAAACCGAGCGTGTAGGGCATCCGCGGCGTGTAGTAGACGCCGTCGACCGGACCGGACTCGACGACTCGGCCGGCGTACATGACCAGCATCCGGTCGGCAACGCCGGCGACCACGCCGAGATCGTGCGTGATCAGGACGGTGGCGGCGCCGGTCTCCTCCATCGCGGTGCCCAGGACTTCGAGAATCTGGGCCTGAACTGTCACGTCCAGCGCCGTGGTCGGCTCGTCGGCGATGATGACGTCCGGCTGGTTGGCCATCGCGATCGCGATGACGACGCGCTGGCGCATCCCGCCGGAGAACTCGTGCGGGTAGCTGGTGACGCGGTCCTTGGCGTTCGGGATTCCGACGAGTTCGAGCAGGTCCGCGGCCCTGGACAGGGCGCCCTTCTTGGACACGTTCTTGTCGTGCTGGCGGACGGTTTCCGCGATCTGATACCCGACCTTGTAGACCGGGTCCAGGGACGTCATGGGGTCCTGGAAGATCATCGCGATCCCCTTGCCCCGGATCTTGCTGAAATCCTTGTCGCCGAGCCCGAGCAGTTCCCTCCCGCGAAACTTCACCGACCCGGTGACCCGCGCGCTGTTCGGCAGCAGCCCCATTATTGCCAGCGAGGTCACGGACTTGCCTGAGCCCGACTCGCCGACGATCCCGAGGACCTCGCCGGCCCGGAGGGTGTAGCTCACCCCGCGGACTGCGCGGACAAGGCCGTCCTCGGTCGGAAACTGCACGTCGAGGTTGTCGACCTCGAGGACAGCACCGGACAACGGCTTGTCCTTGAGGGGCTCAGGCTTTGTCAACGTGGTCATATGTCTCCAGGAATCATCGGGACGGGCCGGCCGATCTCATGCTGCTGACCCGTCAGGCGCGGACCCGCTTGTTCGATGGGTCGAACGCGTCCCTGATCCCGTCGCCGATGAGGTTGATGCACAGAGCGATGACGAGCAGCATCAGGCCGGGGAAGTAGAAGAGCCACGGCCGGGTCTGTGCGGCGCTCACCCCGTCAGACACCAACCGGCCAAGCGAGGTGTCGTTGGCCACGCCGAAGCCGAGATAGGTCAGGGATGCCTCGAGCAGGATCACCGTCGCCGCGGTAAGGGTCGCCCAGACGATGATCGACCCCAGCGTGTTGGGGATCAGATGCTTGAACATGATCCGGCGGTCGGAGGCACCGAGGGCGTGCGCTGCCTCGATGAACTCCCGTTCCCGCAGCCCCAGGATCTGGCTGCGCAGGATCCGGGAGAGGTCGAGCCAGCCGAAGAGTCCGATGATAACGGCGATGCCGATCGCGGTTCGGGCGTTCGGGAAGTTGCTGGCGACGACGATCAGGACGACGAGCGACGGAACGGTCAGGATCAGGTCGACCAGACGCATCAAGACGTTGTCGACCCATTTGCCGTAGTAGCCGGCCAGCAGGCCCACGAGCAAGCCGAGCGTCAGCGCAATCCCGACCGCGACGACGATCGTCAGCGTGGAACGTTGGATACCACGCATGATGTTGGCCAGCAGGTCGCGCCCCAGGCCGTCTGTCCCGAGCACGTGCCCATTGGTGCCAGGGCCGACCGATGCATCCGCGGGCCGCAGTTCGCTGAACGTGAACCCGTAGACCAGCGGGCCAGCCCAGGCAATCACGAGCACCGCGATGAAGACGAGCAGACCGCCCATCGCCTGCTTGTTGCGCAGGAATCTGCGGACGATCTGCTCGCGCTGGCTCCGTGCCTTGATCGTGAACTCTCGCTCGACCTCGGCCGTTTGCGGCTGCTCGACCGTCGTCGCCGAGTTGGACTTGAGATCCTGAGGGTTCTGAGTCGTGGTCACTACGAAACTCCCGCCTGACGGCCGATCAGTTGAGTCGGATGCGCGGATCGAGCACTGCGTAGAGCAGATCGGCAATGAGGTTGAAGCCGATCACGAAGAAGGCGGCGATCATCATCCAACCGAGCACCGGATTGAGGTCGCTGCCACGGATGCTTTGCAGCAGGTACTCGCCCATGCCGTGCCAGACGAACACCTGCTCGGTGATTACCGCACCACCCATGATCAGGCCCACGCCGAGTGCCACGACCGTGGTCAGCGGGATGAGAGCGTTGCGCAGCCCATGACGGACCAGGGCGCGGCGCCAGGGCAGCCCCTTGGCGCGGGCCAGCCGCATGTAGTCCGAGCCCAGCACGTCCAGCATGGACGCGCGCTGGAAGCGACTCCAGGCGGCAAAGCTGAGCATGGCAAGCGAGATCGTCGGCAGGATCAGGTGGCCCACGCGATCCCAGAAGATCTCCGAGGTCGTGCCGGTCAGCTCGATGGCGGGCGACTGCTCGCCGAGGGTGAACAGGATTCGCCGCCCGACGAGGTCGTTGAACTGGATCGCCACGAATTCCTTGAGCAGGGCGGCGAACCAGAACGTCGGGAGCGCGATCAGCACGTAGGTGAGGAACGTGAAGAAGTAGTCCTCCGGCTTGTACTGCCGCACGGCGGTCAGGAC
>JACDAB010000119.1 GCA_013695665.1 Geodermatophilaceae bacterium | reverse complement strand
TCACTTCCCGGGACGAGCTGCCGGCAGGCGGGCGGACATTCATCGGGCGCCAACGCGATCGCCAGCTCTGCCACCGTGGTGCCGTGGTGCGGCGAACCGAGGGTGACGACACGGCGCGCCAGGCCGGCACCCTCGTGGTCACGGACCCACAGGCGGGCGACCACTCCACCGGCGGAGTACCCGACGACGTCCACCGACGCGGCACCGGTTCGCTCGATCGCTGCAGTCGCGGCGGCGGCCAGGATTTCCGCTTGTACGTTGAGGTCCCCCGTGCCGTCGCCGGCCAGCTGCAGGACGGTGGCGTCGCGTCCGGCAACTCGCAGTTCAGCGGCGAGAACGTCCAGCGCCCCGGTCGATCCGCCGTACCCGGGGATCAACAGAACGGGCCCCGGCTGGTCCTGGGCGACCGGGGTGACCGAACCGGTGGCGCTGCCCCAGAGGGCGAGGCCGGTCACCGCCAGAACGGCCACGGTGAGGGCGCTGATCACAACGACGACGAGGCGACGTCGAGCCGGTGACAACGCACGCAGGCCCGGCATCACCTGAGCCTAATGACGCCCGGATGAGTGGAGCGTGTGCCGAAAGCGGTGGGGCGCCAGCCGCCTGGACTGCGATCCTGGATCGATGTCACTGGAGTTGCACGAGATCTCCGAGGCCGGCCACCGCATTCTCAACCCGTTCACCGACGACAAGCTGATGGTCCTGGCTGCCGCGGCTCATGTGCACGCAGGGACGCGGATTCTGGACCTGGCCTGCGGCAAGGGTGAGATGCTCTGCCGCTGGGCGGAGACCGTGCACAGCACCGGTCATGGCGTGGACATCAGCGAGGTGTTCCTGGCCGCGGCGCGCGATCGGGCCGAGGCCCTGGCCGTCGCCGATCGGGTGTCCTTCGAGCAGGGTGATGCGGGTGCCTACGTCGCCGAGCCGTCGTCGTACGACGTCGTGTCCTGTCTCGGCGCGACCTGGATCGGAGGGGGCCTGGCCGGGACGGTCGAGCTGATGAAACCGGCGGTGCGCCCGGACGGGCTGTTACTCGTCGGAGAGCCGTACTGGACCGAGCCACCGCCCGAGATCGCCTACGAGGCGATCGGGGTCGGGCCGGAGGAGTACACCTCGCTGGCCGGTACGGCGGACCGCTTCGCCGCAGCGGGGACCGAGCTCGTCGAAATGGTCTTGGCCGACGGCGACAGCTGGGACCGCTACGCCGCGGCGCAGTGGTGGACGCTCGCGGAGTGGCTGCAGGCCAACCCGAACGACCCCCGTCGGCCGGACGTCCGGGCGTTTCTCGACAGGGAGCGGCGCTGCCACCTGACCTACCAGCGGCGCTACGTCGGCTGGGGCGTGTTCGTGCTTCGGCCGACCGGCTAGGGTCGCGGCTCATGTTCAACGCTGATGAGGAAAAGCTGTGGCACTGACCCGCGTCCTGGTTGTGGTGCTGGCCGGCGGAGCGGGCAGCAGACTGGAACTGCTCACCGAAGGCCGCGCCAAGCCTGCCGTCCCGTTCGGCGGGGTGTACCGGCTGATCGACTTCCCGCTGTCCAACTGCCTGCGGGCCGGCATCGCCGACGTGTGGGTGATCCAGCAGTACAGCCCGGGCGCCCTGTCCGAACACCTGGCCAACGGGCGGCCGTGGGACCTGGACCGCTCCACCGGCGGGCTGATGGTGGTGCACCCGCATCAGGGCGACAAGCGCGGCGGCTGGCACCAGGGCACTGCCGATGCCTTGTGGCGGCAGGCGCCGATGATCCGCGAGTTCGGCCCCGAGGCGCTGGTCGTGGTCAGCGCCGACGCGGTCTACAAGCTGGACTACCGCGTAGTGGTGGACGAGCACCTCCGAACCGGGGCCGCGGTGACGATGGTGACCACGCGCGTCGCCAAGGGCGAGGCCGGCCGGTACGGCGTCGTCCAGGTCGATGTCGACGGGGCGATCACCGACTATGCCTACAAGCCCGACGAGCCCGCCACTGACCTGGTGACGAACGAGGTCTTCGTCTTCACCCCCGACCGGGTGCTCGATCTGCTCGACGAACTGGCTGAGGGAGCCGACGACGAGGTAGGGCTGGAGGATCTCGGCGACGACGTGCTGCCCCAGCTGGTCGAGGCCGGGCAGGCGCGGGAGTACCGCTTCGACGGGTACTGGCGCGACGTGGGCACCGTGCAGGCGTACTGGGAGTCGCACATGGATCTGCTCGAGGCCGAGCCCCCCATCGACCTGGATGAACCGGGCTGGCGGATCCAGACCCAGGGCGGGCGCTTCGCAGCGGCGGCGGTCCATGGCGGTGCCGAGGTCGGCAACAGCCTGCTCTCACCGAGTTGTCACATCGGTGGGTTGGTGCAGGACTCGGTGATCTCGCCCGACGTCCGGGTCGAGCACGGTGCAACCGTGCGCGATTCGGTACTGCTGCACGGCGTCGTCGTACGCGCCGGAGCCGTCGTCGTCCGCAGCGTCATCGACCACGGGGTGGAGATCGGCGCAGACGCCACGGTCGGCGGCGAGGGTGACATCACCCTGGTCGGTGGCGGGGTCCGGCTCGCGGCGGGGCAGCAGGTGCCCGCGGGCGGCCGCTACCCCGAGCCGTCCGAGTAGACCTCACACAGGTGTCACCCCTGCTCTGAGGCCAGGTGCTCGCGCAAGCGGACCAGTCCCTCGGCGATGCTCACCCGCGGCTCGTAGCCGAGGTCGCGCCGGGCGGCGCTGATGTCGAACCAGTGCGGGGTGGACAACTGCCGGGCCAGGAACCGCGTCATCGGCGGCTCGGCGCCGCGCCCGGCGAGTGCGAAGGCGGCTTCGGCGACGCCACCCAGGGCGTGAGCGACCGGGAAGGGGATCGTCGCGCTGACGGCAGCCAGACCCGCTGCGTCGAGGATGCGGTTCACCAGCTCCCGGATCGCCAGCGGCTCGCCCTGGGAGATGAAGAAGACCCGGCCGGCGACGGTCGAACCCGGATGTAGCCGGTCCCCGGCCAGCAGGTGCGCCCACGCGGCGTTGTCGACGTAGGTCGAGTCGATGACGTTGGTGCCGTCGCCGACGAAGCGCAGCCGCCCTCGGCGCGCCCGGTCGATGATGCGCGGTACCAGTTGGGTGTCACCGGGGCCCCAGATCAGATGCGGGCGCAGGGCGACAGTCGCCAGGTCGGCGTCATTCGCGGCCAGGACCGACTGTTCTGCCGCGGCCTTGGTCGCCGGATACGGCGCGTGATGCCGCCGCGGATACGGCAGCGATTCGTCACCCCCCTCGATGCCACCCCGGGCCGAGACGACGCTGGGCGTCGACGTGTAGACCAGCCGGTGTACGCCGTTGGCCCGGCACGCTGCGACGACGTTGTCGGTGCCCTCGATGTTGGCGGCCGCGAACTCCCGTGCCGAGCCGGCGATGCCGGCCATCGCTGCGACGTGGAAGACGATGTCGCAGCCCGCAGCGGCCGCCCGCACCACGCCAGAGTCGCAGAGATCTCCACGGAAGGTCTCGACGCCGAGCGCTGCCAGCTCGGGGTAGGACCCGCGGCTCAGGCTTCGGACGCTGTCCCCCCGGGCGACGAGCTGACGGACGACGGCTGATCCGAGGAACCCGCCACCGCCGGTGACGAGAGCCTTCACCGCCGCGACCGCCGCCACTGTTGCGGTCGTCTCGGCCGTCTCGGCCGTCTTGGCCGACTTGGCCGTCTTGGCCGTCGCAGCCGTCGGGCTGCCCAGCCGGCCAGCGCGACCCGGTCGATCTTGGCGTTGTGCCTGATGTCGACTGGAAACCCACGGTGGAAGAGCACCGTGTTGATCGCCGCGGTGTGCTCGTGGCCTGCGCCGAGAACCAGCAGCTCAGCGGTCAGCGCAGGTCGGGGGTCGGCGGCGGGTTCCAGTTCGACGCAGAGCACCGGACGCTGTCGCCCAGGGGGCCCGACCCCGACCAGCGCGGAGCGGAACACCTCCGGGTGGGCGTTGAAGACCTGCTCGCATGGCACCGTGAACATCGGACCGGCCGCGGTGAGCACCCGGTGCGCCTTGCGACCGCAGAACCACAGCCGGCCGGACCCGTCCAGGTAGCCGAGATCGCCCATCCGGTGCGCCAGGCGATCGCCCCACTGGGTCTTTGCCGCCGCAGTTGCGGCAGGCTGGTCAGCGTACGACGTGGTGACGTTCGGGCCGCGTACGACGATCTCCCCGACCTCGCCCTCGGCCAGGAACGTGTCCGTCGACGGCACTGGCTCGTCGGTGATGGGCACGATCGCGAGATCGACGCCGGGAACCGCGCGTCCCACGCAGATACCGGGGTCGGTGAGGGCGAGAACATCGCGGCTGCCGATCGAGGTGACCGGCAACGCCTCCGTCGCGCCGTACGGGCTGTGGATCTCTGCCTCCGGGCCGAGCATGGCCAGGAGGCGGCGCTGGACCGCGGGTGTCACCGGAGCCCCGGCGGAGATGACCCGGGTGAGCGTCGGCATCCGGGCGCCGCCGACCGCGCCCCAACGGCCCACCGTGTCGAGCAGGGCAGGTGACCCGAACATCAGCGTGGCGCCGAAGGCGTTGGCCGCATCGGCAACCCTGGCCGGATCGACGCGGGCGGGCTGGGACGGGTTCATCCGCGGGATGACGGTGGTGAGTCCCAGCGCCGGGCCGAACAGCGCGAACGGCGGAAACGTCGACAGGCTGACCTCCCCGGGGCGTACGTCGTACAGGCTGCGGATGAGCGCGATCTGGGCGAGGAAGTGCGGCTGGCGGTACTCCACGCCCTTCGGCGGCCCGGTGCTGCCGCTGGTGAAGGCGATGGCGGAGGTGGACGACGGGTCTGGTGGCGGCGGCGGATGGCCGCCCGGTTCCAGCTGCTCCAGCGACGGGCCACCCCCCGGCAGCCGACCGACCGTCACGAGCAGGCGGGCGCTCGGGCACCAGCGCAGGAGCCGTCGGGCCAGGTGCGCCCGCGGTACGCCGACAAAGGCCTCCGGAGCCACCTGGGCGAGGCAGCGCCGCACATTGCCGAGCCCGATGCCGGGGTCGATGAGGACGGGCACCGCGCCGATCCGGAGCAGCGCGAAGGACAGCGCGAAGAAGTCCAGCTGCGGTGGCACCATCAGGGCGGTGCGCATGCCCGGCCCGATACCGAGCCCAACCAGTCGCGCGGCCACGGCGTCGCTGCGCTGCTGCAGTCCGGCGTACGTCGTGACCTGGAAGCCGCCGGCGCCCGGCCGGTGCCGGCGGCCCCTTGGCAACAACAGCGCCGCTCGGCCCGGGTGCTCGCGGGCGGCATCGCGTAACAGATCCGGCAACGAGCTCGCTGTCACCGGCTCGCGGCCGGCGACGAGCTGCTCGTGCGCGCCAGAAACCCGACCACGAGATCCCCGATGGCCTCGGTGGCGTCCTCCAGGACGTAGTGGCCGGCATCGGCGAACCGGTGCACCTCCGCGTCCGGGTAGATCTCCAGCCAGCGGCGCAGGATGTCCCCGTCCAGTACGAAGTCGCGCATTCCCCAGCAGATGAGCACCGGCCGGTCGGAGAAGACCGCGAGCCCCTGCTCGGTGTCCCGCAGTACGCCGTACGCGGGGTCGCCGTCGGCCAGCGGGATGTCCCGGACGAACTCCAGGATGGCGACCCGCCGGCTCGGCCGGTTGTACGGCGCGAGGTAGCCCCGCCGCACCTGCGCGGGCATCCGCGAACGCACTCCGAGCGCGGCCGCACCGACAGCGAAGGCGTTCGCGTACCGGACGGCCAGCGCGCCGAGCGGGGTACGGGTGGCCCGCAGCGGCAGCGGCAGGCCCTTGCCGTGGGGCAGTGGAAAGGCGGCGGTGTTGAGCAGGACCAGCCGGGCGACCCGCTCCGGGTGGGCGACCGCCCAGGTGAGCGCGATCGCCCCGCCCCAGTCGTGCACGACGAGGGTGACGGGGCCCTCGGGTACGACGTCGGCCATGAACTCGGTGAAGTCGGCCACCCGGCGCGCCAGCGTGTGCGGGTAAGCGGTGCGGGCGGGTTTCGCCGACCGGCCCATGCCGATGTGGTCCGGGGCGACCGCGCGGTAGCCGGCCCTGGGGAGCCGGTCGATCAGCGAGCGGAAGTAGAAGGACCAGGACGGGTTCCCGTGCACCAGCACCACGGGCGGACCCGAGCCCTCGTCGACGAATGCATAGTCCAGCCCGCCCACCGTCGTCGCACGCGGGCGGGCTGCAAACATCCTCACCAGTGCACTTCTGCGGCGGTGGCGTTGATGCCGCTGCCGATGCCCATCAGCACCACCCGGTCGCCTGCGGTCAGCCGCCCGTCGTCGGCTGCCTTGGACAGCACAGTCGGGATCGAAGCCGGGCCGATGTTGCCGAACAGGGGATAGATCAGCGGGAAGAAGCTCTCGTCGAGGTTCAGGGTGTCGCAGATCGCGCGGGTGTGGACCTTGCTGATCTGGTGTACGGCGTACAGGTCGAAGCCCCGGGGGTCCCAGTCGAAGGCGTCCGCCGCCTCCTTCCAGGTGGCGGCGGCGATCTCCAGGCCGGCGACCAGGAGACGGTGCGCGTCGGTGTTCATCTCCTCCCGCTGGCCGGTGCAGAGCAGGGCGTGCTCGGTGCCGGCCCGGGACAACCCCCCGAGGAATCGGTGTCCGCCGTCGACGAGGTCGGCGCGGGACAGCACCATCGCCGCGGCCCCCGAGCCCAATGTGAGGGTCGCGAACTGCGAACGGAAAGAGGCGGGGGTCGGATCGGCCAGGAGCCGGGCGATGGTCGACTCCACGACGAAGCGGCAGCCTTCGGCGTCCACGACGAGGCCGTGGTCTATCTCGCCCTGCTCGATCATCGCCGCGACCAGGCTCATCCCGTTGAGGAAGCCCAGGCAGGCGTTACCCAGGTCGAAGTTCAGCGTCGTCGCGGGCAGCCCCAGCTGTCCGTGCACGATGCTCGCGGTAGAGGGCTCAAGGTAGTCGCGATCCACCGAGGTGTTGACCAGCAGCCCGACGGCCGCGGGCGGAACTGCGCTTCGCTCCAACGCAAGCTGCCCGGCCGCGGCGGCCGCGGCGCTGGGCATCGTGCCGACGTCCCAGAGCCGCCGTTCGGAGATGCCCGCCACCTGCTCCATCAAGCCCGGGCGCAGCCGGAGCCGGCGGAGGGCGGGAGCGAGCTCCTCCTCGAGGGCGGCGGAGGTGACAACGTTCGGTGCGTCGAGGTGCGCCAAGCCGCTGATGACGACGTTGCGGTAGCGCTGGACTGCCTTAGCCAAAGTGGATCCCAGCTGACAGCTGCGGGTCGGCCGCAGAAAGATTCACAGATCGCGATGAGCGGCCTGCCCCGTCGTCGTGCGCTCGTTCCTCGCCGCGATCGACCATCGCAGTCGGATACCCCGCGAGGTAAACCCGCAACCCCACAGCCTAAGCATAGAAAACTCTGCGCCGTGGCGGGTCCGGCAGTGGGCGGCTCCGGAACGGGGCAGCGGGTGGCCGTGGTGGCCATGGTGGGCAGGGGCGGGGTCGAACCGCCGACCTTCCGCTTTTCAGGCGGACGCTCGTACCGACTGAGCTACCTGCCCCCGAAGGGAGTGGCGACCCTGACGGGACTCGAACCCGCGACCTTCGCCGT
>JACDAB010000101.1 GCA_013695665.1 Geodermatophilaceae bacterium | reverse complement strand
GGCTCCGCTCGTCCGGGGTCGCTTCGAAGCGTCTCTCGTTCTGGGAGGGCTGGCCGCCGAAAATCGCAACCGGCTTGTAGCCCAACCCCCACTCCTCGGTCAGCAGGGTCGCCACCCGTCCCCCCGGTTGCCCGGAGCTGAAGATGATGACCCGCTTGCCCCACAGACCGGCCTTCATGAGCCGCCACTTCACGAACTGGCGCACCATGGGGGCGAACAGCAGGAGACTGACGCAGCTCAGACCCAGCGCGAGACGGGAAACCGCATCCTCTACTCCTGACGCCACGACGAAGATCGCGGTTATGGCCAAGGTGGCGAGCACCGCATAGGTCTGGCGGCGCAACTCTTCCACCTGGCTCAGGCCGTATCCCGGGTACAGGCCCAGCAAGGCCCGGAGTCCAACCCACACCGCCACGCTGGGAATAACGCCGACGACCGTGAACCCCGACAGAGCAACCCCCCAGACGCCCTGCCCCACGAACGCGGCCTCCCAGGCGAGGAGCGCCAGCAGGGCGTCCGAGAACACCAGAACCAGGCCGACAAGCCGCTGCCTGTGTGACTCCAACCGGCGTCCCAGGAGCTTACCGGTCCGCAGTACCGACCCGGCCGGGCCTTCCACGGGTTGCACGGATTCGAAGTCGGCCGATCTTTGCATCGATGCGCCTCTCCTATCGGCTTGTAGAGCTTCAATCTTCTCTGGATAGGTTAAGAGGCGGCCAAGCTTTGCACATCGGCTAGGTTGCATATCTTCTCACCCGCCAGATGGCCCATTCTGGAGCCCGCCCACTTCTCGTCCGGTTCGATCCCTGCAGCACCCCCGTGGATGGACAAAGGCCTCTCGGCAGAGGCCTCCCGGAAGGGAACAGAGCCGCCGATGCGCCGGGGTCGGTTCTGCATGACCGACCTACCGTAAGTCTGCGTGGATGTCGCCCCGCCCCCGGAGAAGCTCTTCGAGGCGCCGAGCAAGGTAAAGGTCGGCAAAGACGCCGTAAGCCGCATCGCCCGTCGGCTCGAAGACGAGCAGAGAGCTTGGCGGGAGATGTCCCTGAAGGAGAAAGCTTACCCTTACCCCTACCTGGACGCCACCTACCTGAAGGTGCTCTGAGGGTAGCTCTGCATCCAGGTCCAGGCGTCGGCGATCATGGTGGCGAGCTCGGGTTTTTCGGGTGTCCAACCGAGTTCCTCCCGGATCTTCCGGCCCGAAGCGACGAGGATGGCCGGGTCACCGCTGCGTCGAGGTGCTTCCGAAACCGCGATCGGTCGCCCGGTGACCCTGCGGGCGACCTCTACAACCTGGCGGACCGAGAACCCGACCCCGTTGCCCACGTTGTAGATTCTGTGTCTCGCAGCAGCGCGCCCCTCGAGTGCCAGCAAGTGGGCTCGCGCCAGGTCCTCGACGTGGATGTAGTCGCGGATCGCCGTCCCGTCCGTTGTCGGGTAATCGGTTCCGTAGACCTCGACGGAGTCCCGCCGATTGGCCGCTGTCTCAAGCACGATCGGGATGAGGTGCGTTTCGGGGTCGTGAACCTCCCCAAAGCGTCCACTTGCCCCCGCGACGTTAAAGTAGCGGAGGCTAACGGCGCTTAGACCGTGGTCCGTTGCCTCAGCGCTTATCATCCTGTCCGCGGATAGCTTGGAAGCCCCGTAGGGGTTGGTCGGCACGGTAGGGGCGGTCTCGGGTATCGGAACCTCCTCCGGTTCCCCGTAGACGGCGCACGTCGACGAAAACACGAGCCGGAACACGCCCGCAGCCCGCATCGCATCGAGCAGATTGCGGGTGCCGCGGATGTTGGTCGAGCGATAGCGTTCTGGATGGGCGACCGACTCGCCGACCAGGGCGAGCGCCGCGAAATGGAGCACCCCGTCAAATCCCTCGGCTACGACGCTGCCCACCTTCTGCGCGTCCAGCAAGTCCCCTTCGATGAAACGGGCATCTTCCGGGACGGCCGCCCTATGCCCCGTCGACAGATTGTCCAAGACGGTGACCTCATGTCCCCTCTTGAGGAGTTGGGCCGTCACCACGCTTCCGATGTAGCCCGCACCGCCCGTGACTAGCAACTTCACGAGGTCTACCGCCCCACGATCTCTTGTAGCCCTTGAACCTTTGCCTCTGGTTGGATAACCGTGCTCAACACTTCGCAACCTCCCCGATTGTAAACGCTACGCCTCGATAGTTCTTGAGAGATCACATTTAGAGAGCTATATCAGACTTGCCCGCGCTTGCCGCGTCGCGACCGAGGGCAATCTCACCGACCCGTTTTCCAGAACGGCTCCAGCGGACGCCCGGTGGCACCGCCAACTATTCTGTGTTTGCCGACCGCTGCCGTTCAATGCCGTCTCGCGAACACGCGGGGAGAGAGGGGCATCGCGACCACCCGTATTAGCAAGGCCCGCAGACGGCGTCCTCTCCAAGATTCCAGCCTCTTGCGAAACTTCAGGTACTCCACCCAATCCTTACGGAGGTGTCCCAGCCGGCGGAGCGCGAACCGGCCCCCCTGAGATTCGGAATACTCCTCCAGGGTGGGCGGCGCGAGCCCCTGGCGACGCGCTCTCTGGCGGGCCTCGCTCCAGCGCAACATCAGCTGCTGCT
>JACDAB010000097.1 GCA_013695665.1 Geodermatophilaceae bacterium | reverse complement strand
TGCAGCAGGAGCAACGGCGTCCCCCCTGAACCGTGGATCTCGTAGTACATCTGCAGGCCGTTGACCGGCGCGTACCCGGACTGCGGTGCGGAAGGTGCCTGGGCGGTCTCGGCGTCTCTCCTTGTTTCGGTGATCTCGACCGTATGACCCCTCCGCCGCTCCAGACTCATCGCTCGCGCGGCGCATCTCATTGATCGCGCCGATCACCGTTCCCGACTCACCTCCGGAACGTCAGCACGGACCCATGCGACGCGAGTCCAGCCACTCGGCGGGGTATCACACGTCGGGCCCGGCGGGTTCAGGAGTTGCCCGGATCGATCACCGGGTCGTCACTCTGGGCCTCGTCGTCGGTGGTCAGCGTGGGTCGTTCCGTCGGTTCGGGGTCCCCCGCCGGTTCCTCGTCGGGCTCGCCGCTGGACTTGTCCGGGTCTGTCATGGAATCTCCTTCACTGGAAACTGCGCGGTTGCTACGGAAAGACCAGGAGCACGTGGAGGCGGCGTGGGCCGTGCACTCCCTCGACCCGCTGCAGCTCGATGTCGCTGGTCGCGCTCGGCCCGCTGATCCAGGTCATCGCCCGGACGGGATCCAGTTCCGCGACGGCGTCGGGCACCGAGGCCACCACCTGTTCCGCGCGAACGACGACCAGATGGAAGTCCGGCACCAGGCTCAACGCCCGGCGACCCTGTCCCTGCCCGCCATCCAGCACGATGGTCCCCGTCTCGGCGACCGCGATCCGGCACGTGGTGAGCACGCCATCGAGGCCGGCCAAGGCCCCCGGCGTCAGCGCAGGTTCGTCCGCGACCACCCTCACCGCGGTCGGGCTCCACGGTGCGGGGAAGCCTGCCGGCAGGACGACGGTGCCGATACCGGCGCCGGTCAGCACTGCCGTGATCCTCGAATGGACGTCGTCGGGGCCCACTCGGTGCACCGTTGCCCGATAGTCCACCAGCCGGTCCTCGAGCAGGGCGAGAACATCGGCGCTGCCGCGACCCTCCCCGCCTGCCGCGCGGTAGTCACGGGGAATCTCGACCTGGACCGGCCTGGGAACGGCGGCGGCGATCCGCGCGAGGATCTCCTCCCGGGCGTTCACGGTGATCCGTGGGTGCGTACCCACCAGTCGCGGAACGTCTCTGCGGGCGGCAACGGCAGGTCACGGGTGCGGGTCCAGGCCGACAACGGCGGGGGCAGCCGGCGGATCGCCCCGCGCCGGCCGAACAGCCGGGCGACCCGCGAGAGCCGCAGCGCCACCGTGTACAGCCGGGGCCGCCGCATCACCCAGGAGACACCCGCCATCGCCGCCCGCTCCGGCTTCGGGCCGGACGCAGCGACGACCTCGGAACGCAGGTGCACCAGCATCGTCGGGATGTCGATGGCGACGGGACACACGTCGTAGCAGGCGCCGCACAGCGACGACGCGAACGGGAGCGACGGGTTGTCCTTCGCACCGGTCAGCTGTGGCGACAGCACGGCACCGATCGGGCCTGGATACACCGAGCCGTAGGCGTGCCCGCCGACCCGCTCGTACACCGGGCACACATTGAGGCATGCCGAGCAGCGGATGCAGCGCAGCGCCGCCCGGCCGTGCGGGTCGGCCAGGGTGGCGCTCCGGCCGTTGTCGAGCAACACGAGGTGGAACTCCAGCGGGCCGTCACCAGGGTGTACGCCGGTCCACATGGACGTATACGGGTTCATCCGCTCCCCTGTACTGGAGCGCGGCAGGAGTTGCAGGTACACCTCGAGGTCACGCCAGGTAGGGACCACCTTCTCGATCCCCATCACGGTGATGAGGGTTTCGGGCAGGGTCAGGCACATCCGCCCGTTGCCCTCGGACTCGACCACCGCGAGGGTGCCGGTCTCGGCGACCGCGAAGTTCGCCCCGGAGATCGCCACGCGCGCCGTGAGGAACCTCGCCCGCAGGTGCAGGCGGGCCGCCTCGGCCAGCTCGTGGGGGTCCTCGCTCAGGTGCGGTGGAGCGGGAACGCCGACCCGGCCCATCTCGCGCCGGAAGATGTCGCGGATCTCGGTGCGGTTGCGATGAATCGCGGGCACCAGGATGTGGCTCGGCCGGTCGTCGGCGAGCTGCACGATCAGTTCGGCGAGATCGGTCTCCCACGCGGAGATCCCAGCCTCGGCGAGTGCCTCGTTGAGGCCGATCTCCTGGGTCGTCATCGACTTCACCTTGACGACGTCGCGTTCCCCGGTGGCGCGGACCAGATCGGTCACAATCCGGTTCGCCTCGTTCGCGTCGCGGGCCCAGTGCACCCGCCCCCCGTGCGCGACCACCTGCTCTTCGAGCCGGATGAGGTGGGACCCGAGATCGGCCAGCACCGCGTCCTTGATCGCCGCACCGGCAGCGCGGAGTCCGGCCCAGTCCGGAACCTCATCCACCACCGCTGCCCGCTTGGCCCGGATGGTCGCGGTGGCGCGGCCGAGGTTGCTGCGCAGCTGTGCATTGCCCAGGGCCTCGCGGGCCGCGGCAGGAAACGGCAGGTCGCCGCGCAGTTGCCCCACGCCCCGCGGGGCGCGCGCCGGCATCCCGAGAAAGGCGGTCACGTGGACGCCAGTATCTCGGCCAGGTGCACGGTGCGGACCGACGCGCCGTCGCGGCTGAGCCCACCGCCGATGTGCATCAGGCAGGACGAGTCCCCCGCGGTGCACACCGCGGCGCCGGTCGACAGGACGGAGGCGGTCTTGTCCGCCAGCATGGCCGCGGACACGTCGGCGTTCTTCAGCGCGAACGTCCCACCGAATCCGCAGCAGACATCGGCGTCCGGCAGGTCCACCAGGTCCAGGCCGCGTACGGCGTGCAGCAGCCGCAGCGGCCGGTCACCCACACGGAGCAGCCGCAGCGAATGACAGGTGGGGTGATACGTCACGCGGTGCGGGTAGTAGGCGCCGACATCAACGCTGCCGTGCACGTTGACGAGGAATTCCGACAACTCATACGTCCGCTCCGCGACCGCCGCGGCGGCCCGACGGAGTCCGTCGTCCCCCGACCGGGCGGCCAGCGCGGCATGCTGGTGGCGCACCGAGCCGACGCACGAAGCACTGGGCGCGACGATCGCGTCGTAGCCGGCGAAGACGTCGGCGTGCTGCCGCACGAGGGGGACCGCCTGGTCGGCGTACCCGGTGTTCGTGTGCATCTGCCCGCAGCAGGTCTGCCGCAGCGGGACGTCGACGTCGTACCCGAGCCGTTCCAAAAGCTGCACCGTCGCTTGACCAACCCGCGGATACATGGCATCCACGAGGCAGGTGATGAAAAGCGCAACCCGCATCGTCACAGGATCGCAGTAACGGGCAGGTACCGGCGCGGCGCGTGGCTGTTCCGGACAAGCCGGCGGTGAGTTGGCACAGCAGCTCGTTGCGCGCTCCCCCACGGCCGAGGTGAACCACGTCGACGTCCCGGCCGGACAACCCCGCGGCGTCGCGCACCGTCCGGGCGAACGCCGCGGCCAGACTGTCGAGGATGCAGCGCACGACCGCGGCGGGCGTGAGCGGTTCGGGGGCGTTCAACCGGCGGCAGGCCTGGGTGACCGGGCAGCCATCGGCCCGGTGGGAGGAACACCGGATCGTCCACGTCGATGACCGGCCCGGGCGGGAGGCCCGCCGCCTCGACGAGCCTCCCGGCTCGCATCGTGAGCACCGGCCACTCCAGTTCGACACCCACCAGACCCCAAGTACCGCAACAGATATAGGTGAGTCGCTCATCCTCTGCCGGTACGCCGACCACGGCGGACGCAGTGTCGTGGGACCCAACGGCGACGAGGAGGCTGGGCACACCAGGCTCCGGACCGTAGCGGCCCGAGCGGCTCACCCGCGTCGTGCAGTGGCGCGAGCAATCCTGGCCGCACGCCCACGAGATCCGCCATCGCGCTGGTCTCGAGTCGGCGGCTTACCACCAGAATTCATGCGGGCCGCGTTCTCGATGGCGTTCAGGAGCCGCCGCGTCATGCGGTGGAAATCGGCCAGGTCACCGGGCCCCTGTGCTGTCCAGGCCAGGGCCTTCCGGTTCGATACCGAACTCCTTCCCGGCGTCGAGCAGGCACTTGAAGAGGTACTGCCCCGAGGACCGCTCGCAATGCAGCAGATACGAGGGTTCACCGGCCCCACCCCCGGCATCGTCACGGATCACATCAGTGGTCACCTTCGCTACGGAGCTCCGAAACGCCGCGCCCTCCGGAGTGACCGCGTCGGACAGGTCGACGGCGCACACCTTCGACAGCGCGCGGGAGGCATCGCTTCCGGTCAGCCGCATCAGGGCCCGCCCGTGCGTGACATCGACCACTGACACGAAATCCCCGGCAACCAGGCCACACACCTGCCCGGCGATCTGGTGAGCGGTGCCAACCCCGCCGACGAGGAGCCACTCCCCCGGCCCGCTGCCGATCACCAGGACCCCGTCCCGGCGGCGGCTGCTGCGGAAGCGGACGCCGAACGCATCCGCGAGGGCTCCGTCGGCGTCCGCCCGCACCGACACCTTCGCCAGCGGGCTCGCGTCGGACAGGCGGAGGGCGGCCGAGCTACGGCGAGTGCTGACCTCCCACCCGTCGACGACTGACCGCGGGCCGGGGACAGTGATGGCGCTGCGCGCCACCGGGGCCCAGGTGTCAGGCACGCAAACGCACCCCTTCCGGGTCGACGAAGGCCAGGTCCTCCTGGACGGTGGCGCGGATGTCGCCGCCGCCGGGGAGTCTGATGGTCACCACGGTGCCCGCTGCGGCCACGGCCGGATCGACCTGCGCGAGGCAGACTCCGTGACCCAGCGTCGGCGACATCCGGCTGGAGGTGACCCGGCCGAGGATGTCCCCGTTCGAGCTGATGATCTGGCTGGCCTCCGGCGGGACGGCGGTCGCATCGACGGGTTGCAACGCGACCAGGCGCGGTGCGGTGGCCAGGCCGTATCTCTCGTGCCAGGCCAGCTCCGGCTTCCCGGCGAAGTCGTCCTTGTCCAGCTTCACCATGCCACCGAGTCCCGCGCTGTGCGCCCGGGTCAGGCCGTCGGTGTCCTGCGCCACGATGAGGTGCCCCTTCTCCAGCCGCAGGATCCGCTGCGCCTCCACCCCGAACGCCCGGATGCCGAGGTCCTCGCCCGCCTGGAGCAGGGCCTCCCAGACATGCAGCCCGTACGACGCCGGCACGTGCATCTCATAGGACAGCTCGCCGGTGAAGCCGATCCGCCACATCACGCAGTCGTCGACTCCGGCGATCCGGCCCTGCCGCACCTGCATATAGCCGAACGCCTCCGTGGACAGCTCCACCCCCTCGACCACCCGCTGCATCAGCTCGCGCGACTTCGGCCCGGCGACGTTGATGCTCGCGTAGGCCGTGGTGACCGGTGTGACATGCACCCGCCAGTCGCTGTGGGCGGTCTGCAGCCAGTTCTCCAACCACTCCCACACCGTGGCCGCACCCGAGGACGTCGTGGACATGAGGTACCGGTCCTCATCGAGCCGGCCGGTGACGCCGTCGTCCATCACGACACCGTCCTCGGCACACATCACGCCGTACCGCACGGAGCCGACGGCGAGCTTGGACCACTTGTTGACGTACACCAGGTTGAGCAACCTGGGTACGTCGGGGCCGCTCAGCTCCAGCTTGCCCAACGGGGTGACGTCGATGATGCCGACGTTCTCCCGCACGTTGCGGGCCTCCTGGGCCGCGTCACCGTAGTGATCGGGCCGGATCCACTGACCGGCGAGCAGCGGGACGCCGCCATGCCCTTCGTGCCAACCCTGCATCGGCGAGACACGGGTGGGCTCGAAGATCCGCCCGGCCAGCGCCCCCAGGCTGATCGGCGCGTACGGCGGGCGCCACACCGTCGTACCCAGGTCCTCGATCGCGCGGCCGGTCGCCTCGGACAGGACGGCGATGGTGTTGATCGTCTCCAGCTTGCCCTGCGATGGGCCCATCGTCGCCGTGGTGAAGCGCTTGACCAGCTCGCTGGAGTCGTAGCCCTCCTTGGCCGCCGCCACCACGTCCTTGCTGGAGACGTCCTCGGAGAAGTCGACGAACCCGTGCGTCGAGGCCCGGAACATCCCCGGGTGCGGTTCGCAGGCCAGGTCGGGGACCCCCCCGCCGGCGCGTCCCTGCGCCCGGTCGCCGGCCAGTGTGCCGGCCGCCCGACCGTGGGCGATGAGCTCGTCGGTGCTGCCGTCGCCCACCAGGCCACCGGTCGCCAGGACCGTGGGCGGCAAGCCGTCGCCGCTTGGGACGAACCGCGCAGCGGTCGGGTTCCACACCGGCCGGTCGCCCGCCATGTTGATCAGCGACGTGGGCGCGGTCCAGCCGGTGGCCGTCACCAGCAGGTCGGTCGGCAGGACGGTGCCGTCCTCGAGCTCGACAGCCTGCAGCCGTCCCCGCCCCGTCGCCCGGCGGATCGTCTCCCCGGCGCGGCCGTCCAGCACCCGGACGACGTTCACACCCACCCGGGTGAGGTCCGCGACGGCGGCGTCGCCGTCGGCGTTGGCCGTCAGCACGACCGCGCGCTCGCCCGGCTTGACCGCGTACAGATTGACCAACCGGCGTACGGCGGTGGACAGCATCACGCCGGGCAGGTCGTTCCCGGCGAACACGTACGGCCGCTCGATGAGGCCGGGTGCCGCGACAAGGACCCCGGCCCGGACCTTGACCAGTCGCTCGATCGCGCCGCCGACGTTGCGCTGCAGCACGGCGACCCAGTTGTCGTCGTACCGTCCGGTCACCACCGCGTCGGTCATCACCTCGATCGACGGGCGGGCTGCCACCTGGGCACGCAGCTCGGACAACGTCGAGAGGCTCTCCTCGCCGCTGAAGCGCAGGTGCCCGCCGAGCTCGTACTCCTCCTCGACAAGCAGGACACCCGCGCCCGTATCCGCCGCGGCAACGGCGGCCGCGAGACCCGCGGGACCTGCCCCGGCGACCACGACGTCCACGTGCACGTAGCGCTTGTCGTAGTAGCCGTGCGCGTTCTGCCTGGACGTCACGCCACCGGAGGCGAACCTGGAGAGGACCTGCTGGTACGCCGGCCACAGCCGCTGCGGCTTGATGAAAGTCTTGTAGTAGAAACCCGCAGTCAGGAACCGCCCGACAAGCCCGTTGGCGGTTTTGACGTCGAACCGCAATGAGGGCCACACGTTCTGCGGCCGGACGTCCATGCCCGCCGCCAGCCGGCGGTGTGCGCCGCGCACGTTGGGTTCGTCGTCGACCTGCACCGTGCAGCCAGGGTCGACGAAGCTCGCGCTCAGCACGCCCCGTGATCGCGAGTACTTGAAGCTGCGGGAGAAGACGTCGACCCCGCAGGCGAGCAACGCCGAGACGATAGTGTCGCCCTCCAACCCCACGTAGCTGCGCCCGTCCCACCGAAAGGCAAGTGGGCGGCTGCGGTCGACAAGTTCCCCGGCCTGGGCCGGCAGGCGCCGGGACGCAGCGCCCGTCACGCCTGTCCTCCCGCGTCCGGGCTGCCGGCGTCCGCGCGGCCCGACAACGCCTCGGCCGGTTCGGGACCGCTGCTTCCGGCAGGTCGAACCGACCGGATCTCGTTGGTGACCGTGTGCCGCTCCACGGTGATGAACCGGCGGCAGCCCATCGTGTGGAACCACGTCTCCGTGATCCAGCCCGCCGGGTTGGACCGCTCGTAGAGATAGACCCGCCATTGCTCCGGGGTCACCGTCGAGGGATCCGGCCGGGCCGCCGCCTCGCCGACATGCCGGAACTCCGCGGAGTTCCGAGCACTGCAATGGGGACAGGGGATGCGGATCACCGGGCGGCTCTCCTCGGTCGGAGCGGATGGGCGACAGGGTCGGTGGGGTGCGGGCGGGGAATCAATGACCGACGGCCGCCGCACCCTTCTCACCCACGAGCCGTCCCTCGGCGAACCGGGCCAGGTCGAAGGCGCTGATGATCTCAGGTGTCTTGCCGGTCGCGACGAGCTCGGCCATCGCCTCGCCGGCGACCGGCCCGGCCTTGTATCCGTACGTGCCCCAGCCGACGTCCAGGAGAAAGCCGTCGATCGGCGTGACGCCCATGATCGGGGAGTAGTCCGGTGTCATGTCGCACAACCCGGCCCACTGGCGCAGGACCCGCAGCTTGGCGATGGAGGGCATCAACTCGAGCACGTGCCCGGCCAGTTCCTCGGTGAACTCCAGTGACCCTCGCATCGAGTACGACGGGTAGGGGTCGACGCTCGCCCCGAAGACCAGCTCGCCACGGTCGGTCTGGCTGACGTACACATGCAGGCTGCCCGACACGACGACCGCGCGGAGGAACATCTTGACCGGCTCGGTGACAGCGGCCTGCAGCGGGTGGGTGATCAGTGGCAGGCGTACGCCGGCCAGGTCGCACACCGTGCTCGCCCACCCGGCGGTGCAGTTCACCACGACGGGTGCTGCGATGTCACCGCGGTTGGTCGAGACCCCGGTGACGCGGTCGGACTCGACATGGATGGCGGTGACCTCGGTGTACTGGTGGATGTGCACCCCGAGGTGCTCGGCGGCCCGCGCGTAGCCCCAGTTCACCGCGTCGTGCCGGATGGTGCCGCCCGGCGGGTGGTACAGCGCGCCGAGCACCGGGTAGCGCGCCTCGGGCGAGACGTCGAGGTACGGGACGAGGCGCGAAATGTGGTCGGGATCGATCACCTCAGAGTCGATGCCCTGAAGCTTGTTGACCTCGGCCCGCCAACGCATCGTGCGCAGCGACGAGTCGTTGTGCGCCAGGGTCAGGTGACCGCGCTGGGAGAACATGACGTTGTAGTTCAGGTCGACGGCCAGATTCTCGTAGAGCTTGACCGACCTGTCGTAGAAGCGCACACCCTCCGGCGTCAGGTAGTTGGACCGAACGATGGCGGTGTTGCGACCAGAGCCGCCGCCGCCGATGTAGGCCTTGTCCAGCACGGCCACGTTGGTCATGCCGTGGTTGGCAGCCAGGTAGTAGGCGGTCGCCAGCCCGTGCACGCCGGCGCCGATGATGACCGCGTCGTAGGTTCCCCTGAGCTCCGGCTGGGAGAAGCTACGAGGCCAGTCCGTCCCGAGCGCACCACGCCGGATGAGATCGAAGGCCGAGTAGCGAGCCGGACCGCGGCGGGCCGTGCGCAGGGAACGGGCACGTCGGCCGACGAAGGACGGCGGGGATTGGTTCACCGGGCTTGCCCCCTGGGGCGGTGGGTGGAAGTCATGGCCAACCTAACCCTGAGACGAAACACTGTCCACCCTGGGGAAACCACATTCACGCTTGCGTACCGCCGAACGCCTTGATGGACAGGAACATGGTGGGCAGCGACACGAGCCGCCGCGGGCCGTGGGAAACTTCCCCGTCGAACTGCAGGGTGTCTCCGGCTTCCATCGTGTACTCCGACCCGCCCACGCCGTACACCATCTCACCGGACAAGACGTAGATCAGCTCGGTGCCCGCGTGCTGGTACAGCGGAAATACCTCCGACCGCGCGTGCAGTGTCACGAGCACCGGCTCCATGCGCTTGTTCGGACCCCGCATGCTTCCCAGCAGCTGGTAGCGGTGTGCCTTGCGGCGGCTGCTGCGCGCGCTGATGTCCATGCCCTGCCCGGCCTTGACGAACAGAACGTCCCGCTCCTCGTCGAGTCCGCGGAAGAAGGCAGTGACCGGCACCTGGAGTGCGCCGGACAAGCGCACCAGTGTCGCCAAGCTCGGGGAGACCTGCCCGTTCTCAAGCTTGCTCAGCATGCCCTTGGACAGCCCACTGGCGATCGCGAGTTGGCTGCCCGACATCCCGAGCTGCTGACGGTATTCGCGGATCCGCTCCGCGATGTGCAGGCCGAGGGCGTGCTCGATCCCCGGGCTGGCCTCAGCGGGGCCCGGCTCCGGCGGCCCGGGCTCGCGATCGGCAGCGCTGCGGCGGGGCATGCGCTACCCGGGAATCCAGGACGTGCCGGCCAGCGGCAGCCGGGCCATGGCGGCCGCTTCGATCGTCAATGCCACCAGGTCCTCCGGCTCGAGGTTGTGCACGCTGGACTTCCCGCAGGCACGCGTGAGGGTCGTGAGCTCCATTGTCATCGCCTTGAGGTAGTTCGTCACCCAGCGGGCGCCTACTTCGGGATCCAGCCGGGCCTCGAGCAGCCGATCCTGGGTGGTGACACCGGTCGGGCAGCGTCCGGTCTGGCAGTGGTGGCAGAAACCAGGGGCGGTCCCAAGGGCTCGGAAGTCCTCGGTGGCGTCGTACTCCCGGCCATCCTTGACGTACGTCGGGCTGTTGCAACCCAGCGCCACAAGCGCGCCGACACCGATCGCGACCGCGTTCGCGCCCAGCGCCAACGCCTTTGCCACGTCCGCCCCGGTCCGGATGCCGCCGGAGACGATGAGCTGCACGACATCGGACTTGCCGATCTCCCGCAAGGCGTCCGACGCAAGTCGTACGGCGGCCAAGGTCGGGATGCCGGTGTGCTCGATGAACGCCTCCTGAGTGGCGCCGGTACCCCCTTGCATCCCGTCCACGACGACGACGTCCGCGCCGGCGGCGACGGCGAGCTTGACGTCGTTCACGACCCGGGTGGCGCCGAGCTTGACGTAGATCGGTTTTTCCCA
>JACDAB010000056.1 GCA_013695665.1 Geodermatophilaceae bacterium | reverse complement strand
CGCGACGTCCGCAGGTACGCGCTGCGCAAGGTGATGCGCAATATCGATCTGGCCGCGGAGCTGGGGGCTGCGACGTACGTCATCTGGGGTGGCCGCGAGGGCACCGAGATCGACGCTGCCAAGGACGTGCGGGTGGCCCTCGAGCGCTACCGGGAGGCGCTGGACACGCTGGCCGCCTATGTCAGCGACCGCGGTTACGCCCTGCGGTTCGCGCTGGAGCCCAAGCCCAATGAGCCGCGTGGTGACATCTTCCTGCCGACGATCGGCCACGCCCTCGCCTTCATCTCCCAACTCGAGCGCTCCGACATGTTCGGCGTCAACCCCGAGGTCGGCCACGAGCAGATGGCAGGCCTGAACTTCGTCCACGGTGTGGCCCAGGCGCTATGGCACGGCAAGCTCTTCCACATCGATCTCAACGGGCAGCACGGCGCCAAGTACGACCAGGACCTCGTCTTCGGCCACGGCGACCTGTTGAGCGCCTTCTTCCTCGTCGATCTGCTGGAGAACGGTGCACCCGGTGGCGCGGTGTCCTACGACGGTCCCCGGCATTTCGACTACAAGCCGATGCGCACCGAGGACATCGACGGCGTCTGGGCATCCGCTGCTGCCAACATGCGCACCTACCTGCTGCTGAAGGAACGGGCGACCGCCTTCCGTGCGGATCCGGTCGTGCAGGAGGCCCTCGAGGCGAGCCGGGTGCCCGAGCTGGAAACCCCAACTCTCGGCGGTGGTGAGACCTACGCCGAACTGCTCACGGACCGGAAGGCGTTCGAGGAGTTCGACGCCGAGGCGACCGCCGAGCGCGGCTACGCCTTCGCCCAGCTCGATCAGCTCGCGGTCGAGCACGTTCTCGGCGCCCGCTGACCGAGGAGGCCAGATGTCGTTGGTCGCCGGGATCGACTCCTCAACGCAGTCCTGCAAGGTTGTCGTGCGTGACGCGCGCTCTGGCGCGCTCGTCCGCCAGGGCCGGGCCGAGCACCCGGGAGGGACCGAGGTCGATCCGACGGCGTGGTGGGCCGCTTTCGAGAGTGCGGCCCGCGCTGCCGGAGGGTTGGACGATGTCGACGCGCTCGCGGTCGGGGGCCAGCAGCACGCGATGATCTGCCTCGACGGCGAGGGGACCGTCGTACGCCCTGCGCTGCTCTGGAACGACACCCGCTCTGCCGGCGCCGCGGCTGATCTGATCGACGAGCTAGGCGGCGCGAGCGCCTGGGTGGACGCAGTCGGCTTGACCCCGGTCGCGTCCTTCACGGTCACCAAGCTGCGCTGGCTAGCCCAGCACGAGCCGGTGAATGCGCAGCGGACCGCCGCGGTGGTGCTCCCGCACGATTGGCTGACGTGGCGGTTGTCCGGCGCGCCGGGCATCGAGGCCGTCACCACAGACCGAGGCGAGGCAAGCGGCACCGGCTACTGGTCACCGATGACCGGGCGCTACCGGCGGGATCTGCTGACCATGGCGCTGGGCAAGGACGTCGTCCTGCCTCGCGTACTCGGTCCCGCGGACAGTCCCGGGCAGCTTGCCGGAGGCGCCTTGCTCGGCGCCGGCAGCGGCGACAACATGGCGGCCGCGCTGGGCCTCGGGGCAGCCCCGGGCACGGTGGTGGCATCCGTCGGGACGTCGGGAGTGGTCTGCGCGGTCTCCGAACGCGCGGTGACCGACCACTCGGGCACTGTGGCCGGCTTCGCCGACGCAACCGGGAGATTCCTGCCGTTGGTGGCAACGCTCAACGCTTCCCGCGTTCTGGATGCGGCGGCCCGCATGCTCGGCGTCGATCACGCGAGGTTGTCTGACCTCGCCCGCTCCGCACCCCCCGGCGCCGACGGTCTGGTCCACATTCCTTACCTCGAAGGCGAGCGCACGCCGAACCTGCCCGACGCGACCGGCGCACTGCACGGGATGCGGGTGCAGAACACCACGGCGGCGAACGTGGCGCGCGCGGCCGTCGAGGGACTCCTGTGCGGGCTCCGGGTCTGCCTGGACGCACTCCGCGCGCAGGGGGTGAGTGGCGAGGAGGTCATCCTCATCGGCGGCGGTGCGCGCCTGGCGGCCGTGCGCGTCATCGCACCGACGATTCTCGGCTGCCCGGTGTCCGTTCCCGCGCCAGGGGAGTACGTCGCAGACGGTGCAGCACGCCAGGCGGCGTGGGCACTGTCCGGTGCAGTCGATCCGCCGGAGTGGGAAGCCGCAGGCGCCGAGCGCTACTGCGGCGACGGGCTCAGCTGGATCCTCGAGCGATACGCCGAGGCCCACAAGCTGGTGCTGCACCGGCGTGAGGCCAGATCGGGCGCGTAACCTGCGGGGACAGTCCGCGTGCTCGACGTGAGCGGGGCGGCTACAGCGGTCACGCGCTGAATCGGGCGTACGCCGCACCGGCGACGAGCAGCACCGTCAGCAGCCGCAGCAGCCGCTGACCCGGCGCCAAGGCCGGCCACGCGAGGTAGGCCAGCCAGCCCAGGAACGCCGCCAGCGCAAGCAGCAGTAGCAGGGCGGGAGTGCCCGTCAGCAGCAGTCCACCAGTCACCACGGCAAGCACCACCAGAAAGAGCACCCACTTCGGGGCGGCGGTGAGCGCTGACAGGGCGGTGACGCTGCGGGCCTCGACCGCCTGCCGCAGTGGGCTGGTCATGCAGTCCTCCTCGTTACGGTGGGAGCACCAGTCTGACAGTCACAGGAGGAACGCCGGTGTTCGTGGTCGCCCGCTTCGACGTCGAGGCCAAGGATGCCGGCGGTTTCCTCGACCGGGTTCGCGAGGCCCTGGATGCACTCGCCGCCCGGCCGGGTTACCGCACCGGCCGGGCGGGCCGCAGTGTCGACGACCCGGGGGTGTGGACTGTTGTGACTGAGTGGGAGGGCGTCGGCGCCTACCGCCGGGCGCTGTCGGCGTACGACGTCAAGATGCGGGCGACGCCGCTGCTCGCGCTCGCCCGCGACGAGCCCAGTGCCTTCGAGACGTTGCTCCACGACGACGGCGTACAGGCGGTGCGGACGCCGAGTGACCGGGCCTCTGACGTGAGCGGACCGGGAGATCGGCGTGATCACAGTCGGTAGGGTGCTCAACAAACCGCCGACCGCCAGCCGGATGGAGCATCGGGTGCCCGCAGACCGGATCGAAACCATAGTGAGCCTCAGCAAGCGCCGGGGTTTCGTCTATCCCTCGAGTGAGATATACGGCGGGCAGCGCTCCGCGTGGGACTACGGCCCGCTCGGGGTCGAGCTCAAGGACAACGTCAAACGGCAGTGGTGGCGCTCCATGGTCACCGGCCGGGAGGACATTGTCGGTCTGGACTCCAGCGTCATCCTGGCCCGCGAGGTGTGGGTCGCCTCCGGTCACATCAACGCCTTCGTCGATCCCCTGACGGAGTGCCAGAGCTGCCACCGGCGCTTCCGCGCCGACCATCTGGAGGAGGCCTACGAGGAACGACATGGTCGGCCGCCGGCCAAGGGGCTGGCCGACGTGAGTTGTCCGCACTGCGGGACTCGGGGGGCCTTCACCGAACCGAAGATGTTCAACGGCCTGCTGTCGACCCACCTCGGCCCGGTCGAGGACGACTCGGGCCTGGCCTACCTGCGCCCGGAAACCGCGCAGGGCATCTTCGTGAACTTCCTGAACGTGATGCAGTCCGCCCGCAAGCGGCCGCCGTTCGGTATCGCTCAGATCGGCAAGAGCTTCCGCAACGAGATCACGCCGGGAAACTTCATCTTCCGCACCCGCGAGTTCGAGCAGATGGAGATGGAGTTCTTCGTCGCGCCCGGCGCCGACGAGGAGTGGCACGAGTACTGGCTGGGCGAGCGGATGGGCTGGTACGTGGACCTGGGTATCGATCCGGAGAACCTGCGCTTCTTCGAGCACCCCAAGGAGAAGCTGTCGCACTACTCCAAGCGGACCGTGGACATCGAATACCGGTTCCGCTTCGCCGGCTCGGAGTGGGGTGAGCTCGAGGGCATTGCCAACCGGACCGACTTCGATCTGACCACGCACTCCACCCACTCCGGTAGCGACCTGTCCTACTTCGACCAGGAGAAAGGCGAGCGCTGGGTCCCCTACGTCATCGAGCCGGCCGCCGGTGTCGGCCGCCCGATGATGGCCTTCCTCGTCGACGCCTACACCGAGGACGAGGCGCCGAACGCGAAGGGTGGGATGGAAAAGCGCACCGTGCTCCGGTTGGACTACCGGCTCGCGCCGTTCAAGGCAGCGGTCCTCCCGCTGTCCCGAAACGCCGACCTCTCGCCCAAGTCCAAGGACCTCGCCACGCAGCTGAGGCGGCGCTGGAACGTCGACTTCGACGACGCGGGCGCCATCGGCCGCCGCTACCGCCGCCAGGACGAGGTGGGTACGCCGTACTGCGTCACCGTCGACTTCGACAGCCTCGACGACCATGCGGTCACGGTGCGGGAACGGGACTCCATGCAGCAGGAACGGGTGTCGATGGATCAGCTCGAGGGCTACCTGGCCACCCGCCTCGTCGGCGCCTGACCCGACGATGCCCGAGCCGAGGATGCCCGAGCCGTCGGAGCGAGGGCGGCTGGGGGACTGGCTCGAGCATGCCGGTGTGTTCGTCGCCGTCCGGGTGCTGTGGGTGCGCGATCCGGCAGACGACCTGTTCGCGGCGGAGGGCATCGGCGTACCGGCGGGTCATCGATCCCTCGTGGTGGCCAGCGAACTGACCAACGTGGCGGAGGAGGACTTCCTGGCCCCGGCGGACCGGGGACTGGTACTGGTTGACAGCGACGGTGACCGGCACGGCCGGGCCACCGCCACACTCACCGCTCACCCACGCTTTCGGCACGGGCCGGTCGGCTCGGGCGAGTCGGTCTCGGGGCACACCTACTTCGTGGTTCCGCGGACGGCGACGTTGCGTCAGGTCGAGTGGACCGTGGCGGGATCCGACGACGAACCGGTGTTGACGTGGCTGCTCTGACTATCGGCCGGCCCTTGCGGATCGGAGCCCTGACGCTCGACTCCCCGGTCGTACTCGCGCCGATGGCCGGCATCACGAATGCAGCCTTCCGCCAGATCTGCCGGGAGTACGGCGGCGGCCTCTACGTCTGCGAGATGATCACCAGCCGCGCTCTGGTGGAGCGGAACGAGCGGACGATGCGGATGATCCGGTTCGCCCCGTCGGAATCTCCGCGCTCACTTCAGCTGTACGGCGTCGATCCAGTAGTTGTCGGCGAGGCGATCCGGATGCTCGTCGCCGAGGATCGCGCCGACCACGTCGACCTGAATTTCGGCTGCCCCGTGCCGAAGGTGACCCGCCGGGGGGGCGGCGCTGCGTTGCCGTATCGCCGCGGGCTGCTCCGCGACATCCTGCGCGCAGCGGTGCGCGCAGCGGAGGGGCGCATCCCGGTGACGATGAAGATGCGGATCGGCATCGACTCCACGTACACGACCTTCCTCGACGCTGGCCGGATCGCCGAGGGCGAGGGCATCGCCGCGGTGGCCCTGCACGGCCGCACCGCGGCGCAGATGTACGGCGGGCACGCGGACTGGTCGGCCATCACGACGCTGAAGTGCACTGTGGACATTCCAGTCCTCGGGAACGGTGACATCTGGGAGGCGGCGGATGCGCTGCGGATGATGGCCGAGACCGGATGCGACGGTGTGGTGATCGGGCGAGGTTGCCTCGGCCGCCCTTGGCTGTTCGGAGACCTGGCGGCTGCGTTCGCCGGCAGCCAGGCGCGCCGGCTTCCACGGTTGCGTGAGGTCACCGGGGTGATGCTGCGGCACGCCTCGATGCTGATCGAGATCATGGGCGCGGACCGGGGCATCCGGGACTTCCGCAAACACGTGGGCTGGTATCTCAAGGGCTTCAGCGTGGGTGGACCCCTCCGCGCCGCACTGTCGTGTGTGGACAGTTTCAGCGAGCTGGACGAGCGGCTGGGTGCGCTGCCCGATGAGCACTTCCCGACGGCGATCCTGGGCACGCCACGGGGTCGGGGCACCGGCGCCCGCCACGTCGTACTCCCGGAGGGTTGGCTGGCCGACCCGACGTCCCGCGCGGTGCCCTTCGGAGCGGAACTGGACGCCAGCGGCGGCTGACCGGCACATGTTACCGTATGTGCATGTTGACGCGGAGGACGCAGCTGCTTCTCGACGACGAGCGCTATGCCCGGCTGGAACGCATCGCCGCCCGGTCGCACCGTTCGGTGGGGGCGATCATTCGCGAGGCCATCGATCGGTATCTGCCCGCGACGCCGATGACCCGCGCCGATGCCCTCGAACATTTCCTCAGCGCTCCCCTGATGGACGTCGGCACGGATGAGGACATCAACCGAGAGCTCGACACGATGTACGACCGGCTCGGGTGACGCGCGTCCTGCTGGATGCCAACGTCTTCCTGCACGCCATCGGCAGCGATGCCGTCCTTCGCCCGGCCTGTCGCAGAGTGCTGTCCATGGTCGAGGCAGGTGAACTCGTCGGCGAGGCCTCAGCCCTCATCGTCGATGAGATCGTGCATGTGAGGAACCGCAGATTGGGGGATCGGCAGCAGGCCGTTGCCGACGGGACGGCGGCCGCCGCCCTGTGCTTGCTGCACCCCGTGGCGCAAGAAGACGTGGAGGCCGCGATGGGTCTGTTCGTTGAGGCGCCCCGTTTGCAGATGCGCGATGCCATCCACGCCGCCGTTGCTCGCCGGTACGGCCTGTCGGTGGTGCTGAGTCGTGACCGCGGTTTCGACGGCATTCCCGGTCTGCGCCGGGTCGACCCGGCAGATGTCGAGGCGATCGCCGCGTTGGTCGCCGGGTCCGGCTAATCCGGGCGCAGCGAACTGCTCAGTCTCGTGTCCGACATCATCCAACGCAGGGCGGGCACCAGCCACGCCTCTTGGTGGATTTCACGGGCTGTCGACGGCGGCGTCGGCGTGGGCGATGTGAGCGAGCTGCCGCCAAATGAGGACGACGAAGATCGCCGACCCGACGAAGGCGAACCAGAACGGTGCGGTCACGCCCCATTCGCGGGCGAGCAGCCCGCCGATCCCCGACCCCACCACGAGGCCGCCGAACGTCGCGACCTGGTTGACGCTGCCGACCCGACCCTGCAGCTTCGATGGAACGGCCCGCTGGCGCACCGTCACGGACGTGGTGCCCCAGATGAAGGCGTGGGCACCGAAGACGAAGAAGATGGGCATCGCCAGCCAAGCGGATGTCGCGAGGGCGAGGCCCAGGTGGGTGAGCGTCTCGATGATGAGCCCGATCCGCATGATGTTGCCCAGGCTCAATCGCCGGGTGATCCATCCGTACGCCACGATGCCGAGCAGCCCGCCGACGGCCGAGACCGTGGTGAGCAGCCCGAAGCCGATCTCGCCAAGCCCCAGGCGCTGGGTGGCATAGAGCACCAGCACCGACCACGCCGCCCCGAAGGTGATGTTGAACGTAAATATGGTCAGCAGCAGGGTGCGCACCGCCGGGTGCTTCCACGCCCACTGAACACCTTCGCCGATCTCGTGCGGGAGATACCGGCGCTCCTGCCGCGCCCGGCCGTGCGGCGGCAGCACGATACGTGACACCAGCATCGCCCCGAGTAGCACGAGCACCGCCTGGCCGACGAAGGGCCAGAGCATGCCGGTCGCGAAGAGTGCGGCGCCCAGCGGCGGTCCAGCGAGCTGGTTGACGGTGATGAAGCCGGTCATCAGCCGGGCGTTGCCGATCGCGAGATCGTCCCGGTGAACCAGCATCGGCAGCAGCGTGGCGGAGGTGTTGTCGGCGAAGACCTCGGCCGTGCCGAGGAGGAACAGGCAGGCCAGCACCACGAAGACGGAGATCGAGTCGGTGGCGATCGTCAGACAGAGCCCGATGAGGACGATCACCCGGGCCAGGTCCACCGTGACGACGATCAGTCGCCGGTCCAGCCGGTCCGCCACAACTCCGGCGTACAGACCGAACAGCAACGGCGGCAGCCACTGCACCAGTGCGGCCAGCGCAATCAGGAAGGGGTCCCCGGTCTGGGAGGCCACGAGCAGCGGGCCCGCGGCTATCGCGATCCCGTCGCCGAGATTGCTCATCCACGACGAGGCGAGCAGCCAGCGGAATCCGACGCCCAGTCGGGTGGGCACGACGGCTTCCACGACGCGACGCACTTGGCGACGGTAGTGGCCGACAGGTCGGGCGTCGTCACGGATACAGGATCGCCGGCACAGCGCGGCGAGAGACTTGGTTGTATCAGGCAGCGCTGATACGTCTCATTTCCCACACGAGGTCAGCACTGTGATGGTGAGGTACCCGATGGCCGATCGACTCGTCACCCACGTCGCCCGTGACTCCAGCGGCGACGTCCTGTCCATCGCCAACCCCGAGTCGACGTGGTTCCAGCGACGCCGCGAGTGGGCAATCAGGGACATCGAGACCGGGCGGCACCGCTACTTCGTGCCCGGCGACGGCGGGCCGGATCGTCGGATCGGGGTGGTGCACGCGCCATCCGGCCGGTACCTGCGCTCATTCGCCGACGAGGATCCCGGCAACAACCTCGACACGCTGCCCGCCCACGACCGCCGGCCGTGGGAGGTGGCCCACGACCACGCCGAGGTGCTGGCCGTGCACGCGGCCCTCGTTCCGCACGGCACCCAGGGCCAGGTGCTGCTGCTCGGCGGGGACGAGCACGACTTCGACAACGCCGAGGCCGGTGACATCTTCAACACGCGAATCTACGATGTGGCAACCAACACGGTGCTGCACATCGACTCACCCGAGGCCGACGCGTTCTGCTGCGGGCACGCCTTCCTGCCCGACGGGCGGCTGCTCGTCGGCGGCGGCACGGAGAGCTGGCGCAGCCAGCACATGAACGCCCACATGCACACCGAGGCGCACTGGAGCGGTGCGCGTGACTGCGCGGCGTACGACAACGACGGCACGTGGACGGCGCTGGCGCCGATGCTGCCCGAGCCCGGCCAGACCACCCGTGGCGGGGGTCGCTGGTATCCGACCCTCCTCACCCTGGCCGACGGCCGGATCCTGGCCGTCGGTGGTCACCCGCGGGTCAGCGACGACCAGGAGGTCAACGACGGCCGGCACGGCAACTGGTTGCCGGAGATCTACGATCCCGCACCGACACCTGGACCCATTCCGACGGCCACTGGATCTACGTGCAGTGGTCCGAGGTGGGTCCGGCGCCGCTGCCACCCGGGCAGGCATTCGGTTCTGTCAACAGCTACCGGTACTACCCGAGGATCTTCGTGCTGCCCGACGGGCGCGTCTTCCTCGCCTCGCCCGACAACGGTGTCTGCGGGTGGTACGACCCGCAGACCGGTCTGCTCGACGACCTGACGATCGCGCCGCCGGTCGGCGGGGTGCCGTACGCCGAGACCAACCACACCGCCGTCCTCCTCCCGCTGCTCCCCGGGGACGGCTACACCGCGAGGCTGCTGATGATCGGCCCGGAGGGGTCGCACCGCATCACGTTGGACACCTCCGACCCGGGCAACCCACCGGTGTGGCAGCCCACGGCGGTGCGCGACTGGCCGGGGGAGCCGCCGTTGCGCAAGCATGGCGGTGCAGTGCTGCTGCCGACGGGGGAGGTGTTCCTGGCCGGGGGCATCGACTCGACGGAGGACACCGGCCTGCCCGACGCCGCCGCGGTTCTGGAAGGCGAGACCTACCAGCCCGGGATCGACTGGGACAGCGGCGGATACGGCGCCTCGGAGTCATGGACCACCACGGCCAGGGCGACGGTCCCGCGCAATTACCACTCGGTCGCGCTGCTGTTACCGAACGGGCTGGTCCTGACCGCAGGGTCCAACCTCGATGGATCCGAGGGTGGCGACGACGTCAAGGAGTACCGCATCGAGACGTTCAGCCCGCCGTACGACGGTGATCCGCGGCGCCCGGAGATCCTGCAGGCACCCTCCCCGCTGGGGTACGGCGAGACGTTCCAGATCTTGACCGCGGACGCGGCCCGGATCCAGCGCGTGGCGCTGATGCGGTGCGGGTCGGTGACCCACGCGTGGGACGGTGACCAGCGCTACGTGGGGTTGGAATTCGCCAACCCCGCCGACGGCGTGCTCGAGGCGGTGGCGCCGCCCACCGGCGGGGTCGCACCCCCGGGGCCGTACCTGCTCTGGATCGTGGACGACGGCGATCGGCCCTGCACCCTGGCGCCCTTCCTGCTCCTCGGCTAGCGGCCGGCAGCCCGCTGGCTCGACGTGGGCTGGGTAGGCTGCCCGACACCGAAGGCGCCGCCGTGAGACGCCGAGGACAGGAGCCTGCCGTGACCAAGTACGTCTACGACTTCGCCGAGGGCAACCGGGATCTGAAGGATCTGCTCGGCGGCAAGGGCGCCAATCTCGCCGAGATGTCAAGACTCGGTTTACCTGTCCCCCCCGGCTTTACGATCACGACAGAAGCCTGCCGGGTCTATCTGGACACCGGGGAGCTTCCCCGCGGGTTAGCCCAGGAAGTTGCCGAACATTTGCTCGCCATGGAGAAGGCGATGGGCAAGAACCTGGGCGATTCCGATGACCCGCTGCTGGTCTCGGTGCGGTCGGGGGCGGCGTTCTCGATGCCGGGGATGATGGAGACGGTCCTCAACGTGGGCCTCAACGATGACTCGGTGCGCGGGCTGGCCGAGCGCAGCGGCAGCGAGCGCTTCGCCTGGGACTCCTATCGGCGGCTCATCCAGATGTTCGGCAAGACGGTGCTCGACATCGACGGCTCGCGCTTCGACGAGGCGCTGGAGGCCGCGAAGAAGGCGAAGGGCAGCGACGACGACCTCGATCTCGACGCCGACGACATCCGCGAGCTGGTCTCGACGTACAAGGAGATCGTGGCGAGGGAGTCAGGGCGGGGCTTCCCGACCGACCCCCGCGAGCAGATGGACCTGGCGATCAACGCGGTCTTCTCCTCCTGGAACTCCGACCGCGCCGTCCTGTATCGCCGTCAGGAGCGGATTCCCGGCGATCTCGGGACGGCGGTCAGCGTGGTCTCGATGGTCTTCGGCAACCTCGGGATGGATTCCGGGACCGGCGTCGCCTTCACCCGCGACCCGGGCACGGGTGCGCAGGGCATCTACGGCGACTACCTGCAGAACGCGCAGGGGGAGGACGTCGTGGCCGGCATCCGCAACACCCTGCCGCTGTCAGCCATGGCCGACGTCCAGCAGGCGGCCTACGACGAACTGCTGCAGACCATGGAGAAACTCGAGAAGCACTACCTCGACCTCTGCGACATCGAGTTCACGGTGGAGAGCAACAAGCTCTGGATGCTGCAGACTAGGGTGGGAAAGCGCACACCGGGTGCGGCGGTCCGGATCGCCACCCAGCTCGTCGACGAGGGTCTGATCGACCTTGACGAGGCGTTGAACCGGGTGACCGGTGCGCAGCTGATGCAGCTCATGTTCCCGCAGTTCGACGACAACGCCGACCGGAAGCAGATCGGCAAGGGAATGTCGGCCTCGCCGGGGGCGGCCGTGGGCAAGGCCGTTTTCGACTCGGCGACGGCAGTCGAGTGGGCCGGCCGCGGCGAAGACGTGATCCTCGTACGCCGGGAGACCAACCCCGACGACCTCAACGGGATGATCGCCGCCCGGGGCATCCTGACCAGCCGGGGCGGCAAGACGTCGCACGCCGCCGTCGTCGCCCGCGGAATGGGCAAGACCTGCGTCTGTGGGGCGGACAACCTCGACGTCCGGGTGAAGCAGCGGTTCTTCCGCGCAGGTGACGTCACGGTCTCCGAGGGCGACGTCATTTCGATCGACGGCAGCACAGGCGCGGTGTTTCTCGGCGAGGTGCCGGTGGTTCCCTCGCCGGTGGTGGAGTACTTCGAGGGCAAGCTCGACCCGGACTCCGAGGAAGCCGACGATCTGCTCCGCGGGGTACACCGGCTGATGAACCATGCCGACGACGTACGCCGGCTGAACGTACGGGCCAACTCCGACACTGCCGAGGACTCCAAGCGCTCCCGCCGCTTCGGCGCCGAGGGGATCGGGCTGTGCCGCACCGAGCACAT
>JACDAB010000030.1 GCA_013695665.1 Geodermatophilaceae bacterium | reverse complement strand
TCGATGACGTGTCTGCGGCTGGTTCCGGGGAGGCCGGGCACGGGGCTGACCTCGGTGCGGCGCTGGCCGGCCGCGACACCGGCCGGCCGATCGTGTTGCTGGCCCACCAGCCGGTGCAGGTCGACGCCGCGGCCGAGCAGCGGGTGGACCTGCAGATCTCCGCGCACACCCACGGCGGCCAGATCTGGCCATTCCACTACATCGTCTTGTTGAGCCAGCCGGTGCTCGCCGGCTTGTCGCGCGTCCGTGACACGTGGCTGTACGTGACCCGCGGCGTCGGCTATGCGGGTCCGCCGATGCGGGTCGGAGCGCCGCCGGAGATCACGATCATCGAACTGGTCGCCGGCTGACGGCGCCCAGGGGCGTTCGCACCAGGTGGCCGATGGCGGGTGGCGGGTGCGGGGCCCGCTTGCCCGGGTGCGGATACTTATCGCATGCCCGTCAGACGGGAGCCGGCCCGTACCAAGATGCTCTACCTTGCGCTGGCCCTGCTGCTGTTCGCGGGTCTGGTGGCCTTCGGCCTGATGTCGCTGTTCGATCTCGGTTTCGGGGTGGCGGTCGGCTGGACAGTCGTACTCGGCGTGGCGATTCTGCTGTTGCTCGCAGTCCTGGTCGGCTGAGCCCACACCGGAGGGAGCCAGTGAGTTGATCAGGTCGCCTCGGGCCAGCTCCAGCGGAAGCCGACCAGGCTTCCGGGCTGGAGGATGTTGAAGACTTCGGCCGCGCTGCGCGTGTCATCGAGTTCAACCACGGCCTCTGCCAGAGGGCGTTCGTCCAGCGCCGGCCACACGCAGTGGCACACCTCGGCGGGCACGCTGTCGGGATGGAAGTGCACGCGGATCTCGGTGTCTGCGTGCGGGTCGCTGCCCCCGGATCGGCGGAACTCCGGCGGCGGCTCCTCGGTGTGGTGGAAGTAGGTCGTGTAGACGAGGTCCCGGTGCTCACCTCGGGCGGCGGGTTCGTCCAGGACGATCGGCTGCCCCCACAGCCCCTCCGTGATCAGCATGATGTCGCCGCTGGCCCGGCCGCCCCGCTCGACATCGACCGCCACGCAATCGGCGTCGAACTTGTGGATGATGCGCCGAAGGTCGTCGACGTCGGCCTCCACGGTCTGGGTCGTGCGGTGCAACAGCGGCCGCCGGTCGGCTCCGACGAAGTGCTCCTCGAGCACCCACACCGAGTGGTACTCCCGCGCCGGCAGCTCCGCGGTCCGCTCCCGGGTGGCTGGGGCCGGCCGCCCGAGCGTCCGGGCCCCCGAGGAGGATTCCCAGAGCGCCAACAGCTGGGTCCGGTGGCGCGCCGACATGGCGAAGGCGTCGCAGAAGAGCCCCAGCGCCTCGCGGTTGAGCGCGTTCGCGTCCTCGGGCCGGGCACCGTCGAGGCACCTGTTCAGCCAGTCCTTCTTCGCCCTCGGCCAGGCCTTCTCCTCGATGTCATCGAGGTGGTGGGTGTCGACCAGATGGGCGGCAATGATGCGGCCGACAGACGCCCGGTTGAGCTGGCGCCCTCGCCGGGGACTCGTGCCGAGGGAGGCCCACATGCCGCGGTAGGGGAGTTCAGGGTCAGCCAGCAGCAGCCCCAGAGCAAGTGCTGCGTCCCGTCGTCCCACGATGTCTCCGTCCCCCGGCCGCAGACAACGTGCGACAAGTTCCTCCGTAGCGTTGACTACGCCCCCGAGTGAGTGACCTGCCAGTTGGCGAGGCACGCGACAGTGCCATCTCACCACGGCGTCGGTGGTCGCGCCTGATCGCCGGCGCGATCCGCGCCAAGGCTGCTCAGGGCGACATCTCAGGGGCTAGGGACCGGCGTCGCATTGGGGGCGGCGCCGGTCCCGTCTCTCTGCGGACAGCGCCGCGGCTCCAGCAGGGGTCGTGGAACACTGGTCTTTGCGGCGGCCGCCCGCCCGGACCCCCGACTGGGCGGCGGTCGCCGTCACAGACCCGTCAGCATTCTGGTGCCCAACGCGGCGAGCAGGACGGTCCCAGCGGCGAACAATCCAGCCCAGGCGAGGGCGGGTACGCCGGTGAGGCGGGCCAGCTGGTCTGCGTCGGAGTTCCTTGTCCTGGTGGTACGGCGGGCGCGAATGAGTTCGGGGACCGGCCGGACACCGCCCAGCAGGAGAAACCACGCGAGGGTGTAGGCGAAGAGTGCCTGCACGGTAGAAGGCGCCCAGTAGGAAATGGCGAGTACGCCGCTGCCGGTCACCAGCAGGAGGCCGAAACCGAAGAAGTTGCGGATCTGCAGCAGCACGCCGGCCAGCAGCAGCAGCGTCGCCCACAGCATGGCGCTCACCCGACCAGCGCCCAGCCCGGCAGCGGCCAGCACACCCAGCGCCGAGGGCGTCAGGTAACCGATCGCGAGGGTGCACACCATGCCGACACCGGTACTGCGTCCGACCGACACGCTCAAACCCGAGGTGTCCGAGTGCAGCCGGATCCCGGCGAGCCGGCGACCGGTGATCAGCGCCATCAGGGCGTGGCCGCCCTCGTGGGCGATGGTCACCAGATGCCGGGTCCGCTGCCACAGCCCGGGGACCAGTACACCGAGGGAGGCCAGCACTGCGGCGGCGGCGATCAATTCCGGCGACGGGCTCGGTTCGACCTCCAGCACCCTGGTCAGCCATGCCGGTACGGTGCTGAGGTCGCCGTTCACCATGACCACCGTAGGCGTCGGCTCCGTGCCGGCAGCCCCTCTGCGGGGGTGGCTGGGGAGCTGTGCTGCGGTGACCCTCGGCGGGGCAGATCGACCGGGAGCGGAGGTAGCGTGCAGAAGCTCCTCGGCGGAGAGCCGGCCGGGTTCCGCCCCGCGCGGGCGGCCGAGGCGCTTCCCTGCCCGCACGGCTGCGCCAACCACGGCGTCGACCGCCTGCTGACCCTTGCCTCGGTCATCACGGCGGCGCGGACGCTGCTCTGTGTGGCGCTGGCCATGGCCGGCATCGCCCGATCCAGCGACTTTCTGCTCCTGCTCGCGCTGGGGGTGCACTGGCTGGGTGACGTGGCCGACGGGCTGGTCGCGAGATGGCGCGACGAGGAGACGCTGACCGGAGCGGTACTCGACATCAGCGCCGACCGGTTGTGTGTCGCGGTCGTGTACATCGGCTTCGTGGCCGGCCACCCCGAGTTCGTGGCTCCACTCGGGGTCTACCTCGTGGAGTTCATGCTTGTCGACACCGTGCTCTCCCTGGCGTTCCTCCGCTGGCCGATAGCCGGCCCGAACTACTTCGGCCGCGTCGATCGGCTAGTGTGGCTGCTCAATTGGTGGCCCCCGGCGAAGTTCGTCAACTCCGCCGTACCCGCGCTGCTCTGCGTCTGGCTCGGCTCGCCCGGGATCGCCCTCGCCGTCGCGGTCGCTCTCCTGGTGCTCAAGTCGGCCTGCCTGGTCCGGGTCGTCGGTGTCCTCGGTGCCCGCGGAGAGCGTTGTGAGGGGCACCCGGCATGACGGTGCTGGCGCTGCTCGGGGTCGCCTTCGTGTCAGCGCTCGTCCCGGTCGTCAATCTCGAGGTCTACCTGGGTGCCATGGCGCTGTTCAGGGAGTCCGGCGGCTGGTGGCCGGTGGCGGGGCTGGGACTGGTGGCGGCGGTGGGGCAGCTTGCTGGGAAGACGCTGTTCTACTTCGCCGGCCGCGGTGTGATCACCCTGCCGAAACGGTTTCGCAAGCCCGTCCTGGAGGCCGCGGTCACGACAGAGCGTCCACGCCGCGAGCGGACCGTCGCTGCGATGAAGGTGTGGCGGCAGCGGGTGGAGGACCGGCCGTGGCTGTCCGTGGTCTTCGTCGGCACGAGCGCATCCGTCGGCCTCCCGCCGTTCGCCCTGGTCAGCGTGGCCGCCGGCGCGCTGCGCATACCGCTGCCGATCTTCCTGATCGCCGGTCTGGCGGGCCGGTGGGCACGTTTCGTCACCGTCCTCGCGCTGGTTCAGGTGTCCACCGGCTGAGGCCGGGTTTGACACCGCAACACACCCGCTTGTACGAACGATTCATGGTGACTACTGCAGGACATGTGGACTCGACCCAGATCTACGTCGGCGGGCGCTGGATCCCCTCGGCGGGCACGCAGCTCATCGATGTCGTCAATCCCTATACGGAGCAGGTCATCGCCCAAGTGCCGGCCGGTGCGGCAGCCGACGTCGACGTCGCGGTGGCCGCGGCCCGCGAGGCGCTGCCCGACTGGTCGCAGACGGCGGTGAGCGAGCGGGCGGCGTACCTGTCCAAGATCGCCGACGTCCTGGTGGACCGCGCCGACGCACTTGCCGCAGTCGTCTCCCAGGAGATGGGGGCGCCGCTGCGAATTGCCAAGCTGGTTCAGATCGGTACGCCGATCGGGACGCTGAAGACCTACGCGAAGCTGGCCGAGAACTACGAGTGGGAGACCGAGGTCGGCAACTCGCTGATCGTCCGCGAGGCGATCGGGGTGGTCGGTGCGATCACCCCGTGGAACTACCCGCTGCACCAGGTTGTCGCGAAGGTCGCACCCGCACTCGTGGCCGGCTGCACCGTCGTACTCAAGCCGAGTGAGATCGCCCCGCTCATCGCCTACGAATTCACCGCGATCCTCGACGAGGTGGGGCTGCCGCCGGGTGTCTTCAACCTGGTATCCGGGACCGGTCCGGTCGTCGGGGAGGCGATGGCCGCCCACCCGGGCATCGACATGATCTCGTTCACCGGCTCGGCCAGGGCGGGCAAGCGCATCACCCAACTGGGGGCCGAGACGATCAAGCGGGTCGCCCTGGAACTCGGCGGCAAGTCCGCCAGCGTCGTACTGTCCGATCTTGACGACGAGGCGTTCGCCAAGGCGGTCAAGGCCACGGTCTCCCAGTGCTTCACGAACGCCGGCCAGCGGTGTACGGCGTTCAGCCGCCTGCTCGTCCCGGCCGAGCGGTACGACGAGGCGCTGGCAACGGCGGCGAAGACCGCAGAGGGGCATCTGGCCGGCGACCCGATGGACGAGGGCACCAAGCTCGGACCCCTGGTCAGCGAGGCGCAACGTGAGCGGGTCCGCGGGTTCATCGCGCGGGCGCAGGACAACGGGGCGCGGCTCGTCGCCGGCGGCGCCGACAACCCGGAGGGATCGGGCACCGGCTACTTCGTCCAGGCGACGGTGCTCGCCGATGTCGCCGAGGACTCCGAGCTGGCGCAGAACGAGGTCTTCGGGCCGGTCATCGCCGTCCTGCCCTACACCGACGTTGACGACGCGGTGCGGATCGCCAACGGCACGTCGTACGGGCTGGCGGCCGGCGTCTTCGGGGCGGATCCGGATGGCGCCCTGGCGGTCGCCCGCCGGCTCAAGGCGGGGCAGGTGGACGTCAACGGCGGCCGGTGGAACTTCATGGCGCCCTTCGGCGGCTACAAGCAGTCCGGCAACGGCAGGGAACTCGGGGTGGCCGGTCTCGAAGAGTTCCTCGAGACCAAGGCACTCCAGCGGTGACGGTTCCGGTGACCGCACCGGGGACGGTCGTCGTCGTCGGTGGCGGCACCATGGGTGCGGGGGTCGCCCACGCCTTTGCCGCGGCGGGCTCGGCCGTCGTCGTACTGGAGGCCGATCAGTCCCTGGCCGACGCCGCGCTGGCAAGGATCGCAGCCACCCTGATGAAGGCAGAGGAGAAGGGAAAACTTGCCTCGGCCGCGCAGGCGCGGGGTCGCGTGTCGGCCGTCACCGATGCGGCGTCGTTGCCATCCGCGGAGCTTTACGTCGAGGCGGTGCCGGAGGACGCCGAACTCAAGGCGGCAGTCCTGGGGCGGCTGGAGGCAGTGGCCGGAGCCGACGCCGTACTGGCGACGAACACGTCCTCGCTTTCCGTCGCCGGCCTGGCCGACTCGCTCGCGACGCCGGAGCGATTCTGCGGCATGCACTTCTTCAACCCGGTGCCGGCCAGCGCCCTCGTGGAGATCGTCCACCACTCCGGCACCGCCGCGGGGGTGGTTGATCGGGTGCGGGGCTGGGTCGCCGCTCTGGGCAAGCAGGCGATCGTCGTGGCCGACTCGCCGGGGTTCGCGACCAGCCGGCTCGGCGTCGCCGTGGGTCTGGAGGCGATCCGGATGGTCGCCGACGGCGTGGCCTCGGCGGCGGACATCGATGCGGGTATGCAGCTGGGCTACCGCTGGCCGGTGGGGCCGCTGCGTTTGACCGACATGGTCGGCCTCGATGTCCGGCTGGGGATCGCCTCATATCTCGCGTCCACCCTCGGACCGCGTTTCGAGCCGCCGCCGTTGCTGCGCGACATGGTGGCTCGCGGCGAGCTCGGGAAGAAGACCGGGCACGGCTTCTACGACTGGGACTGAAATATCCGGTCGAACAGGAACACCGGCATCAGGAAGATGTGCTCTCGGACGCAGCGCATCCCGACGTGCTCGATCGGTCCGTCGGTGCTCTCCAGCACGTCGCGGCGGGTGATCTCCGCCGGGGCGCCACAGTCCGGGCAACTGGTCAGCTCCACGTGCGTCTCCTCAGGGTGGGCTGCGGTGGGTACACCCATGAAGAGCCGTTCAGATCACGCTAGGTACATCAGCGGCGGAGCAGATTGTGACCATGTGCCGGATGCAACAGTCCCACGCTGACGCCAAGCACCTGCCCGTACCGTGGTCCGCATGTCAAGCCAGCCCTCACCGTCGGACGCTTGGGCCTTGTCCGGGACCGTTCGGACGGGACTCGGCCGGCATCGAGAACGCGCAGCTGCCGACCGCGCTGCGATGCACGAGGTCCTCACCGAGGCGCTCATCTGCCATCTTGGCTTTGTCGCCGACGACGGCCCGGTGGTCCTCCCGACCGGGTTCGGTGTCGAGGGCGAGACGCTGTACTTCCACGGGTCGGTGGCCGCGCGTCCGCTGGCGACGACGCCGGGCCGGCAGGTCTGTGTCACGGTGACCTTGCTGGACGGGATCGTCCTGGCCCGCTCGTCGTTCAGCCATTCCATGAATTACCGGTCCGCGGTCATCTTCGGCGTACCCCGGCTGGTGAGCGATCCGGGGGAGAAGGTGCGGGCGCTGAGCTGCATCACCGAGCACCTGGCACCCGGCCAGTGGGAGGCGACCCGGCAGCCGACCCGCAAGGAGTTGGCCGCGACAACCGTGCTCGCGCTGTCCCTTGACGAGGTGTCGGTGAAGGTACGCCGTGGACCGCCGATCGACGATGAGGCTGACGTTGCAGCCGGCGGCTGGGCCGGTGTGCTGCCGGTTGTCACCGGCTGGAGCGCCCCGGTGACCGCGCCAGACGTACCTGCCGGGGTCGCCGTCCCGCGCCATATCCGCGACCGGGCCGACGGGTAGCGCTGCGCGTGGAGGACGGACGGCGGCTGACCTACGGTGAGCTCAGAGCCGCCGCCGCGGTGACGTGATTCCCGCAGGGGATGATGGCGCGGTGCCGGAGCCACCGTTCGTCCCGTACCAACCTCGCCCAGTGCCGCTGGAGGAGGGACTGCGCCGGGGACGGGAATTCTTCTCCCATCTGGATCGCCGCCGCAGTGTCCGCTCCTTCAGCGCAGACCCGGTGCCGCGCGAGGCGATCGAGTTGGCCGTCAGCGCCGCCAACACCGCGCCATCAGGGGCGCACCTGCAGCCATGGACGTTCGTGGCAGTCGGCGACCCGGCACTCAAGCACCGGATCCGCGAGGCTGCCGAGGTCGAGGAGCGGCGGTTCTACCGCGATCGCGACGTACCGGAGTGGCACGCGGCGCTGGCAAAGCTCGGCACCGACGAGCACAAAGACTACCTCGACGTCGTTCCCTGGGTGGTCGTCGTCTTTGCCCAGAAGCAGACCCGCCTGGCCGACGGCCGGCTGCGCAAGAACTACTACGTCAGCGAGAGCGTGGGGCTTGCCTGCGGCCTGTTCGTCGCGGCGCTGCACACAATGGGCCTGGCCGCGTTGCCGCACACACCGAGCCCCATGGGGTTCCTCACCGAGCTGCTCCATCGGCCGCCTACCGAGCGCCCGTACATACTCTTCCCGGTCGGCTATCCGGCTCCGGAGTGCTACGTCCCGGACCTGGCCCGCAAGCCACTGGTCGAGGCGGTCGTCTTTCTGTCCTGACGGCTCACCGACTTCACCAGCAGTACGCCGACCGCCGTGGTCACCGGCACCGCCAGCACCAGGCCGATGCCGCCGACCATGGTGCGGACGATCTCCTCGGCGATCGCCTCGCCGGTGACGGTGTCGCCGAAGGGCCGCTGGTAGATCTCCAGCAGGAGCAGGGCCGGCAGCGCCGCCCCGGCGTACGCGAACACGATCGTGTACACGGTCGAGGCGATGTGGTCCCGCCCGATCCGCATCGCGCTCGCGAACAGGGTGCGGGCGGGCAGGCCCGGTGCGAGTTCGTGCAGTTGCCACACGGCGGAGGCCTGCGTGATCGTGACGTCGTTGAGGACGCCCAGGCCGGCGATGATGATGCCGCAGAGCACGATCCCGGCCGGGTCGATCTGACCGGCCAGGTAGGTCAGGGTGAGGTTCTCCTCGCTGCTCAACCCGGTCAGCCGCGCCGTCGAACCAGCCCACGAACCGAGTACGGCGATCAGTGCCAACCCGAAGAGGGTTCCCGCCAGCGCGGTGGTGGTCCGCGCGGAGAAGCCGTGCGCGAGGTAGAGCACGACGAACATGATCGCGGCCGAACCGACCAGCCCGATGAGAACCGGGGGCTCGCCGTTGAGTAGTCCGGGGAGCATGAACGTCACCAGGATGACGAAGGCAAAGGCGAGCCCGATCAGTGCGGCGGCGCCGCGCAGCCGGGCCACTGCGACCACGACGACGGCGAAGGCGAGTGCCAGTACGGTCAGCGGCCGCTCGCGCGCGAAGTCGGCGAAGCTGTACCGGACCGGTATGTCCTCGAAGGCCGGGCTGCGCAGCAGCCGCAACCGGTCATCGGGATCGAACCCGGCGAGAAAGACCTCCGCTGGGATGTCGATGAGCACAGCCGTACCGGCATCGGCGCCCTCCTCCACCTGGGCGAGGACGGTGCCGCAGGTGAGCGTCGCCGGGACCGGTGAGCCCGACCCGAGACCGGGGCCGGAGCAGTCGATCGCCTTGACGGACAGCACGGTCGCGTCGACGAAGGTGCTGCCGGGGAGAACCTGCTCGACCGCTGCTTGTCGCGCCGCACTCTGCTCGCCGTCAGGCCACAGCACCGCCAGCCCGACGAGCGTCGCCAGCCCGATCGGGACGAGGACCAGCGCCAGCAAGAACACCGCGCGACGTCGTTGCGCGACGATCCAGGGTTCGAGGGCTACCGGCACGTCGTCGACGGAGCCCGGCAGGTGGGAATGGCTCATGACATCAGGGTGCCCAATCTGCGGTGCCGATGGCGGGAGGTGCGAGGCTGCAACTGTGACGTCGGGACCTGAGCCGGTCGAGATCCGGTGGGGCACGATCCTGCTGCGTCCGTGGGCCGCGGCCGACGACGACGCCGTACTCGCTGCCGCGACCGACCCCGACATCGCCCGGTGGAACGGCTCGGCCGTGCGTACCCGGGAGGATGCCGCCGACTGGATCGCCCGCCGCGCCGACTGGAGTCAGGGAGACCACGTCTCGCTCGCCGTCGTCGACGCGATGGATGGCGTGCTGGTGGGCTCGGTGTCGCTGCACCAGATCGACCGCGACCAGGGCGATGCGGAGATCGGCTACTGGACGATGCCGGCGGCGCGCGACCGCGGTGTCGCCTCAGGAGCGGTCACTGCGATGTGCAGGTGGGCGTTCCTCCAGTTGCCGATCGATCGGATCGAGTTGCTCCACGCTGTCGAGAACCCCGCCTCGGCCCGGGTCGCCGCAAGGGCCGGCTTCACGCAGGAAGGCCGGCTGCGCCAGTCCTACCGCTACGGCGACGGCCGCAAGCACGACGAGCTGCTGTGGAGCCTGCTCCGTGGAGACCTGCCGATAGGTTCGTAGGCATGTTCACGACTCGACCGGAACTGACCGGCACCTTCGGCATGGTGGCCTCGACGCACTGGCTGGCCAGCCAATCGGGGATGGCGGTGCTGGAGGCCGGCGGCAACGCCTTCGACGCGGCTGTCGCTACGGCGTTCACCCTGCACGTGGTCGAACCACACCTGAACGGTCCCGGCGGGGATCTCCCGGCGATCTTCACCACCAACGCGAACCCCTCACCGACCGTCCTGTGTGGACAGGGACCGGCACCGGCGGCTGCCTCCATCGACCACTTCTCCGGTCTCGGCTTGGAGTTGGTGCCAGGCACCGGGTTCCTCCCGGCCACAGTTCCCGGTGCCGTACCGGCCTGGCTCACGTTGCTGCGAGACCACGGCACGAAGCCGCTCGCCGAGGTGCTCCGCTTCGCGATCGGGTACGCCGAGCACGGCCACCCGCTGCTCCCACGCGTCAGCGCAACGATCGGCACCGTTGCCGAGCTCTTCCGGGAGCATTGGACGAGTTCGGCCGAGGTGTGGCTCGCCGGCGGGGGGCCGCCGGCCGCCGGATCGCTGTTCCGGCAGCCGGCGCTCGCTGCGTCGTACCGAAGGCTCGTGGCGGAGGAGGCGGCGGCGGCGGGGGCCGGGGGGTCTCGTGCAAGTCGGGAGGCACAGATCGACGCCGCACTCGGTGCATGGTCGCAGGGCTTCGTCGCGGCGGCCGTCGAGTCGTTCGCGCGAGAAGAGGCAATGGACGACTCCGGTACACCGCACGCGGGGCTGCTCACCGGTGCGGACATGGCCGGTTGGCGTCCGAGCTACGAGCCGGCGGTCACGGTGGACTGGGACGGTTGGACTGTCGCGAAGGCGGGGGCGTGGTCGCAGGGACCGGCCTTTCTTCAGCAGCTGCAGATGCTCGACCCCGGTGCGGTACGGGGCATGGATCAGGTCGACCTCATCCACGCAGTCGTCGAGACCACCAAGCTCGCCTTCGCCGACCGGGAGGCGTGGTACGGCGACAGTGACGTGCCGCTGGCCGACCTGCTGTCGACGGACTACGCGGCACAGCGATGGTCCCTCGTCGCCGATGCCGCCTCCATGGAATTGCGCCCCGGCTCACCCGGCGGCCGAACTCCGCGACTTCCGCGGTTCGTCACCGAAGGTCGCCGGACAGCCACGAGCGCTGCCGGCGTGGGCGAGCCGACGGTGGCGCGGTCGGGAGCGACCAACGGCGACACCTGCCACATCGATGTCGTCGATCGGTGGGGGAACATGATCTCCGCGACGCCGAGCGGTGGATGGTTGCAGTCCTCACCGGCGATCCCGGGCCTGGGGTTCTGCCTTGGTACGCGCGCGCAGATGTTCTGGCTCGAAGCCGGCCTGCCAAACTCGCTGGCACCGGGCAAGCGGCCGCGGACGACGCTGTCCCCGTCCATTGCCTTGCGCGGCGGCGAGCCCGTGCTCGCGTTCGGGACACCGGGCGGTGACCAACAGGAGCAGTGGCAGATGGTGTTCTGGCTGGCCCACGCCGTACGCGGGCTCGACCTGCAGGCGGCTATCGATGCGCCGAGTTGGCACACTAACGCCTTCCCGTCGTCGTTCTTCCCGCGGCAGTCCGCCGCGGGCGAGGTGGTCCTCGAGTCACGCCTCGGCGATAGCGTGATCGGTGAGCTGCGCCGGCGGGGGCACCTGGTCACCGTCTCCGACGGGTGGTCGCTCGGGCGGCTCTCGGCGGTCGCCCGCGCCCCCGACAGCGGCATCCTCCGGGCTGCGGCCAACCCCCGCGGCATGCAGGGCTACGCAGTCGGACGCTGAGCAGTCCGACGTTGAGCAGTTATGCGGCTTCGTGGCGTCGGTGGTTGCGTTGGTCGACGACGTACTGACGCCGGCTGAGCAGGACGCTCACTGCATAGTCCAGGTCCAGATGCTGGCCATCCCATTGCGCGAGGTCATCGCTGGCCGGGACCGTGGCCGGCGGCGCCTCGTCGCGGTGCAGCCATCCTGGATGCTCGGGCAGAGGTCGTCCGCTGGGTGCGAGGAACTGCAGGTTGCCGTCGGGATCCCGTTGAAGGCCGAAACCGTCGTCGTGCACGACGTGGTGATGGAACCTGCACAGCAGCGTCAGGTTGGACAGTGACGTCGGGCCACCGTCGGCCCAGTGCCTGATGTGGTGCGCCTGCACGCGATCGCGCCGGCGCTCCAGGCAAGCGGGAAAGCGGCACCCGCCGGCGCGCGCCCAGATCGCCTGCATGAGCCGGGTCGGGATCGTCCGCTTGCGCCCCACGTTGAGAACGTCGGAACCCTCGCGCAGGAGCACGACCAGCGCCGCGTCACAGGCAATCCGCCGCACCTGGGCGTGACTGAGCGCGGTGCCGTTCTCGACGTACGCTGTGCCAGCCGCGGTGTCGTCGGCGAGCACCGCCGCGTCGACGTGGACGACCACCTGATGTCGGTCCCCGGCACCACGACTGCCCGGGTCCGGATCGAGGTAGGTCTGTGCCAGGCTGACCAGGGCATCAGCGGCCGGGTCGGGCGGACGTTCCCGCGGGAACGCGTTGGTGTCCAGCTCGCTGGAAGGCGCCACCGGTTCATCTGTGACCGGCTCAGGTGGGGAGTCGGATGTGCTGGGCTCCAGGGAGTCCCGCGCAGCCTCCAGACCGGCGAGGAACAACGCGCCCTCCTCGGGACCCAGCCGGGCGCGGACGATGAGCATCCCGTCTCGGTCCCAGTGCCAGCTGACGTCGCGGCGGGCGTCTTGTTCCGGAGCGGTGGCCGACTCCGCCGTGCGCCAGCCGCGGACCACGCGCTCCACTTGGGCAGCCGTGGCGGACAGCGCGAGAGCCAGCAGGTCGTCCTCGGTGTCGCGGTCGGCGATCCGGGTGATCGCGCGGACCTTGGAGTAGGACAGGGACCCGGCAGCGAAGGCGGCCGCGATCAGCGGCAGGTCGAGCAAGGCGCGAGCCACCCGGACATGCTCGCGACCGGCGCCTGGACTCAGCCCACAGCGCCAGCTCAGCCAGTGTGCGCAGGACTTGACGCCCACACCGCCCCAGCCCTCGCGCCGGTCGAACTCGGCGATCATCATCAGCCACCGTGACGTCGTTGCAGCCAGCGAGGCGGCAAGCCGGCAGATGTCCTCACCGAGCTCTTCCAGGGACTGACGGTCTTCGACTGATTCGCTCATACGTTCGAAGCTAGCCTCCGCCTCCGACAGAATCCGGGGAGCGCGGAGAACCGGAACAATCCTCGAAAAACGTTCCCGCGGGAACGTTTCCGTGATCGCCGTACAGCCGCGGTGCCAGCTACCCCGCGGGGTCAGCCGCCAACGAAGAGCGGAGACCATGTCCCTACCGCGATGCTGATCGCGGTCGCTGCGCCGCAGACCGCGAGCGTCGCGGCGACGTACAGCCAGTCGCGCCGCCGCAGTACCGACCCCCGGGCGTTGGTACGAATGATTCCCGAGTCGAAGCCGCGGGCATCCATCGCGGTCGCCAGCCGGGAACCACGCCGGATCGCGCCGACGAGCAGGGTGAAGGTCGCGCCGGCGAGCAACCGGAGCGCGACGAACGGATTGCGGCCCGCGTCCACCCCCCGGGTACGCCGGGCCAACCGGATTGTCGCCAGTTCGATGATCAGCAGCGGGACGAGCCGCAGCGCCGCGAGGGCTCCGTAGGCGAATCGTGTAGACACCCGCCAGTGCGTGGTCAAGGCGTCGGCCATCCTGACCGGGTCAGTGGAGGCCACCAGCAGTACGCCGGGCAGCGCAAGGCTGATCACCCGGAGAGCCAGACCCAGTCCGGCCAGCGGGCCGGCGTCCTCGCTGATCACGATGTTGACGAACCCGACAGCTGTCGCCCCGAGCAGCAGCGGCCAGGTGCGCCGAAGCAGTTCGGCCGGCGAACGGATACCTGCCGCCGGCAGGAGCAACACCTCCGCGCTGAGCACGATGGCCGGGGTGACGGCGTCCACGGTGGTCAGCAACGTGACGACGACGATGCCGAGCGCGACGAGCTGGGCCACCGGATTGATCGCCGACAACCGGACCTGCGCGGCAGGCCGCAGCATCAGTCCGGCGCTCACCTCGCAGGTCCCCTACGCTCTGTGCCGAGGGCGAGTTCGTCGTCGGCGAGCGCGGCCACGAGGTCCCGGTCGTGGGTGATCAGGCATAGCGCTCGGTCACCCGTGCGTACCTCGGCGAGCAGGAGCACCACCTCCAGCCACGTCTGGGTGTCCTGCCCGAACGTCGGTTCGTCCATGACCAGGACCTGCGGGGAGGTCGCCAGCGCCGTCGCGACCGAAAGGCGCCGCTGCTGGCCACCGGAGAGTGTGAAGGGGTTCGCATCGGCGTACGCGGTCAGCCCGAGCCGCTCGAGCAGGGTGAAGGCGACCTCGCGCGCATGCCCGGCCAGCACCCCGGACCGCAGCGGTCCGAGCGCGAGTTCGTCGCGCAGCCGCTGGGTGAGGAACTGGTGTTCGGGATTCTGGAAGACCGTGCCGATCCGGGTCACCAGCTCACCCGCGCTCCACCGGCTCGGCTCTCGGCGTCCTCGTCGTACGCCGCTGGCAAGCCCGGTCGAGGCCCGGACGACGCCCGTCCCCGGTGCGCGCAACCCGGCGAGCAGCAGGCCGAGCGTGGACTTGCCACTTCCGTTCGGACCGGTCACCGCCGTCATCTGACCGGCCACCAGGTCGAGTGAGGTGGGGGCCAGCGCCGCGACCGGCGACCGGGGATAGCTGAAACCGGCGGCCACGGCGGACAACAGGGTCTGGCCAGACC
>JACDAB010000027.1 GCA_013695665.1 Geodermatophilaceae bacterium | reverse complement strand
GCCTGGCACTCCGCCCGCGCGGTGCTATGTCCCCCTGCGCAGCCGCGGCCGGGCCAGCCTGGACCCCAGCGGGTTCGGCGTGCGCACCGCGTGCTCGGTGAGGCTGCGCCGCAACGCGGGGACGCTGGCGATCCGGCGCATGATGAGTGGAGTGAAGCCAAGTCGGGCGAAGAACCGGTTGCTCTCCCGGCCGCCCGGATTCAACCCGACGATCACGTGCTCGGCCCCGATCTCCTCGGCGAACGTCGTCGCGGCGTCGACCAGCGCCCGGCCCACCGCACGATCTCGCTCCAGCCCCGGCACGATCACATGGCTGACATAGATCACCGGCACCGTGAGCAGGGCGCTGATCATGTCGACGGAGAAGACCGCGACACCGACCGTCGCGCCCGCGTCGGACTGAGCGAGAACGACGCGATGCTCACGATCGCCGAGCAGTCGCGCGTATCGCTCGCGGAGTTGGTGTCCCATGACACCCTCGGCCAGCCGGGCCATGGGTGAGCGCGTGCTGACATCGCCGCCATCGAGCACCTGCTCGGCGAAGCCGAGCAGGACATCGATGTCCTCAGGAACGGCGTCTCGTACTCGCACGAGGAGGCGGGCCATTGAACCTCCACTCGGACAGCGACATTCGATTGAGGAAGAAACAAGCGGGAGCACCCTTGACCGGTAGATCCCCACCAACGAGAACGGGCGTTCCGCGCGCCACCAGCAGCGAGGGGCGCGGCTCGCCTTTGCTCACCGTAGGGCATTCGTCGGCTAGGGTTCCGCCAGCCCTGTGTGTGGAATCTCGGCATGCGCCGCGATCCGCAGGCGACCGAGCGGAGGGACTGCCATGCTGCAGCGGCTCCTCACCCTGATGGGACTTGTGTTCATCGGCCTGCTCACCGTCCTCAGTGGACCCGCCAGCGCGGAGGGCGAGCAGATCGTCGGAACACTCTCCTCCGGCGCCAGCGGCCCGATCGAGGGAGTGACGGTCACCGTCACGACCACGGACGGGGACGAGGTAGGGGATGACGAGACCGACGAGAGCGGCCGGTTCGAGATCGACCTGCCCGGCGCCGGTGACTACATCGCCTTCATCGATGCCGCCGAACTGCCGGAGGGAGTCACCTCCGCCTCGACCGAACGCGCGGTCACCGTCGGGACGGGCCGGGTGCAGCGGGTGGCGTTCGCGCTATCCGATGGATCGGTAGGTCAGGGCGGTGGCTCAACGATCACCGTCCTGCAGCGTTTCGTCGAGGGGCTGCGGTTCGGGCTGATCATCGCGATCACTGCGATCGGCCTGTCCTTGATCTTCGGTACGACAGGGCTGACGAACTTCGCGCACGGCGAGCTCGTCGCGATCGGCGCCACCGTCGCCTTCATCATCAACGTCAGCTTCGGGGTGCAGCTGATCTGGGCGACCTTGCTCGCAGTGGTCATCGGCGCGGCAATAGGCGGTCTGAACGACCGCATCCTGTGGCGTCCGCTGCGGCGACGGCGAACCGGCCTGATCGCCATGCTCGTGGTGTCGATCGGGCTGTCGATCGTCCTGCGCTACGTCCTGCTGATCCAGCTCGGTGGTGGACAGTCGCCGTACGCCGACTACCGGGGTCAGCGTGCCGAACCCTATCTGGGCGGCATCATCACGCTGACGGACAAAGACCTGGCCTCGATCATTCTCAGCGTGGTCGTCCTTATTGCGGTCGCGTTGATGCTGCAGCGCACCAAGATCGGCAAGGCGATGCGGGCGGTCTCCGACAACCGCGACCTGGCGGCGTCCTCGGGCATCGATGTCGACCGCGTGATCCTCTTCGTCTGGATGCTGGGCGGTGCACTGGCGACGTTCGGCGGTGTCCTCTACGGGCTGTCCGATCAGGTCGCGTGGGATATGGGCTTCCGGCTGCTGCTGCTGATGTTCGCCGGGGTCATCCTGGGCGGGCTCGGGACGGCGTACGGCGCGCTGGTCGGCAGCCTCATCGTCGGTGTGTTCGTCCAGATGTCCACACTCGTGATACCGGATGAGTTGAAGAACGTCGGGGGTCTGCTGCTGCTGATCATCATCCTGGTCGTGCGGCCCAGCGGGATCCTCGGAGTGCGGGAGCGGGTGGGTTAGCCGATGGATGTCGTGACGATTCTGACCAACAGCCTCCAAGCGGCGTTCGGCCCCCTCGCGGCCTTCTACGCGCTCCTCGCGCTGGGCCTGAACTTGCACTTCGGGTACGCCGGACTGCTCAACT
>JACDAB010000026.1 GCA_013695665.1 Geodermatophilaceae bacterium | reverse complement strand
GTTGACCGGCGGTGCCGCGCCGGGCGGGGTGCCGGCACCGAAGGCCCAGCCCTCCGTGGCGCCATCGGCCGGCTGCGTGCTGCCCGCACCCTGGCCGCCGTACGTCCACGAGGACGCACCAGGCGGCGCCTGCCAGTAGGACCAGTACGCCGTCTCCGGCGGAGTCCGTACGCAGGGATCGGAGGCCGGGACACCGTCGATCCGGCAGACGAATGCCTGGCCGGTCACCAGCGCCACGGCGAAGCCGGCCTGCGACAGCGCCGACAGGCCGTTCGTCGGGTCGCCGGCACACTCGACCTCTACGCCGCCGAACTGAGCGAAGTCGACAACGACAGTGACGCCGGCGCCGCCCGTGCACGCCGCCGCCTCTGCCGGGACGGGAGCCCACAGGGTGCTGGCCGTGAACAGGGCCGTGCACAGCAGCACCAGGAGCGGTTTCATGATCATGAGTCTGGTTTCAGGGGAAACCCCGGATCCCACACTCATGATCATGGTCCGGGCACTCACCGATGCAGGCCGGCCCGGCGTCGGGTGGCGAGGAGCAGCCCGGCGCCCAGCACCATGACTGCCCCGGCGAACAGGAGCATCTCGCTGATCGCCGTCCCGGTCACCGGCAGGCCTGGACCCGTGGGTGCCGGGCCCGCGGTCGGCCCGGGATCGGACGGCGTCGGTCCGGGGGCGGTGGGCGTCGAGGTGGCCGTCGGCCCTGGATCGGTGGGCGGGGGGCCGGGGCTGGGGCTGGGTGCTGGGCCACAGTCCAGTCGCGGAGCCGCTGCGGAGGAACCGGCCGCGTCGACGTCGGACAGGCCGACCCCGACGATCCCCGGCACCGCCTGGACCGTGGCGCGGGCGGCTCGATCGTCGAACACCGGCGTACCGTCCGGGCCGTCGGTGAAAGCGACAGCCCCCTGCTGCTCCGGCGGTGTGGCGCATCCGAGCTGCCGCGAAAGGAGCCACTGGACGGCTGCCTCCACGGCCTCGTCGTCCCGCTCGCCGGGGCCCAACGCCTGGGCGGCCAATCCTGTGCTGTTGGCGTTTGTCACGCCCAGATCGCTGAACCCACCGTCGTCGTCCTGGCTGCGGAGGAGGAAGTCGAGGGCAGGGTCGACGGACTGACCGAAGTCGATCGCCCGAAGGGCCTGTACGGCGAAGCTCGTGGTGTCGACGCTGGCGGCCTCTGCCGCGCAGGCGTCGGCGCCCAGGGTCAGCGGGACGTTCCCGTCCTGCGGCCCGCCGTCGGCGCATTGCTGGCCGGCGAGGAAGGTTTTCGCCTCGGCCGACAACTCATCGGGGGCGGTCCGGGCGAGGGCAAGGACGGCCAGCGATTGGCCGATGCTGTTGCTGAAGTCACCGAACTCCGAGACGTCGGAGTACCTGCCGTCGGGGGTTTCGGTGAACAGCAGCCGGGATACCAGATCCACGCCACCGAAGTCCGCGCCGTCCCTGCCGGTGACGGCAGCGATCAGCAGCGTCTTGGCAAGCGCCCCTGCGTAGTACTCACCGTCCGGGTCGTCCACGCCGTCGTCGTCGACGTCTGCGTCGCCGACGTAGAGCTCGACGTTGGCCTCGAGATAGTCCGACGCTGCGGTGGAGGCTTCGCCGGCGACACCGGCAGCAGCCAGTGCGACAACGCTGTCAGCGGTCAATCCGTAGTCGGGGAATCGTTCGTCGTCGGTGATCTCACCGTCGCCGTTCAGATCGATGGTGACCTCCATGTGATCACCGACGCCGTCGCCGTCGCCGTCCACGAACTGCGCGGCGAGCCAACCCGCGGCAGCCTGGGCCGGATCTGTGGTGACCGGAGCGGCCAGCGCCGAGCCGGGCCAGCCGACGAGGAGCCCGGTGGCTGCGAGGCCGGTGGCGAGGAGCACGGCCCCGGATGTTCCGGCGGGACGGCGGAGGGAGCGCAGGCGGGGCATGACTGCCTTTCGGACCGACAGATGCGTGATCCAGGTGGCCCCCATTCCACGACCGGAAAACAAGCGCCTCCTGCGCATCTGCGCGGGAGGCGGCCAGGTCGTCCCTGGGTGATCCGCCCCGTGACCTCGACGGTGGATGGAATCGCAACGTCCGGCAGGTTGTCGGGCTCGCCGGTCGTCGGGACGCGGCCTACCGTTGCGGGTCAGCGCCGGAATTGGACCGGACTTCCCCTGGGCGGACGTCTATTCAGTTGTGGGCTACGTCGGCAGTGTGACGCGGTCCTTCCCACCTAGTCAAACTCACCCGGTCTCAGCGCTGCGGGCGGCGGTGGCGGCGACGTGACTCACTCTGGTGGCACACAGATGATCTCGGGTACGGCGTTGTACCGCGTGTTGAAGACCTCCCTGCGGATGACGTCACCGCCCCCCACCGGTCGGAATACGCGCGTGACGCTGATGTCGAAGCCGGAACTGCCCGCCTGCTCCACGCAGTCCTCGTCGTCGGGCTTGCGTTCGGTCTCCGGCTCGGAGAGGTTGTTGCGCTCGCCGCTCACCGACTCGATGTCATAGCGCTGGGTGCCCCAGAACGTCACAGTGAGCGCGCCAGGTTCCCACTGGGTCTGGACGTAGATGCCGGTGTCGCTGTCGTTGCGCCACACGAGGTCGATCGAGTCGTAGAACACCGTCGCCTCCCGGCCGGCCGGATACCGGCTGATGTAGTAGCTGTGCGGCTGGTGGGTGATGTCCTCGAGCCCCGCGAAGAACACCGCGTTGAACATCGTGGTGGCGAACTGGGAGACGCCGCCGCCGACTGCCTCGACGAACTCGCCGTCGCTGATGATCGTTGACTCGACGTAGCCCTGCGCTTCCGTTCGCGGTCCGGTGAACCCGTTGAGGCTGAACGTCTCCCCGGGAGGTATGACGGCGCCGTCGACCTCGGCGGCGATCACACGGATGTTCTCCCCGGAGTTCTCGTTGGTGAAGTTCGTCGTGAAGGTGCTCACCTGCTCGGTGATGCCGAACCCCCGCGCCTCCTCGGTGGTCACGTCCGCAGGTTGCGGGACGAGGGAGACCACGATCTCGCGGGGCACCGGCCGCGGCAGCACCTCGAGCAGCGCGGTGGACAGCGCCGCAACGTCGGCGACTGCCCCGTCCACCGCCGCCACGATGACTACGGCACCACCGGTGACGGTGAAGGTCGCGTCCACCGGCTGCGTGTCGAAGGCTGCCAGCGGCTCCTCGAGACCGTCCTGAAGGGCCTCCTGATCCAGCGACGGAACCAGCGTCCCGTCCGCACCCGGTTCGAAGCGCAAGGCCGCGGCGATCGCCGTGACCGGGATCGTGGCGCTGGCCGCGTCAGGGCCGGTGGCGAGGACCGGGCCGGCCAGCGCAGGCACCGCGAAGCCGTCGAGCGCCTCCTGCACCGCATCGGAGCCGATCCGGGCCGCCACCGCCTCCACCGGGAAGTCCACGCTGGAGTCGTCCTCGCGGATGGCGGTTCGCAATTGCTCGGTGGACCCGTCCTGGTCCAGGCGCTGGCCGGGCACCGGCTCCACGGCCACCGGCGTGGTCCCTTCGATCCGGATCGCGCCGTCTGCCGGCTCGGAGTCGACGGCGACCGCGAGCCGCTCGACCGCTGCGGCCAGGGCAACGTCGTCCACCGCGAGCGCCGGTTCGACGTCTCGCCCTCCGCCGAAGATCGACACCAGCCGGGTGATCGGGTTCAGCGGTTGCCCGCCGGCCGCGGCGAGTGTCGCATCGATGTCCATGCTGATACCGGCGTCGGCCGGGTCGACGGTCAGGTCGACGGTTCCGGCGGTCACCTGGCGCTCGCGCAGCAGAATCGTGGCTACCTCGTCGCGCAGAGTCTGCTCAGCCGCGGCATCGCTGAGCCCCCCGATCGGCACTCCTGCCACGGTCGTCCCCCGCGGGATGTCCCTCCCCGCGAGCGCGAGATCCGCACCGTAGCCGACCACCAGTATCAGCAGCAGCCCGAGCGGGATCAGGATGATGGGGCGGCGCCACCACCGTCGTTTCGTCTCCGCGGGCGAGTCCTGCCCCGCCAGCCAGCCATCCATTCGTGGCTCCTGAGCGGCCACCTCCGGTTCGCGCTCCGTACCCACGAAAACTGCATCTCCCAAAGTGCCATTTGCCGGCCAACTCCACCGCCGGTTCCTGCTCGGCAGCCTAGGCCCTGCTGACCATCCGGTGACGCCCTCCTCAGCTGGGCAGCGCCCCACCGGAGTGGTACGGCGCTGCATCCGCCGGTGCCGAAGGGGGCGTCGGCAGTTCCGCTGTCGGCTCGGCCGAGGTCGCGACCGTCGTCGTCGGAGCGGTGGTAGTCGTTGGCGCAGTAGTGGTGGTCGTGGTCGTGGTCGTTGTCGTCGATGTGGTCGTGGTAGGAACGGAGGTGGTCGTGGGGGCTGTCGTGGTCGTCGGGGCTGTGGTGGTCGGTGACGCCGTGGTGGCGGGCGGGCTCGGGACTGTCGTCAGCGTCGGCCCCGGGTCGGAGGGGCTCGACGGTGGGCTGATCGTCACCGGTGGTTCCACCGGCGGCGGCTCGTCCACGGGCGGCGGCGCAACCACTCCCTGGCACAAGATCCGCGGCGCCGGGTCGTAGGAGGTGCTGAACGCCTCCTGCCGCAGTACCCGGCCTCCGCCGGCCTGGATGAACACGCGGGTCATGCTGATGTCGAATCCCGTGCTGCCGCTACTGGTCTGGCAATCGGCTCCGGAGCGGGTCTCGCTGGCGGGTTGTCGCAGGTTGGACTGCGATCCGCTGACCGCCTCGATCTGGAACAGCAAGGTGCTCCAGAACGTCACCGTCACTTCGGCAGGGCTCCACTCGGTCTGGATGTACACGCCGTTGGCCGAGTCGTTGCGCCATACCAGGTCAGTGGTGTCGTAGCGCACGGTCGCGTCGCGACCGGCCGGATACGACTCGTCGTACACCGGATGTGCGGTGTGCTCCACCTGCTCGAGGCCGGCGAAGAACACCGCATTGAACATCGCCGTCGCGAACGGCGAGATGCCCTCGCCCAGGCCAGGCCCCGCGTCACCGGGCGCGGTCGCGACAAGGTAGCCCTTGTCCCCGGTTCGTTCCCCGGTCTCCGTATTCAGGCTGTAGGTCTGTCCTGGCCGAATTACCGCACCATCCACGGTTTCGGCGACAACCCGGATGTTCTGCCCGACCTCCGGATTGTCGTACGTCGAGGCGAACGTGCTCACCGATTCCACGATGTTCAGGGCGCGGGCCTCCTCCGTGCTGAGCTCGGGTTGCGCCACCATCAGAGGTACGGCGCTCAGTCTGGGTGCGGGAAGGCGCAGCA
>JACDAB010000009.1 GCA_013695665.1 Geodermatophilaceae bacterium | reverse complement strand
GAGCTAGACCGGCGGCGACACCGAGCGGGTCAGGAGCTGCCGATCGGGCTGACGTTTTCAATCTAGAGACCAAGCGCAAGCAGTCCGAATGTCCGTTTTCCACCCATAACGGACATTAGCCGCTAGCGTCTGCTTTCGACGCGGAGCTGACATTCGGCGGATCGCTATGGCCTGTATCGCCGACCGGTCGCTCGGTGCTCAGGCATCAGGCTCAAGACCTGCGTTAGGGCCTTGAAGAGCGGCGCGTTCACCACGAATGGTGCGTACCAGGCCCAAGCCTAAGAGTATTCCCGCAGCGGCCAAGGAAATGCTCGCCCACGCCGAACGAGCATCGGTCGACCAACCGGTCCAGAGCAGCGCGCAGGTCGCCAAAGCCCAAATCAAAGCGACGACCGGCAGCCAGCGTCCGTAGTCCCTGACCCTGAAAGGGTGCACGAAGTGGACCGGAGCGAAGGTCAGTCCAACCAGCGCGACAACGACGACGGCACCGGCGGCGGTTCCGGCCTGAAGGACGAAGAGGTAAAAAGCGACCAGGTTCCAAAGAGCTGGGAAGCCGCGGAAATAGTTGTCGCTGGTCTTCATGTCCGACCTGGAGAACAAATAAAGGGCGGAGAACTGTATCGCTGCGGCGAGCCACGGGGCGGTTTCCTCCGGGACGAGGTTGGCGCGCCAGATGAAGAGGGTTGGTACGAAGACATAGGTGAGGTAATCGACGACGAGGTCCAGCGTGTCTCCGTCGATTTGCGGAGCTTGCTCCTTGACCCGGGCCCAGCGCGCGAAGGAGCCATCGATGGCATCGACCCCGATGGCGATGAACAGCCAGAGCAAGGCAAGGCGCCATTGCTCCTGGTCGATCGCCATTAAAGCGAGAAGCGCAAGAACCGCTCCGCTGGCCGTGAACATGTGGACGAGCCATGCGAATATGGGAGGCGGAGCTTTACCAGGCTGGGTGTGGTTGTCCGGCATCATTCACCCCCTCGTCGCCGCATGTCCGTTTCGAGAGCGAAACTGCTCGGGCGCCAAGGTGTTCTAGCAGAATGAAGCGGCCGAGCTCATCCAAATGACATCTAGTCAACGTGCTTGATCCAGGCCGAAATTGCTGGCGGATCGAGCGCGCCGAGCGTGCCGCGGTTGTGGTCGATGCCGCCGACTATTTCAAGCTGGCCCGAAAGGCCATGCTGGAGGCCAAGTCGCAGATCCTGCTGGTCGGGTGGGACTTCGACACGAGGATTATCCTGGACTCGGACGCAAAGGATGGCGCGCCAATTAAGTTGGGCCCGCTGCTTTCCTGGCTCGCGAAGCATCGCCCCCACGTGTCGATCAATATCCTCAAGTGGGACTTGGGGGCGCCGAAGCTATTGGGCCGCGGCACCACCGTTTTGAGGCTGATACGCTGGGCGATGACTAGGCAGATCACCTTCAAACTGGACGGCGCGCATGCGACGGGAGCTAGCCACCACCAGAAGATCGTCGTGGTAGACGACCGGCTCGCCTTTTGCGGCGGAATAGACATGACCGCGTCACGCTGGGACACGCGTAACCGCATTTTGGACCGCTCCAATCAGGAAATCGCGACAGTCGGATGTGAGTGAACCCTGCACATCAAACGGGTAGGGATGGACGATTAGGCAACATCCGGTGCCAATTTGGGCAAGTTTATGCGGTCCTCGTAGAATTTTTATCAGCTCGCGCTGATAAGTGTCGGCCGCGATCCTCACGACCAGGTACGGCTCGTGGTGTGAGGGGCAAAAGGGTTCTGCTGACCCGTCAGGCCCCTCGCTCTTCGTGAGCGCTATTGTCATGATTGGCTCTTGCACGTTTCTCTCCCTGCCTCAGCACCAGGAGATCACGCAGCGAGGAAGGCTCGAATAATTGCCCTTCAGGCCACATCCCGTTTTCACGGATACCACCTTGCCCGAGTTGGCAGGTTGGCGAGGGCATAACCCTTCTCTTGATGCGTCTGTGATCTTAGGCGCAATGATGACTTCTGCAAGTTATTTATGGCTTTCGCTTCTTAAACACCGTGGCCTTTTGCTAGGGTTTCGGAAGAGCGTGGTAAGTCCTAAAAGGGAATCGGTGCATCTGGTATGGTCGAACCATGAAATTGCAATTTGCCCGTCTCAAACAGCGTATTTTTCCCGAGAAATGGCGTTCCCGCTGCTTGGAAATGCTCGACCATGCAGACGCCCTTTTTCAGCGGGAGCTCTGCTGGCCCGCGGTGAGGGAAAAGGTTGAGGCAGGCATTTTGTTAGCTCCGGTAAAAAGGCCAGCAAGGTCGCAAGCTCCGAACTGGAAGCAGCAAACCTCGTGCTAGGCCTTATCGATCGGATAGCCCAACGGCAGATCCTCCGCGGCCACAAGCACATCGATCGCGGTGTTCTCAGCCCGGAGGGCGAGTCTTATCGGTCGATCGCGAAAATGGCTCTCTACGAAATGCACGAGAACGACTGCTTCGACTACGAGCGATTGCATGAGCGGCTCGAGCAAATTGACGGTGCCGTATTAGGCCTTGGCAAGAAGCCGGTGGCTGCGGAGATCGTCGGACGAAATGTCACAGCGCGCATGATTGATGCAGAGAGCTGCTGGCAGGATGTCTGTTTGCTTCGATCCTATAAAACCGAGGGGCCAATCGCCACCTGTGAAATGGCGTTCGCGCGCGCGGCCCTTACCAAGGCACTACTTTGCGAAAGGCAGCATCCAGAGATTGGCGAGAGGATTAGCCAAGCGGCCGATGCATTGGTTTTAAGGAGCTTCACGGGCCAAGACACGCCGGCTTCTCGTGCCTTCTACGGCGAAGAGCTCGCTAAGGCGGCACCAAAGCGGGTCGCCCTTTATAGTGACAACGTGTTTCCCCACTCTCAGCTTGCCGCGATCCTCGGCCGGGAACTGGGAGTTCCAGGCATTCCGTCCATGGAAGCCTCGTTCATGTTTGAAAACTCGGAGGAGCGGGT
>JACDAB010000003.1 GCA_013695665.1 Geodermatophilaceae bacterium | reverse complement strand
CTGCCCGAGATAGAACCGCAAGCCCTGGTCGTCGGCGCACTCCGACATCAGCCCGTAGTGCTGCTGCTGTGGATCACTGGCCGTCCCGCCGCCCGTCCGGACCCGCGCCACGGCGAGGGCGATGTCCTCGACCCGCCACATCGGTACGCCGCCGGGCCGGTCGCTGCGCCCGGCGAGCCCCGTCATCGGCGTGACGTCCCGCACCTCCCAGCCATCCTCGACGCTGCCGGGGGTGAACCGCCAGCCCAGTACGGCGCCATAGAAGTCCTTGAACCTGGCCGAGTCCATGCTGAGCAGGGTGAGGTACGCGATATCGCCCTGGCCGGTGCCGCTGTGGGCCGTGTCGTTCCCGGCAGTGGTCTGGTTCAGAGCGAACTGTGTCCCCTGGTCGTCCACACAGTCCACGGTGCGGCCGTAGGGCTCCTCTCGCGGGGTCTGTACGCTGCCGCCTGCGGCGAGCACCCGCTCGGCTGCGGCATCGACGTCGTCCACGGCGAAGCAGCAGAACAGGGTCCGCTCCGTCCGGCCGGCGACGATGCCGACAGCCGGGTGGGCATTGGCCACCTGACGGCTCGGGCCGTCGTCCGGGTGGTACGTCCAGCCGAGCACAGCTGAGTAGAACTCGGCTGCGCGGTCAGTCTCGGGGACCCACAGCGACGCGTAGACAAGGTCGCCGTGTCGAGCCGCCGCAGACCCGGTCGGCAGCGGGGAGTGCAGCCCCCAGCGATGGCCGAACGGGTCGACGACCCAGGCGGTGCGCTGCCCGTACCCGTCACTGGGCTCCCGGTGAGACCCGCCGCCCCCGCTCAGTACGGCGGCGCGGGTGGCGTCGGCATCGGCCACCCCCAGCATCAGGCTGACTGCACTGACTGCCGGGTCCGGTGCGACCACCCCGATCTCGGGGTGCTCCTCGGCCAGGTAGATCGTGCCGCCGGCAAGCGCCAGCTCACAGTGCCCGACCCGGCCGTCCGGCATCACGATCGGCTCCCCGACGACGCGGGCACCGAGCACGTCGACGTACCACTGGATCGCGCGCGGTGCGTCGGCCACGGCGAGGTAGGGGATGGCGGCCCCGAGCGCGGAGGCTGGTGCAGTGGCGGATTCGTCGGCTGTAGCTGTGGACACGGAGACTCCTCGGGGCAGGGTCAATGCACGCTCGAGCCGGGCGCGCAGTCGGGCGGTGAAGGCGGGAGCGGGTGCGACTGCGGTCGGTGGTAGCCGCAGCGTGTCGAAGGAATCGGTCATCGGACCCCTCCGTCGGAGTCGGCGGGCCGCTGGTCGGCGTATGCCCGGCGGAATGCGGCCCGGGCACGGACCAGCAGAGCCTCGGTCGCGTGCAGGGTGCGTTCCAGCAGCGCGGCGACCTCCCGGACCGGCAGGCCGTCGAGATAGCGCAACGTGAGGGCTGCGCGATGGTGGGCGCCGAGCAGGGCGAGGGTGTCGCGCACCCGGACGGCGTCGAGAAACTCGTCCCAGGGATCCAGGTTGTCCTCGGCGAGCCCGCCGATGACCTGGAGATCGCGCTGGTCGCGCGCCTGCCGGCGCCAGTGGTCGACCAGTTTGTGCCGCGCCACGCCGATCAGCCACGCAACGGACACCCCGGTGGGGTTTGGCCGGCGTACCGCATCGACGGCGGCGAGGAATGTCTCGGCGGTGAGGTCCTCCGCGGTCGAGGCGTGACCGCAGCGGGACAGCAGGTAGCCGTAAACCTGTGGCAGCGCGTCGTCGTAGAGCCTCAGCAGATCGGTCCCGCTGTCGTCCACGTCAGCCCGCACATCCCTATCGTCGTTGCCGGGCGCCGATCTCCAACGGGTGGTCAGGCGGAATCAGCCGGTCAACGGGCGGTGGGCGTACAGATCGCGGAGCAGGCAGAGCTCGGCCCCGTGGTGGATCGCTTCCCGGTTGATGTGCACCACCAGTTCGGCCAGGGGGGACTCGGCAAAGGGCCCCTCCGCCGGACCGCAGGGACGGAGCAGACCTCCCTCGCCGAGACCGCTGACACCCTCGCTCCACCGCCGGTAGCCCTCGTCCAGCTGGGCGAGGGCCTCCTGGGCGGTCCCGGCGTAGGCGAAGCCCTGGTAGTCCATGGCCGGCCCGGCGAAATTGCTGGCTGCGCGTTCACCGAAGATCCCGACGATGATGTGCGCGATCCGCCAGGCGATCGTCGTGACCGGGGCGGGCTCCGGCTCGGGCAGTTCGAAGTCGATGGTGAACCCGCCCGCCCCTGCGGCCATCGGTGCGGTGCTCTCACCGCACGGGCGGACGTTCCAGCAGCCGGCGACCGGCTCCCAGAAGTACTCCTCGTCGGTGAGACCAGCCAGCCGGGGGCGCAGATGATGCTGCCAGTGCCAGTCGAGCTGCTCGTGCAGGACGTGATTCCACTCGATGCTCATGCGCCCACCGTAGGGTCGATTCCGGACAGTTCCGGTCCGCAAGTGGTGTCAGACTCCGGCTGTGATCACGACGTCCGCACGGTTGCTGCGGTTACTCGGGCTGCTGCAGCAGCGCCAGCTCTGGGCCGGCCGGGACCTCGCCGATCGGCTGGAGATCACCGAGCGGACCGTACGCCGAGACATCGAGCGATTGCGGACGCTCGGGTATCCGGTGCAACAACGCCTCGCCCGAGGGCGCAGGGCTCGAGTCATTCATCGAGTACGCCAGGGGCGGCGGCTTTGTCATCCGCCACCTCGACGTCACCGGTGCCCCCCAGCCCCCCGCCATCGTTCGTGACAGCAGCAACGGCTGGACCCTGAGCCACCTGTCACTACAGGATGCCTGGCTGAACGACGTGACGATGCCCCTGGACTTCGTCTTCCTGCTGTCGCCAGCCACGATGGTCGTCAAGGACGCCGAGGGGCGGCGGTTCGGCGTGGCCGGGCGGCGGGCCTGGGCAGATCTCCCGGGAGCGATCCCGGCGATCGGGACCGACAACCTCTACCTCCTGCCGTTGGATCGCGACCTCGAGATCTCCGTGCACGGCACCGGCGAGGGAACGTACAAGCTGGGCGTTGTCGCCGGTTCCCTCGGCAGATCGGTGACGCTGATCGACGTTCCCGTCGGTCCGGACACACACGACCGGGTGGGGATCAGCGCTGAGCTGGGGGAGGTGAGCTTCGCCACCGACGACCGGGACAAGAGCGTGAGCCTGGTGTACGGCGTCCAGGGCGACCGCGACGTCAGGGCGCTGACGGTGACCGGCCTGCAGACCGGTGCGGGTAGCCCGGTGACGATGCGGGCCGCCCGCAACCTGTCCACGTTCGAGCGGGACACCGGTGGCCCGGAGCAGCAGCTCACCGTCGGGCTGGCGGCCACGACCGTTGAGGACAGCGTTCAGCGGCGTCTCGGTCGGCGGCGATCAGGTCAGCGCCTTCCGGGTGCGGGACTGGACCGTGCTCGGCCCTGACAGCCTCGAGCGGGGCTGACCGGCCGTCCGACTCGTTGCCGCGGCACTAGGCCGGCGTACGGCGCAGCAGGCCGAACACCGCGACGGCAAGCACTGCGCCGATCAGCGTCGGCCAGCCGAGGAACAGCGCGAGCGTTGAGCTGTCGACGAACCACTGGCCGAACGCCGGCCAGCCTCCCTGCCAGGTCAATAAGAAGACCGCTGCGCCCACCCCGACGATGCTGCCGAGCAGCAGGACGTACATGCCGCGCTGCCCCCATCGGGTGTAGACGACGCCCATGACCGCACCGACGAAGGCGAATAGCAGGAACGGTCCCGCGTACACCAGCGTCTGCTCGATCGGGTTGTCCACGACGAGCAGGGGGACGCCGAAGAAGTCCAGGTCCACCCCCCACCCGCCGCTTGCGGCTTCGAGCCGTTCGAAGAGCGTGAGGACGATGCCGTAGGTCAGCGCCTGCAGCAGAGCGGCCGCCACGACGGTGAGGAAGAACCGCCGGCGGGTGACCCCGAGGCCGAGCAGAAACGGAAGGTACTGCGTGAACAGCTGGATGAAGAAGACCGCGACGACGCCGTAGATCGACAGCAACCCACCGCTGACGTTGCCCCCGTCCGCTGGCTGGTCGACGACCGAGAAGATCGCCAGGTTGATGGCGAACGCCGCGGCGAGGATGCCCCAGGGCCACCAGAGCGCGGCCGGCAGGTTGACCAGGCAGATCCGCAGCACCTGCAGGGTCCGGGTCATGAGGACTCCTCTCTGGGTCGGGTCGTCGTCCGGACGACGAGCTGCTGCAGCGAGACCGTTTGGAGGTCCAGCCCGACAGCGATGGCCGCGGACCGGTCGGCGGGGGTGAACCTTCCGCTCACGGTGGACCGGGTCACCCCGCCGAGGCTCTCGCGGTGCAGGACGTCGTACGGCGCGGCGAACCGTTCCACGGTGGCGGTGGGTCCGGTGACGGTGACCGCGCGCTCGCGCAGTGCCTCGGCGGATCCGGCCAGGAGCACCTGTCCGTGATCGATGAGGACCACGTGCTCGAGCAGTTCGCTGACCTCGTCGATCAGGTGTGTCGAGAGCAGGATCGTGCGCGGGTATTCGGCGTAGTCGGCCAGCAGCCGGTCGTAGAACAGCTGCCGGGCAACAGCATCCAGGCCGAGATAGGGCTCGTCGAACAGGGTGAGCCTCGACCGGGAGGCGAGCCCGATGACGATGCCGACGGCGGACAGCTGCCCGCGAGACAGCTTCTTCACGCCGCGGCGCAACGGCAGCGCGAAGTCGGCGAGCAGTTCGTCGGCCAGCATGGTGTTCCACTGCGGGTACAGCCGGGCAGCGGCGGCCAGGATGGCCCGAACCGAGAGGTCCGGGTAGCGCTGGCTCTCCTTGACGAAGCAGACATCGGCGAGGATCCGTTCGTTCTCGAAGGGCTGCTCACAAAAGACCCGGACCTGACCCGAGGTGGCCCACCCCTGACCGGTCAGGATCTGCATCACCGTCGTCTTACCGGCTCCGTTGCGGCCGAGCAGCCCGCAGACCGTGTACTCGGCGACGTCGAAGCTCACACCGGCCAGCGCCTGCACGTCGCCGTACCGCTTGGTGAGGTTGTCGATGCTGACCGCAGCCGGGGATGCGCTCATCGGCGAACCGCCGCGATCATCGCGCCTACCTCGGCCGCGCTGAGCCCGAGCTTGCGCGCCTCGGCCAGCAGCGGCTCGATGTAGGCGCTGGCGAACTGGTGCCGGCGCCGATCGCGCAAACCTGCGGCTGCACCCGCGGACACGAACATTCCGATGCCTCGCTTCTTGTAGAGGATGCCGTCGACGACGAGCTGGTTGATGCCCTTCGCGGCGGTCGCTGGGTTGATCCGATGAAAAGCGGCCAGCTCGTTGGTCGAGGGCACCTGCTGCTCCTCGCCGAGCGTTCCGTCGATGATCGAGTTCTCGATCAGCTCCGCGATCTGGAGGAATATCGGCCGGCCGTCATCCATCAACGGTTAACTGGTTCCTTAGTCACGTAGCTAACCATGCAACCCAGGACGTTCTGTTGTCAAGGTGATTCATGAGCAGCCCGGTCAGCCGAGGCGGGCGCGCTCGTCCCGGGCCGAGGCGCTCAGCAGCCCGCGGTAGTGCGCGATGAAGTGGTCGTGCTCGTGCGCGGGGAAGGTCGACCGGACGGTGTCGACGAGCAGCCGGTCGAAGTCCGCACCCTCGATCCAGTCCAGCATCACCTCGTCGAGGCTGGTCAGCCGGCTGGCGCAGAAATCGGCGTACCGCTCGGTCTCGAAGTAGCTGTCCGCGAACTGGCGGTACGCGGCGAGCTTCTCGTCGTAGGAGAGGTCCTCCCGGTCGGCGATGTCGAAGTAGCGGCGGGTGTCGAGGTCGTAGCGGGCCTTGCGGCCGGTGACCGTGCAGAACACCGACCACTTCACCAACGCTTTGATGGCCCAGGGGAAGTAGTAGTGCAGGCTCGTCAAGGCGACGTCCGGACAGGCATTGGCGTAGTCGATCGGGTAGACCTCGCCCCCCTTGATGAGCGTCTCGCAGGAGTTGAACTCCCAGCGGAAGAAGGCGTTGACGAGGCGGCTGATCGTGACGACCTCATTGCCGACGTCGGCGTCGAGGAAGTCGTGGGTGACGGAGTACCGGGCGTGCATCGGCTCATCGGGATCGAACCTCAGCACCATGGTCTCGGCGCCGATGGACAGGCTCCGGGCGAACACGTCGTAGCCGGCCACCGCCTTCTGCAGATGCATGAGCCGCTGCCCGGATTCGTCGTAGGCCTTGTGCAGTTCCTCCCGGTTGCGGATCTGGGTGACCCCTACCCAGGCGCCACCGTCGTAGGGCTTCATGAAGATCGGGTAGCCGATGCCCTCGGCCAGCGCGTCGAGGTCGAAGGACTGGTTGTAGCGCTGGGCGGTGAAGGCGTACTTCGCGTGGTCCGGCGGGTTCTTGTACGGGACGAGCACGGTCTCCGGGACCTTGAGGCCCAAGCGCATCATCGCGCAGTAGGCCGCGTGCTTCTCCATGCTCTGGAACGTGAACGGGCTGTTGAGCAGGTACAGATCGTCCACGAGGGCGGCCTTCTTCAGCCACTCCCGCGGGTGGTAGTACCAGTAGGCCAGCCGGTCGATGACGAGGTCATACCGTGGCTTCTGCCGCAGATTGAACGGCTCGACGGTGACCCGCTCGACGTCGTAGTGGTGGACTGTCTCGCTGCCGTCGGTCACCGGGCCGAGTCGCCGGACGAGTGACTCGAAGGCCGTCGGCCAGTCCTCCTCGGTCCCGAGCAGCAGTCCCAGCAGGTGCCTTGACTGAGTCATGGCAGCTTCCTAGCAGAAACCGGGTTCGGCGGGAGCACGGACGCCGTTGCGCATGAAGCCGTAGGAGAGCCCGATGCCCCGAAGTTGTCCTACACTGATCCGCCGTGTGGAGCGGTACTGGCGAGATGCGCGGCTGACCACGATCTTCGCGGGAACGTCGGAGATCCAGCGCAAGATCATCTCCGACCATTTGCTCCGCGAAGGCTGAACCGGAGCGGGCATCCCGACGTACGGTGAGTCATGACGGATTCGCGGTGAGAGCGTGGCAACGCTGGCTCGCCGTCGGGCTCGGCCTGGCCATCCTGCTCTCACTGCCGTCGGTGCTGGGTGCCCTCCCGGCTGCTGACAGCGACGTCGGCGCCACCGAACTGCTCGAGCAGGTCCGTGACTCCGGTGAGGTTCCCTTCTCCGGCTACGCCGAGTCGGTGGGCGGGCTGCAGCTGCCGGTCACCCGGGACTTCACCGATCTCGTGGACCTCTTCGGCGAGCGGTCCCGGATGCGGGTCTGGTGGCGCGGGAGCGAGGACTGGCGGATGGACACCCTCTCGGCGACCGGTGAGACCGATCTGTTCCATCGCGCCGGTGCAACCCTCATGTGGGACTACGAGGACAACCGGGCCACGCTGTCCAGCGACCCGGACATCCGGCTGCCGCGGACGGCCGACCTGCTGCCGACCGAGCTGGGCCGCCGGTTGCTCAGCGAGGCCACCGCCGAGGAGGTCACCCGCATACCCCCGATCCGGGTGGCCGGCCGCGACGCGCCCGGCCTGCGACTGCAACCGGCCGACTCCCGCACCACGGTGGACCGGGTCGACGTCTGGGTCGATCCGCAGAGCGGCCTCCCGCTGCGGGTCCAGGTGCATGGCGTCGGCTCGGACACCGCCGCCCTGACCAGCACCTTCCTGGAACTGACCGTCGCCCCACCCTCCGAATCCGACACCAGCTTCATCACGCCCACTGGTGCGGAGTTCCGCTTCGAGGACGTCATCGACGTGGCGGCAGCGGCCGACCAGTTCGCTCCGGCGGTCGCACCGGACCGGCTGGCGGGGTTGGACCGGCGCACCGACGAGAGCACGGTCGGTGCCCTGGGTGCCTACGGGAGGGGTGTCACGCTCCTCGCCGCAGTTCCGATCTGGGATGAGATCTCCCGTCCGCTGCGCGATCAGCTGGAGGCGACACCCGGGGCGCGGATCGACGAGCAGGGTGTCTATGTCTCGGTCGGGCCGCTGGGCCTGCTGCTCACGCCCGGGAGCAGGGAGCAGCGCAGCTGGCTCATCGCAGGGACGGTAACCAGCCAGACCCTGGCCGACGCCGCCACCGACGTGGCCCGGATCCCGGTGGCCGACGGATGATCCGGACCCGCGAGCTGACCAAGCGCTACGGCTCAATCCTCGCCGTCGACGGGGTCAGCCTCGACGTGCGCGCCGGGGACATCTACGGCTTCCTCGGCGCCAACGGTTCGGGCAAGACGACGACGGTGCGGATGATCCTCGGGCTGGTGCTCGCCACCAGTGGCGAGGTGCAGCTGCTGGGGCAGCCGATGCCCAGGGGCGGCCGGAAGGCGTTGCCTCAGGTCGGGGCACTGGTCGAGGGTCCGGCGGCCTACGCGCACCTGTCCGGACGGGCCAACCTGGCGCTGCTCGACGCGATGGGCGCCGGCGGCGTGCGCCGGACCCGGCAGGGCCGCATCGACGCGGTGCTGGAGCAGGTTGGGCTGGCCGAGGTCGGCCGGCGGCCGGTGAAGGCCTACTCCCTTGGCATGCGGCAGCGGCTGGGGCTCGGCGCGGCGCTGCTGCGTCAGCCGCGGCTCCTCGTCCTCGACGAGCCGACGAACGGGCTGGATCCGCAGGGCATCCGCGAGATCCGCGAACTGCTCCAGCACCTGCACGCGAACGGCACCACGGTGTTCCTGTCCAGCCACCTGCTGGCCGAGGTCGAGCAGCTGTGTACCCGGGTCGGTGTCCTGGACCGGGGCCGGCTGGTCCTGCAGGAGGACCTGGCCGACCTGCAGGCACCGACCGGCCGGACCGTCGTACACACCCCTGACTATGACCGTGCCCACGCGCTGCTGGACGGCCGCATCGAGCAGCGCGACGGTGACCGGCTCGTCGTACGCGGGGCCGACCCGGCCCAGCTCAACGCAATGCTCGTCTCCGACGGCATCCGGGTCACCGAGCTCGGACCCGAACGGCGCACGCTGGAGCAGGTGGTGCTCGCCGCCACCGACACGTCGTCGCACCAGGTCGGCGTGACGAGATGATCACATGATTGCCGTCGAGCTGAGCAAGATGCTGCGCCGACCCCGGACCTGGGTCACGATCCTCTTGCTGAACGCGCTGCCGACCCTGGTCGCGGTGCTGCTCGCCGTGACCGACCTGGGGCCGCGACCCGGGAGCGGGCCGGCGTTCCTGTCCGCGGTGCTGGCCGACGGGACGCTGTTCCCCCTGGCCGCGCTGGCGATCATCTTGCCGCTGTTCCTGCCGATCGCGGTGGCGGTGTTCGCCGGCGACTCAGTAGCCGGGGAGGCCCAATCCGGCACGTTGCGCTATCTCCTGGTCCGCCCGGTCGGCCGCACCCGGCTGCTCGTGGCGAAGCTGGTCAGCGTCATTGCTTTCGTACTCCTCGCCGTGGTGATCGTCGCGGCGACTGCGTACGTCGTCGGATCGCTGCTGCTGGGCGATCAGCCGCTGGCGGCCAGTGTCTCCGGTACGACGCTCACCCCGGAGCAGGTTGCTGTCCGCACGGTGCTGGCGATCGGCTACATCACCTTGTCCATGCTGGGGGTCGCGTCGATCGCGCTGCTGCTGTCGACTCTCACGGATTCGCCGCTGGCGGCGGCGCTCGGCGCGCTCGCCTTCCTGATCGCCTCCTCGCTGCTCCTGACCCTCGATGCGGCAGAGGTACTCCAGCCGTATCTGCCCACCCGCTACTGGCTGTCCTTTGTGGACCTCTTCCGGGACCCGATCTTCTGGCGGGACATAGTGCGCGGCATCGGCCTGCAGGCGGTGTACGTCGTGGTCCTGCTCGGTGCCGCGTGGGCGAACTTCACCACCAAGGACGTCACGAGCTGAGCCGCTGACAGTCCTCAGTGGACAGATCCTGCGGCGGGGCGGCACCGAGCTGCAGCGTGACGATGTTCGAGACCACCGGGTCGGTCGGAAGGGCTCCGTGCTGCACACTCGACGTCGAGCAGATGTCCTGTACGACGAGGTTCAGTGCGCCATCCAGCGCAGCGGAGTCCGGCGGCGTCACCACCTCGTCGACGGCCGTCCAGATGGAGATGAACGCCGGGCCGTCCGGGGTCTCGTCGCCGGCGTTCAGCTCGCGAAGCAGATCACTTCCCGGGACGAGCTGCCGGCAGGCGGGCGGACATTCATCGGGCGCCAACGCGATCGCCAGCTCTGCCACCGTGGTGCCGTGGTGCGGCGAACCGAGGGTGACGACACGGCGCGCCAGGCCGG